>JBBQBQ010000035.1:0-20122 GCA_038317685.1 Desulfuromonadales bacterium | reverse complement strand
GATGCTCACTTCATCCCGCTTTGTCCAGTAATTATCAAACCCAAAAACTACGTAGAAGAAGTCGGTCCGCTTTCGACTGTTCAAGCAGAACTTCGGCGAAGCCAATCACGACGATTACTGGGTAGGGCTTCTCACAGCGTTCACCTTAGTTCACGAAGCCTTATCCGTGGAACGTTTACGGAAATTTTCACTCAGATAGGTGAAAGCTTGGTGCCCCCCGATACCATGGAAACGGGGCAAACGGAGTTGATGGCAGAGATTCTTGGTATCGACCCGGACAGGTTTGCCGAATTCCTCAATTCCACCCAAACGGTCACCGGCATCGTTACCGACAACGTCAATGTTGTTACCGTCGGCCAGGATTTTCAGGAACTCGTTTCTGGTGAAATAACTGATATCGTCGGCGGCCTCATCGGTAGCTTTAACCCTGTTATGGACTATAACGGTGGCTCCTTCGGTGGGTTTACGGCTCACGGGATCGCAGATCTTAATCAGGGCATCGCTGTTTACAATAGTTTACTCCCGTTGCTCCCACAAGAGGACTACACCTCCTTGAGCTCAACCCTGTCCTTCGTTCCCGGGGACGACCCGGTACGAAATTTTCTTCTCGCACTTAGCGATATCGTCGGTGCAGTCGATCTCTCATCCCTTGGCACAGTGGCCATAGCTCAGCAGCTAGCAGAAACAGGCAGGACTGACCTGCAACTTTTCAACCTCGGCGAAAAGGCCAACGCTTTGCTATCAAATCTGGCCAAGGGAGACAAGGCCCACGCCTATGCCCTTTTGCACCTGAACTCATTTGTCGTGACAGGAATTGACTATTCCACCCATGCCGAAGTCAGCGACCAGAGTTTGGCGGAGATTTCCGACCAATACTGGGACGACCGCGCCCTGTTCCTCTACCAGCTCACCCACCCTGCCGCCGCCTCTTCATCCGACAAGCACCTTAATTTTACCGATATCGCCAAGAGCATCACCGTCCAAACTCTGGACTCTTACGACGAATTCAGCACCATTAACGGCGCATCCGACTACATCTTCGGCAGCGACGCAGGCGAAATGATCAGCAGCGATAGCTGGGACAGCGACGACCATCTCTACGGCATGGGCGGCAACGACTCCATTTCGGGCGGCCTGGGCAATGACTACCTCGAAGGCGGCAAAGGCCAGGATATCCTTCTCGGCGGGTCCGGCGACGACACCTTCGTCGTCATCGGACAGGATTTGGATTATGACACCTTCAACGGCGGCGACGGCACCGATATCATCCGCGGCGGCGCCGGCGACGATACCATCCGTGTGCATGAGTTCACCGCGGCCAACTCCGTCGAGTTCATCGACGGCGGCACGGGGATCAATATCCTGGCCGGCACCGGTCAGTCCGACACCATCGACCTGAGCGGCACCATCGCCCTCAACATCGACGAGATCCGGGGCGGCGGCGGAGTCGATTTCATCACCGGCGGCGCCGGGGACGATCATATCTACGGCGAGGGAGGAGGCGATGTACTCGCCGGCGGGACAGGCGAGAACTGGCTCTACGGCGGCGCCGGGATGGACACCTTCATCGTCGGCGCGGGAACGGATCATCTCTTCGACGAAGACGGTCTCGCCATCATCAAGGACCAGCAGGGCAACACCCTGAGCGGCACCTGGCAAAAACGCGCGGACGGGCTTTACGAGAACCTCGCCACCGGCCTTTTGGCGACGCTGAACTCCCCCTTCACCCTGCAGCTCGGCGACGGCAAACAGGTGGTCCTGGAGGATTTCGCGAGCGGCGATTACGGCATTACCCTGCGCGACGCGGCGGCGACCGGCCTGCCGCTGGTCGATCTCGCCGGCGGCCCCGCCGTCTATCGCCGCTACCAGGAGGACGACAGCGCCGCCCGCATCACCGCCGTCGACGGCACCCGGGCCTTCCGCATCTCCGGCTCGAACGAAGCCGATGACATCGTCACCGGCGACGGCGACGACGAGGTGATGGGCAGCGGGGGGGACGATACCATTTCCACCGGTGGGGGCGCCGACCGGGTCTATGATGTCGGCGGGTCCTCGGTCATCCGAACCGGCGCCGGCGACGACGTGGTCTGGGGGAACAGCCCCGATTTCGACCTGCCGGTGCCGGGTGCCGCCGGTTTTTGGGCCGACTCCCTCTTCGTCCGCTGGCTGAACGATTTCGTCAATGTCACCCTGAACGAAGCAGGGCTGCTCATCGCCCCACCGGCCCTCGCCGCCGACGGCTACCTGAATCCATTCCACGGCAGAATCCCCGGCGCCGCGGTCGACCTCGGCCCCGAGGCGACCAACCTCCTCGCCTTCAACGGGACGACCTTCCATGACGGGGACTACGACTATGCCTTCGAATTTGCCTACGACGAGGGTTCGCGGACCCTCTCCGCCCGGATCGACTACTCCGAAGGCGGGGAGAGCGGCAGCGTCGAGCTGCCGGACGGGCTGGTGGGCTGGACCTTTCACCGGCCGGTGGAGAGGGTCGGACAGCTCTTTATCGACGGCGGCGCCGGGAACGACCATCTGGTCGGCTCCGACGGCAACGACCAGCTCCTCGGCGGGACGGGGAACGATCTCCTCTACGGCCTGAAGGGGAACGACCTCCTGTCGGGGGGGGACGGGGACGACCGGCTCGCCGGCGGCGCCGGGGACGATATCCTGGACGGCGACGCCGGCAACGACGAACTCCACGGCGAAGCGGGGGCCGACACACTCTTCGGCGGGGCGGGAAACGACCTGATCTGGGCCGACTCCCAGTCCGACCTGCTGGCCTCCCTCGACGGCGACGACTATGCCTCCGGCGGCGACGGCAACGACCAGATCCTCGGCCAGGGGGGGAACGATACCCTGCTCGGGGACGACGGCGACGACCTCCTCATCGGCGGCGCGGGAGCCGATATCCTGCGGGGCGGGGCCGGCAACGACATCCTCCACGGCGACAACCATCCGAGCGAGGCGCTGGCTCTGGAACTCCAGGGGGACGACGATCTGGCCGGCGGCAGCGGCGACGACACGCTCTACGGCGGCGGCGGCAACGATACCCTGGCCGGTGACGACGGACTCGATCTTCTGGTCGGCGGCGCCGGTGACGACACCCTCGACGGCGGGGCCGGCGACGACGAACTCCAGGGGGATGCCGCCAGCTTGGCGGAGGAGTTGCACGGCAACGACACCATGGACGGCGGCGCCGGCAACGACCGGCTCTTCGGCTTCGGCGGCAGAGACCTCCTGCGGGGGGGCGACGGCGACGATTATCTGGCCGGCGGCGCCGGCGACGACGAACTCGACGGCGGGGCCGGCAGCGACACCCTCTACGGCGAAGTCGGGGACGACGTGCTCCTCGGCGGCGACGGCGACGACTTTCTCTATGGCAACGACGGCAACGATCACCTCTTCGGCGGCAGCGGCGTCGATGAACTGTCGGGCGGCGGCGACGACGACGTCCTGAACGGCGAGGCCGATAACGACACCCTCTACGGTGGTCTCGGCAGAGACACCTTGAACGGGGGGGACGGCAACGACACCCTGTACGGCAACGAGGAGAACGACCAACTCGACGGAGGCGCCGGCGATGATTATCTGGTCGGCGGCGCGGGGAACGACGTCCTGGCCGGAGGCAGCGGCAACGACCAGCTTTATGGCGATGTCATCGGCGCGCAAGGGGACGACGTCCTCGACGGCGGCGACGGCGACGATACCCTGGTCGGCGGTGCGGGCAACGACCTCCTGACCGGGGGCGCCGGGAACGATATCCTCTACGGCGACGCCAGCGGCGAGACCGGGGACGACGTCCTCGACGGCGGCGACGGCGACGATGCCCTGTACGGCAATGCCGGCAACGACCGGCTCACCGGCGGCGACGGCGACGACATCCTCCAAGGCGGCGCGGGGAACGACCTTCTCCAGGGGGGCGACGGGGACGACCTCCTCGCCGGCGGAGGCGGCAACGACCGACTGGAGGGGGGCGCGGGGGTCGATACCTACCTCTACAACCCCGGCGACGGCCTGCTGACCATCGACGACACCGGCAGCAACACCCTGCGCTTCGGCGCGGGGATCTCCACCGGCAGCCTCACCCTCGGCCTCGGCTCGCTGCTGATCCGCACCGGCAGCGCCGGCGACGCCATCCACATCGAGGGTTTCAACCCCGACGACGTCCTCGGCCAGGTCGCCATCGACCGCTTCGAATTCGCCAACGGCACCGTCTGGAATTACCAGGACCTCCTCGCCCTCGGCTTCGACCTGAACGGCAGCGACGGCAACGACACCATCGAAGGGACGAGCGTCGCCGACCGGCTGCAGGGCTTCGGCGGCGACGACACGATTATCGCCAAGGCCGGCAACGATACCCTCGACGGCGGCAGCGGCGCCGACCTGCTGCGCGGCGGAGCCGGGGATGACCTCTACCTCGTCGACGACGCCGGCGACCAGGTGGTGGAGCTTCTGGACGAGGGGACCGACGAAGTGCGCGCCGGGGTCGATTATACCCTCGGCGCCAACCTCGAAAACCTCACCCTGACCGGCGCCGCGACCCTCGGGACCGGCAACGAGCTTTCCAACTGGATCACCGGCAACGCCGGCGCCAACCGGCTGGAAGGGCTGGCCGGGGACGACACCCTCGACGGCGGCGGGGGGGACGATATCCTCGACGGCGGGAGCGGCGCCGACCTCATGGCCGGCGGCGACGGCAACGATACCTACCTCGTCGACGATGCCGGCGACCAGATCATCGATGGCTACGCGCAAGGGACCGACCGGGTCGAAAGCTCCATCGCCTACCGCCTCGGCGCCGGGCTGGAGGAGCTGGTGCTGACCGGGACGATGGACCTCGACGGCTGGGGGAACGCCGGCGCCAACCTGCTGGTCGGCAACGCCGGCGCCAACCGGCTGTTCGGCGAGGCCGGCAACGACCGCCTCGAAGGGGGCGACGGCGACGATCTTCTCGACGGCGGCGCCGGCAGCGACACCCTGGTCGGCGGCGCCGGCAACGACACCTACCGTCTCGACACCGCCGGCGATGTCGTCGTCGAAGTCGCCGGCGAGGGGATCGACACCGTCGAGGCCGGGTTCACCTGTACCCTCGGCAGCGAGGTCGAGAACCTGATTCTGACCGGGAGCGCCGCCCTCAACGCCACCGGCAACGCCCTCGACAACCACCTGACCGGCAACAGCGGCGCCAACCTCCTCGACGGCGGCCTCGGGGCCGACCTTCTCGAAGGGGGGAGCGGCAACGATACCTACCTGGTCGACAACCTCGGCGACCTCGTCAGCGAAGGGTTCGGCCAGGGGTATGATACCGTCAAGAGTTCGGTCAGCTTCAGCCTCGGCGCCAACCTCGAATACCTCACCCTCACCGGCAGCGCGGCCATCGACGGCACCGGCAACGAACTCGCCAACAGTCTCATCGGCAACGAGGCCGCCAACCTTCTGTCCGGCGGCGACGGCGACGACTTCCTGTACGGCCGGGGGGGAGACGATACCCTCTTCGGCGGAGCCGGCAATGATCGCTTGACCGGGGATGCCGGAGCGGACCTGCTGGCCGGGGGCCAGGGGGACGATATCTACTACGTCGACAGCGAATTCGACCGGGTGCTGGAACATGTCGGCGAGGGGACCGACCTGGTCTACAGCAGCGCCAGCCACACCCTGACCGCCGAGGTGGAGAACCTGATCCTGACCGGCAGCGCCGCCCTCACCGGCAGCGGCAACAACCTCGACAACCGGATCGTCGGCAACCTGGGCGACAACCTTCTCTCCGGGGGGGCCGGCAACGATGTGATCGACGGATTCGGCGGGAGTAACGTCATGGCCGGCGGCAGCGGCGACGACCTCTATCTGATTCGCAACAGCGCCGACCAGGTGATCGAAACCGCCGGCGAAGGCTACGACCGGGTCGAAAGCTCCGCCAGCTTCACCCTGGGAGCCGAGATCGAAGCGCTGACACTGACCGGCGATGCCTACCTCTCCGGCATCGGCAACGATCTGGACAATCGCCTCGTCGGAAATACGGGTTACAACCGCCTCGACGGTCTGGGCGGCAACGATACGCTCGACGGCGGCTCGGGGAACGATCAACTCTATGGCGGCGACGGCGACGATTCCCTCTACGGCGGGGACGATCCGGCCAGCCTCGGCTACTCCTTCGGTTCCGGCATCAACGACGATCTCCTCGACGGCGGCGCCGGCAACGACCATCTGGACGGGGGTTCCGGGAACGACACCCTGCTCGGCGGCGACGGCGACGATTATCTTTACGGGGGCGACGATCATCTGATCCCGGGCTCGGGCGGCGGCTACGATTACGGCGGAAGGATACTGAGCAACGACGACTATCTCGACGGCGGCGCCGGGGCCGATTTCCTCGATGGAGGGACCGGCCACGACCGGCTATTGGGCGGGGACGGCAACGACACCCTCTACGGCGGCGCCGACGACGACATCATGTACGGCGGGGCTGGCGACGACACCTTGGAGGGCGGCACCGGCAACGATTATCTCGACGGCGAGACCGGCATCGACCTCATGGCCGGCGGCGACGGCAACGACGTTTACCTGGTCGACGGCTATGCCGTGGTCACCGTCATTCCCGGCACCGGCGACGGGGATGACGACGGGGATGACGACGGGAACGGCTGCGGGAACGGCAAGGACAAGCAGAAGGGGAACGAAGGGGTCGGCAATGGCGACGACCCGCCGCCCCCCGGTCACGCCACCAACCGGAACGACGGCCCCGGCACCTCGCCCGGCAACCCCGGCAACAAAGGGGGGAAGAAGGGCGGGGGGGAGATCGCCGCGGCTTCCTCCGACCCTGGAGACAGCGCGCCCCACTCCGTCAAGGATGACAAGAACCCTCCGGGGAAGGTCAAGGACCCGCACGGGGACGGGTCGGATTGCGACGACGATGCCGGCGCCGGGGGGACACCGCCGCAGACGATCATCAGCTACGTCACCGACACCGTCGTCGAGGAGGAGGGCGGCGGTTACGACGTCGTCCACAGCGCCATCACTTACACCCTGACCGCCAACGTCGAGGAGTTGTGGCTGACGGGGAGTGACAACCTCGACGGGACCGGCAACGACCTCGACAACCGGCTGGTCGGCAACCTTGGCGACAATCTGCTGAAGGGCGGCCTCGGCAACGACTGGCTCTGCGGCAGCTGGGGGAACGACACCTACCTCTTCGACGCCGGCGACGGTCACGACACCATCGCCAACTCCGACGTCGACGGCTTCGACCGGCTCCTCTTCGGGGCCGGCCTCGACCCTGCGACCTTGGCCCTCTTCCGGAACGGCAACGACCTGGAGATCGGCAGCGGCGGCGGCGACCAGGTGACGGTCGGAAACTTCTTCAGCGACCCGGCGGCCCAGCTCGACCAGCTTGAGCTGGCCGACGGCCGGCGGCTGACCACCGTCGACATCGACGCGCTGATCCAGCAGATGGCGGCCTACGCCGTTCAGGAAGGGATCGCCCTGACCTCCCTCGACAGCGTCCAGCAGAACGAATCGCTGCTGACACTGGTCGCCACGTCCTGGCACGCCTGACCCGTTTTTCCCCTGGCCACGGCGCCGACCCTAGCGGCCGGCGCCGCTTTTGAGTGCAATGACGATGCGCCCTCCCTTTGGTCCGTTCCGGCCCGGTCTTCGAATCGCGCCCCTGGCCTTGTCGCTCCTCCTCCTGCTCCTGCTGACTCCGGCAGCGTCATCCGCCGCCGTCCTGGAGTTCGACGGGGTCTTGGACCAGGCCCTGGGACATTCCTATCCCCTGCGAATCGCCGCCAGCGACATCGCCCTAGCGCAAATCGACCTCGACGCCACCGCCGCCCTTTACCTGCCGACTCTGGCCCTGCGTTACGACCTCGGCTACGGCTGGGCCCTCGACGGCCAGGGAACGACGGTGACGATCGGCGACACGGTCAGCGCCACCGACCGCTCGACCTGGCGCAACTCCCTCAGCGTCGACGCCAGCCTGCGTCTCTACGACGGCGGCGCCCGCGAAGCCAGGGTCGACCAGGCCCGCCAGCGGCTGCGCGGGGCGGAATCGGCGCGGCGGGAGGAACGGCTGCGGGTGGCCTTCGCGGTCGAGGAGGCGTTTCTGCGGGGCCTGCAGGCGCAGCGCCGGGCGGCCGCCCTGACGGCAATCGTCGAGCGTCGCAAAGACCTCTACCGGGCCCTGCAGCGGCTGCTAGAAGCGGGGACCGTCGGCCGGGCCCGGCTGGAGGACGCAGCGCTGGAACTGGCAGCGGACCTCACCCGCCTCGATGACGGGCGCCTGGAGCTGGGCCAGGCGCTGGCGGCGCTGACCGAACTGAGCGGCGACAGCTATCCGTCCGAGGGGACGAGCTTCGCCGACTGGCCCGCACCGTCCCAAGCGGAGGCAGGCTTCGGAGCCGAGATTCCCTGGGAGGAGCTCCCCCAATTGCAGGTCTTCGACGCGGAGCTGGCCCGGCTGCGGGCCGAGCGGCAGGCGACCCGGCGGGGATTCCTCCCCAGCGTCGGCCTCTACGGCAACTACCGGCTCTACGGGGCGGATCGGGAGCGGGTCGGGCGGACCCTGCAGAATTTGGGGGGACGGGACGCGACCCTGGCGGTGGCGGTGCAGTGGGAGTTCTTTTCCGGCTGGCGCGACCTCCGGCAGCTGGCCCACCTCGACGAAGAGCTGCACCGCACCGAGTGGCAGCGCCTTCAGCGGCGGGCCGAACTGGAGCGGGAGCTCGGGTCCCTGCAGCAGGCGGCCCTCCTCGCCCCGCAGGATGCCGACCATCTGCGCCGGCGCCAGGCGGCGACGGCGGCGGCGGCGCAGTCCACCGAACGGCTGAGGAGCGAGGGGCTGCTCGACCAAGTCGCCGCCCTGGAGCGGGAGATCGAGCTGCTCGATGATGCCCTGGAGGCCGATCTGCTGCGCCTGCGGCACCGGGCCGAGGCGGTACGGCTGCGCCTCTGGCGGGAAGGGGTCGGAACATGACGCCGGGACTGTTGGCCTTCGAGGTGGTGGCCCGTCTCAACCGGGTCGCACTCGATCCCCGCGCGGTGTTGCGGGAATCCGGCAGCGACCGGGAGGTGACGCCGGAGGAGCTGCTGCGCATCGCCCGGCGGCTCGGCTTTCGCGCCCGCTTCAAGACCCTGCCGCTGGCGAGCCTGGCCGCCGCCTACCCGTTGCCGGCCATCGCCATCGACGACGACGGCCGCTACCGGGTGGTCCTCAAGGTCGACGGGGAGGCCGGCAAGCTCCTCCTCTTCGACCCGGCAGCCAACAAGACCGAGGAGAGCACCGCGGCCGCCTTCGAGGCGACCGTCGCTCGCTATCTGATCCTCAGCCACCGCCAGGCCGGAGCCCAGGCGGCCTTCGGGTTTCGCTGGTTCCTCCACGAAGTCCTCAAGTTCAAACGGATCATTGGCGAGGTCCTGCTCGGCTCCTTCGTCGTCCAGCTGTTCGGCCTGGTGACCCCCCTCTTCACCCAGGTGATCCTCGACAAGGTCATCGTCCACCGCACCCTGACCACCCTCGACGTCCTCGCGGTCGCCTTTTTGGCGATCGCCCTCTTCGAACTCCTGCTCAATATCGCCCGCAACTACATCTTCGTCCACACCGCCAACAAACTCGACGCCAAGCTCGGCGCCAAGCTCTTCCGCCATCTCCTCGGCCTCCCGTTCCGCTACTTCGAGGCCCGCAAGGTCGGGGTCATCGCCGCCCGGGTCCGCGAGCTCGACAACATCCGCGAATTCCTCACCAACAAGGCGGTGAGCGTCCTCATCGACCTCTTCTTCTCCCTGGTCTTCGTGGCGGTGATGTTCCTCTACAGCGTCACCCTCACCCTGGTGGCGCTGGCCTTCGTGGCCGTCATCGGCCTCCTCTATCTGACCGTCACCCCGCAGCTGCGACGGCGTCTGGAGGAGAAGTTCCAGATGGGGGCCGTCTCCAACTCCTACCTGGTCGAGTCGGTGACCGGCATGCAGACCGTCAAGTCGCTGGCGATCGAAGGGGCGATGCAACGGCGCTGGGAAGACCACCTGGGGCGTTACGTCCGCGCCTCCTTTCAGCTGGCCAACCTGGGGAACCTCTCCCGGGCGGTGGCCGGCGCCCTGCAACGGCTGATGACGATCGCCATCCTCTACCTCGGGGTCAAGGCGGTCCTGCAGAATCAGCTGACTATCGGCCAACTGATCGCCTTCCAGATGTTCGCCGGCCAGTTCTCCGGCCCGGTGCTGCGCCTGGTCGGCCTCTGGAACGAATTCCAGCAGGCCCTGCTGTCCGTCGACCGGCTCGGCGACATCCTCAATCACCCCCTGGAAGTGCCGGCGGAGAAGGCCATCACCCTGCCCCGGATCAAGGGCGAGGTGCGCTTCGACCAGGTCTCCTTTCAGTACGCCCCCGCCGGCCAGAAGGTCGTCGACGGGGTGAGTTTGGCCATCGAACCCGGAGAATGCGTCGGCATCGTCGGCCGCAGCGGCAGCGGCAAGAGCACCCTGGCCAAACTGCTGCAGCGCCTCTACATCCCCGGGGAGGGGGCGATCTACCTCGACGGCCTCGATTTGCGCCATCTGAACCCCTTCTGGCTGCGCTCCAACCTCGGGGTGGTGCTCCAGGAAAGCTTCCTTTTCAGCGGCACCATCCGCGACAACATCGCCCTCCCCCGCCCCGATGCGCCGCTGGAGGCGATCCTCCAGGCGGCCCGGCTGGCCGGAGCTCACGACTTCATCGCCGAACTCCCCGAAGGCTACGACACCGAGGTCAGCGAGCGCGGCGGCTCCCTCTCCGGCGGACAGAAGCAGCGGATCGCCATCGCCCGGGCCCTGATCACCAATCCGCGCCTCCTCATCTTCGACGAAGCGACCAGCGCCCTCGATTACGAATCGGAACGGATCATCCGCGACAACCTGCAGAAGATCAAGGAGGGACGGACCACCGTCATCATCGCCCACCGCCTCTCCACCCTCTCCGCCTGCGACCGCATCCTGGTCATGGACCGGGGACGGATCGTCGAGAGCGGCACGCGGGAGGCCCTGCTGCTGCGGCAGGGCCATTACGCCCACCTCCACGCCCAGCAGCACTGAGGGACCATGAAAAGGCCGAGCCCGTCCCGCGATAGCCATGAATTCCAGCCGCTTTTGGTCGAGATCGAGGACGAGCCCCTCAATCCCCTCGGCCGGATGGTCTTCTGGACGATCCTGGCCGCCATCGTCTTCGGCACCCTCTGGCTGGTCCTCGGCCGCATCGACGTGGTCGTGACCGCCCGCGGCAAGGTCATCCCCGCCGGGGAGGTGAAGACCGTGCAGCCCTTGAGCGCCGGGGTGGTGCGCAGCATCAAGGTGAAGGCCGGCGAGCTGGTCGAGGCGGGGGCGGTGCTGATGGAGATCGACCCCTCGGAGATCGATCCGGAACTCGCCTCGATGCGGACCGAACGACAGCAACTTGAGCTCGATCTGCTGCGGCTGGCGGCGCTCCTGGCCAATTCCGGCTTCGCCCCGCCGCCCGGCGGCTATCCGGCGGCGCAGCTCACGCTTCAGACCGAACTCTTCCGCGCGGCCCGGGCGCGCCTCGCCGCCGAACTCGCGGTCAAAGCCGAGGGGCTGCGGGGGCTGGAGGAGCGGCTGGCGGGGCAGGAGCGGCTGCAGCAGGCAGCCGCGGCGCGGGCCGGGCAGGCGGCCCGGCGCCTGGCCCGGGTGGAGACGGTGGGGGATTTGCTCAGCCGCGACGATCAGGAACGGGCCCGGCAGGAGGCCGGAGAGGCCGAAAGCGAGGCGGCGCGGGCCGGGCACGGCGGAGAGGAGATCCGGGCCGAGATCGCCCGGGTCCGGGGAGAGATGGCTCTGCTGCGCGATGAAGAGCGCCAGCGACTCCTGGCCGAGTCGGCGGACCAGCGGCAGCGGCAGGTCGCCCTGGCCGGGCGCATCGAGCAGGCGGAGTTTCGCAGCGGCCGGCAGCGGATCACCGCCCCGGTGCGGGGCCATATCGCCCAGCTGCTGGTTCACACCGTCGGCGGCGTCGTCACCCCCGCCGAAAAGCTCGCCACCATCGTGCCGGTCGCGGCCCCCCTGGTCATCAAGGCGCTGGTCTCCAACCAGGACGTCGGCTTCATCGCCCCGGGGATGGAGGTCTCCCTCAAGATCGACGCCTTCGAGTACCAGAAATACGGCCTCCTCTCCGGTGAACTCCTCCAGGTCTCCCGGGACAGCATCGAGGACCCGGAGCGGGGCCTCCTTTACGAAATCCTGGTCCGACCGCGGCAAGGGACGCTGACCGTTGACGGCCGTGAGATTCCGGTCACCGCCGGCATGGGGGTGACCGCGGAGATCAACGTCGGCCGGCGGCGGCTTATCGAGTTCTTCATCTATCCGTTGATCAAGTATTGGCAGGAAGGGACCAGTGTCCGCTGAAGGACTGATGAAAAACGCCCAGCTGCGGCGTTGCCCTCATCCCTCGTCACCGACGTACCTTCCAGGTACGCCTTGTTCCTCGGGATTTTCGGCGCCTTGCATCCGGGCATTTTTGATCAGCCCCGAACCCCCGGGCTCTTCGGCGAGTGGCGAAGGGATGGGAGGATTATGACGCAAGGTTCGCAGCGGCACGTCCTGATCTGTTGGGAACTCGGCGGGGGCCTGGGGCACCTCACCCCCATCGCCGCCGTCGCCCGGCGCTTCCTGGAGCGGGGCTGGCGGGTCTCCCTGGTCCTGGCCGATCTCTCCCAGGCCCATCCCTTCCTCGGCCACCTCCCCGTCGCGACCTTTCAGGCGCCGGTCTGGCTCCCCCGGCTGCGGACCGAACAGGAGCCGGTCTGTTTTTCCGACATTCTGCAACATCGGGGCTATCGCAGCGCGACCGGCCTGGCGAGCCTCGCCGCCGCCTGGCGATCGCTCCTCGACAGCTTGCGGCCCGACCTGCTCATTGGCGAATACGCCCCCACCGCCCTCCTCGCCGCCCGCGGCCTGGCCGTGCCGAAGATCCTGTTGAGCACCGGCTTCGGGGAACTCCAGCCCGGCCGGCCGGATCTCTGCCTGCGGCCCTGGCTGGCCCGGGGCGAGGCACTCACCGCCACTAGCGAAGGGCTGGTCGTCAGTTGCGTCAACCGGGTGCTGGAGGAACGCGGCCTGCCGCCCATCGGCTTCGTCGCCGACCTCTATGCCGCCGATCACATCTTCCTCTTCACCCTCCCAGAACTCGATCTGGTCAAGGATCGACTCGCCGCGACCTACCTGCGACCTCCGGACGAAGGGGGCCGGCTGACGCCGGCGACCTGGCCGAAAGGAGCGGGTCCGAAACTCCTCGCCTACCTCAAGCCGGCCTCGCCCCTCTGCCTTCCTGCCCTCCAGGCCATCGCCGACCTGCCGTGCCGGGGTCTGGTCCTCGCCCCCGGACTGCCGGCCAAGGCGGCAACCGGCCGGCGCCGCCCCGGCCTGTGCATCGCAACGCGGCCCGGCGCCATCGGCGCCGCCCTGGCGTCCAGCGATGTCGTCGTCTGCCACGGCGGGAAAGTCACGGTGACCCAGGCACTTTTGGCCGGCAAACCCCTCCTGCTGATCCCCGAGCAGCTGGAGCAGTTCCATACCGCCCTGCGGGTCGAGGAACTCGGCGCGGGGCTGCGGGTCCGCCGGGGTTGGGACGCGGCGCGGATTCGGGAGGCCCTGTCCCGCTTGCTGACGGAGCCCCGCTACGGCGCAGCCGCCACGGCCCTGGCCCGCAAACACGCGGCGCTGACCCGGGTCGACGCGGCCGCCGCCATCGTCGGCCATGGCGAGAGACTCCTGGAACTTTCTGAAGGGGCGCGGTTTTGGCCCGGGAAGAAATGAGCGGGGGGAGCAGGGCCGCCGGTTGAACCCGGCCTCGCCACCGGCTCAACCCGCGCCGCCTCTTCCATTGAAAACCCTGGCCCCCCGTGCTACGGTTCCCGCCAGGAAAGTCAGGGATGTCATCAAGCTTGCCAAGGAGGACTCATGCAGGGAACAGTGATCGGAGTCAACGGCGATCGTTGCGCCGTCGAGGCGGGGAGCGCCTTCACCATCTTCCGCATCGAAGGCGCCCACGCCACCGAGGTCGGCGACGTCGTTTCGGGGCACCTTGAGGCCCTCGGCCGGGAACGGCTCTTCAACGAAACCAAACAGCAGAAACTGGAGGCCTTCATCCCGCGCTGGGGATGTCCCCGCTCCATGGCCGAGGCCTACCTGGCCCAGGGGCCGGCCTAGGGGCCTCTCGCCGCGGGCTGCGGCGGCATCCCGGCCTCCGGCCCTCCATATCCTCCCCTTCAGGAAATCCAACAGCCCGCACGACGCGGTGGTCGTGGCGGGCTGATTTCGGATTCGATCTTGGCTGTTGGCGGCCGTCTCTTCCCCTCCCGAGGCCACCTCCGATGAAGTCTCCCTCGGCCATCCATTTCAAAACTCCCCCTCCTGGTCAATCCCGAAATGCCCTCCAGCCCCGACCGCGGCGGCGGGTCAGGGGGCGAAGAGGGAGAGGATCTCCTCGGCCCGCAGGGTCGCCAGGGGGTCGCCGTCCCGGGCCTTGCCGTAGACGTCGTCGGCCAGGGCCTGCTTGCGGGCCTGAAGCTGCAGAATCTTCTCCTCCACCGTGTCGGTGGCGACCAGCTTGTAGACGAAGACCGGCTTCTCCTGGCCGATGCGGTGGGCGCGGTCGGTGGCCTGGCGCTCGACGGCCGGATTCCACCAGGGATCGTAGTGGATGACGGTGTCGGCGGCGGTCAGGTTGAGGCCAACCCCGCCGGCCTTGAGGCTGACGAGGAAGAGGGGCGCCTCCCCCGCCTGAAATTGGGCGATCACCTCGTCGCGGTGGCGGGTCTGGCCGGTGAGCTTGAGGTAGCGGATGCGGCGGGCCTGCAGTTCGGTCTCGATCAGGGCGAGCATCGAGGTGAACTGGGAAAAGAGCAGGATGCGCCGCCCCTCTTCGAGGAGTTCGGCGAGCATCTCCAGCAGCCGTTCGAGCTTGGCCGAGGCGTGCAGGCCGCGGGCGCTCTCCAGTTTGACCAGGCGCGGGTCGCAGCAGGCCTGACGCAGCTTGAGGAGGGCGTCGAGCATTTCGATGTGGCTGCGGGCCAGGCCTTTTTGCTGGAGGAGGGCACCGATCTTGTCGGCCATGGCCACCCGGATGCTCTCGTAGAGGCGGCGCTGGGGGCCGTCGAGCTCAATGGCCTGAACGATCTCGGTCTTGGCCGGCAGCTCCGTGGCCACTTCCCCCTTGTCGCGGCGCAGGAGGAAGGGGGCGATACGCCGCACCAGTTCCTGCCGGCGGCCGCCATCGCCGCGCTTTTCGATCGGCTGCCGGAAGAGGGTGTTGAAGGCGTTCTCGGGACCGAGGAAGCCGGGCATGAGGAAATGAAAGAGGGACCAGAGCTCGCCGAGATGATTCTCCAGCGGGGTGCCGGTCAGGCAGAGACGGTGGTCGGCGTCCAGGGCGCGGGCGGCGAGGGCGGCCTTGGCCTTGGGATTCTTGATCGCCTGGGCTTCGTCGAGGATGACGCTGTGGAAGGGGATGCCGAGGAGCGTCTCGCCGTCCCGGGGGAGGAGGGCGTAGCTGGTGACGATGAGGTCGTAGGCAGTCAGGCCGTCGAAATGGGCGCCGCGCCGCGGGCCGTGCAGCACCAAAACCCGCAGCGTCGGCGTAAAGCGCTCCGCTTCCCGCCGCCAGTTGCCGAGGACGCTGGTCGGAGCGACGACCAGCGCCGGCTTCAGCAAACGGCCGGCGGCCTTTTCGACCAGCAGATGGGCCAGGGTCTGGACCGTCTTGCCGAGGCCCATGTCGTCGGCGAGGATGCCGCCGAAGCCGAACTCGCGCAGGAACTGCAGCCAGGCCAGTCCCCGCAGCTGGTAGGGGCGCAGTTCGGCCGACAAGCCCGCCGGCGCCGCCACCGCCTCGATGCCGGTAAAATGACGCAGCCGCCGGGCCAGGTCGCGCAGCCGCTCGCCCCCCTGCCAGACCAGGCCGAGCCCCCCGGCCCCGAGTCGCCGGTCGAGCTCGTCGAGCCAGGGAGCGATGCTTTGGTGGAGGCGCAGCCGCCCCGCCCTATCGAGCGTGGGGCGCTGGTAGAGTTCGAAGAGGGTTTCGACGATCGGTGCCAGAATCTCCGGTGGAACCTCCAGCCAGACGCCGTTCTCCCGGGGGATCAGCAGCCCCCGCGCCGGATCGCCCCCGGCTTCCAGGAACTGGATCAGGAGCGGCAGCAAGGGGATTGTTTCACCCTGGTGGTCGAGATCGAGGCCGATTTCGAACCAGCCGCCGGCGCCATCATCGAGCCGGACGCTGAGGCCTTCGGCGCGGGTGAAACGGAGTTGAAAGGTGGCGTCGGTATCGATGCGCCAACCGCCTCCGGCCAGTCGCGGCAAGTCGTCCCGCAGGAAGGCGCGCCACGCCTCGGCCGACTGGGCGAGGGTCGGGCCGGCGAAAAGGAGGTCGCACGCGCCGGCCGCACCGGCGCCGACGACCCCGGCCGGATTGAAACCGAGCCCGATCAAGGTTTGGAGGTGCCGCTCCTCGGCGCCCGGATCGCGGGCGATCAGCCAGTCCTGCTCCTCGTGCCGCAGCAGGGGGTGCAACTCCTCCCCGTTGCGCCAGGGAGGGAGCCGGCAGGGACCATAGACGAAGCCCAGCCGGGCCAGCTGGACGGTCCGCCCCCCCGGAGCCGGTTCGCCCCGGAGTTGCAGGGCCGGCACCGGCGGCTCGTCCCAGCGGCTGATCTCCAGTTCCATCGGCAACGGCAGGGATCGCGCCGGCGCCAGGGGCAGGAGGAACCGCCCGAGACCCGGCAGTTCCGCCGCCGGCACCGGCGGCAGATGGCACAGGGCATGAAAGAGCGCCGGAGCCAGCGGCTGGTCGATGGGCCCGGCGCAACGCCCCCCCCGGTCGAGGTACCACGGCGGGTCGGTCGGCACCGGGAACCAATCCTCGGTCCCGCCCTCCAGGCGGATGTGCAGCACCTCCTGCTGTTTGCTCTCCCGCCATTCGAAGACGGCCCGGCGCGTCGGTCCGGCGGCGAGGGGGGAGGTTTCGAGATCGTCCAGAAAGACGCGGCCGCTCTTCGTCAGGCGTTTGAGGATCAGTGGCCCCCGGTCGCCGGCGAGACGGAGCGGAAAGCCGCTGCCGAGGTCGTTGCGCAGCAGTTCGAGGATTTCGGCATCGAGGGGGCCGACCCAGTCGGGACGGTCGCCGTATGAAGAGGTGGAAGGGGCGGTCAGTTGGTACCAGGAAGCGGGGGTCGTTTTTCCCCAGCCGCCGCGTTTGAGGGGCCGGCTCTTCAGCAACGCCAGGGTGACTTCGGTGGCGGCCCGCCCCGGTTGCGCCCGCAACAGGTAGATCAGGGCCTGGCTTCCGGGATGCCGGCCGGTCCCGGCGGCGGGTGGGGCCAGCCGCGCGGCGACCTGCTGTTGCCAGGCCTGAACCGGGGTCGGCGCCTGCCGGGCGGGCCTGGGCGTGGGGACGGAGGCCGGGGGGACGATCCGGCCTTGGCGGTGGAGACATTCGAAGAGGACCGCCGCCACGTGCTTGCAGTCCTCCTCCATGGGGCAGCTGCAATACCCTTCCAGACGCAGCCGCCCCGGGATGGCATTGACCAGAATTTCCACTTCGTAAAGGTTGCGCCCGCTGCCGGCGACGGTGGCGGCCAGGGTCTGCTCCTCGGCGTCCCAATCGACGGTCCGCACCTTTCCCGTGCGCTGGTAGGCCCGGCCGCGCTCGGTGTAGGTGCGGCCGCAGGTCTTGACGATGTCCGATTCGACGATGGGCGGCAACATGCGGTCGCTGAGGCCTTGGCGATGGGGGAGGTTCGGAACGGGGCGAAGGGAATCCTACCCCTGACCGGAGCGCCAGGGAAAGGGGAAATTTGGTTACGCGGTGCCAAACGTCCGGCTTGACCCCCTCAGTCCGTCTCCGGATCGCTCAGGGCGGCGCAGGTCAGGGTCAGAACCAGGTACTGCCAGTTGGCAATGACCTCGGGTTTCATGAGGATGGTCTGGCCGATGGTCAGCAGGAACATGAGGAGGGCGGTCAGCGACCAGGCCAGCCGAGGTCTCCGCCCGGAGAGGAGGAAGAGGGCCAGGAGCGGCTCGGCGGCCAGGATCAGCCAGGCGAGGAGGACGTTCAGCGGATGCGGCGACCAGGTCGGGGCGAAGGCGGTGGTGATGAGGCCGACGAAGCCGCCCGGGCCGATGACGAGCCATTTCACCAGGCCGACGTAGAGGAGCCAGGCGCCGAAGCAGAAGCGGATGCCGCAAAGGAAGAAACGGCGGGAATCGTCGCGGAGAAGGTTCATGGAGGAGGTTCTCCCTTCACAAGTAATTTCACTCCGGCGGGGGAGTGGAGATCCCCGGCCCCGGCCGAGACCCGGTTTCCCTGGGAAGATTATAGCAACATCGGGCGCCGCCATCGACATCCACCCGGACGAGCGAGTAGACTCCGGGAAAGAGGTGACCATGACCATACCGACCAATATTGGGAAAACGCCCCCGAACCACCACTCCGCCAAATCTCCGAGCCAACTCGAGGCTGGGGACCGGGACCTGCCGCTCCCGATCCACCGGTTCCAGGGAGGGGCCCTGCGTTCGGTGTGGCGGCAGGTTCCAGCCGAGTGCCCGCTCCGGCTGTATGTCAACGACCGGGAGCTGGCCACCCTGATCGCCTCCCCTCACCGTCTCGACTTGCTGATCGTCGGCTTCCTGCGTCTCCAGGGGTTCATCGACCGCCTGGAAGAAATTCTTACCCTGGGGATCTGCCGGGAGCTGGGGGTCGCGCGGGTCCGATTGCGCGGGGAACTTCCCGCAAGGTTGCAGCCGACCGTCACCAGCGGCTGCGGGGGCGGGGTGAGTTTCAACCTGACGACGCCGGTTCCCCTCCCGCTGCGGCGCTATCTGGCCGGGGAGGTGGTGGCGCTGATGACGGAGCTCGACCGGGCCGCCGAGCGCTACGCCGACCACGGCGGCATCCACTCGGCCGGCCTCGGCCGGAATGGCAAGCTGCTCCTGGCCGCCGAAGACCTCGGCCGGCACAATGCCATCGATCGTCTGGCCGGCGAGGCCCTGCTGCGCTGCCTCGACCCCGCCGGGACGATGCTCGTCACCTCGGGCCGGATCTCGAGCGAAATGGTGATCAAGGCGGCCCGCCTCGGGGTCGGCCTGATCGCCTCCCGGACCGCCCCCACCGATGCCGCGGTCGCCCTCTGCAGCGCGGTCGGGATCGTCCTGATCGGGTATCTGCGCGGCAGTCGTTTCGAGGTCTTTAGCCACCCGGAGCGGCTCGTTCAGCGCAGGCACTGAAAGAGACCCATGCACCACAGACAGCTGCCGCACGGCTCGCCCCGAACGTGGCAATCCTGTTCGAAAGCCTCGGTCTGCACGTAGTCGCAGGGGGCCAGGCGGCAGCTGATGCAGAAGGGGTAGTCGTAGCCGATGACGTTGCTCCGGAAGGTGCGGAAGGCCTGGTTGTTCCAGATCGTCACGATGTCGGCGCGGTCGAGATGGCCGAAGACCCGGGGCCGTACCGGCTGCTCCCAGCCGCTGGCGAAGCAGCTGTAGCGATGCCAGAGGAAGTAGCAGGGATGGACCTCCCCCTGCCAGGAGACGAAGGCCCCGCCGTCCTCGACGAAGTGGCAGAGCCGCTCCTCCTTGGGGACGACCCGCGGCAGTTGCAGGTCGAGGCCGGTCCGTTCCGCGACCCGGCGCGCCTGGTCGAAGACCCCCTCAAGATGGGCGATCCAGCCGCTGTCGATGGAAAAGAGCTTGGAGAGGTCGAGAAAGAGGTTTTCTGCGGCCGCCGCTTCCTTCATTCTCTCGACGAAGGCAACGATGCGCTGCTCCTCGGGGTTCTTGGCGAATTTGAAGAGGATTTCGAAGTAGCGCTCCATCGCCACCCCCTCCTGCCGGGCCCGCTCCCGCCACCCCTCGAAATGGGCGATGGCGGCGTCGGTGCAGGGGATATAGGCCTCCTGTCCGGCATGGGCCTGATCGTAGGGGAGGAGGTGAGTGACAATGGCGAAGCTCACCCCGCGCTGCGCCGCCCACTCCAGGGTCGCCGGCAGCCCCGAGAGGTTGTCGCGCATCACCACCACCTCGGCGCCGACCTGCAGATCGTGGCGGCCGGTCTGCTCCTTGGCGGCTCTCAGGGCGGCGAAGGCGTTGT
>JBBQBQ010000034.1:0-21037 GCA_038317685.1 Desulfuromonadales bacterium | reverse complement strand
ATCTGATCACCACCAGCGCCGCCACCCCGGCCGCCGCCGCCGCTGGTTGGAGCGCTTCGGTTCCGGCGAGCGCCACCGCCCCGGCCGCAGGCAACATCGTCTTCTACGCCTGGGCCAAGGACGCAGCGGGGAACGTCTCCGCGGCCAAGACCGCCAACGTGACGATCACCCTCCCCGACACCGCCGCGCCGGTAGTCGGGACCTTCACCATGCCGACCGCGGGGACCAGCCTGACGGTTTCGGTCAACGCCCTCTCCGCCACTGACAACGTGGCCGTCAGCGGTTATCTGATCACCACCAGCGCCGCCACCCCGGCCGCCGCCGCCGCTGGTTGGAGCGCTTCGGTTCCGGCGAGCGCCACCGCCCCGGCCGCAGGCAACATCGTCTTCTACGCCTGGGCCAGGGACGCGGCGGGGAACGTCTCCGCGGCCAAGACCGCCAACGTGACGATCACCCTGGCCCCGGCCGATCTCATCCTGACCGTCTCCACGCTGGCCGACGGTTCCTACACCAACAAGGTGACCCTCAACGTCAACGGCACTGCCAGCGACGCCGCCGGCATCCAGTCGGTTACGGTCAACGGTGATCCGGTTGCCGTTGCTGCCGATGGTTCCTTCAGTACCGCCGTCACCCTTCAGGTCGGCGCCAATGCCATTACCATCGTGGCCACCGACACCGCCGGCACCCAGGAGGTCGATACCCGGACCATTACCTTCGATCCGAACGCGCCGGTCCTCACCATGACGGCCCCGGCCGACAACAGCACTACGACCCAGTCGTACCTGACGATCACCGGCGGAATCAGCGAAACCTCCACAGTCACCGTCACCGTCAACGGCGGCCCCATACAGCCGGCTGCGATCATCAACAATACCTACAGCGCCACCGTTTATCTGAAAACGGGGGTCAACACCATCACTGTGGCCGCGACCGACCTGGCCGGCAACGTCAGCACCGGCAAACGGACCGTCACCCTGGAGGGCGGCGATCTCTCCCTGGCGATTACCTCCCCCAGCCAGGACATCACCACCAGCAAGTCGACCCTTGAACTCAAAGGGCAGGTGGTCGACGCCAATGAGGACGTCACCGTCCGCATCACCATGAACGGTCATACCTACCGTACCAAGGTCGAGGACGACGGGAAATTCGCGCAGAAGTTGACCTTCACCAAGGCCCAGCTCTACACGATTACCGTCACCGCCCGTGACGACGCCGGCAACAGCAGCAGCGTCACCCGCAACGTGATCTACCGCCCGGTCACCCGGGGGGATCATGGTGGCCACGACAGCCGTCGCTACGATGATTAAGCTGCGCTAGCAGCCTGAAAAAAAGAGCCGCCCGGCAACGGGCGGCTCTTTTTTTGGGACGAATCCGGCGGGACTGCCCGGGCAGGTGTCCCCTGCCCGACGGCGCGGGGGTCATTGGGGATGGCAGGTTCGACAGAGGGCGCATGGACGTTGTCGATGGCAAAATAAACATTGTGGGGGTCATAGCCGTGGCAGGTGACGCAAGTGATTTTCCCTTCGTGGAAAACGATATCCGGGGGAAGATCATTGGGGGGACGCAATTTCAGGTCTATGGCGGCCAGTTGGGCATAGTCCGCGCTGACAATATGGCCGCCGCAGCCCTGGCCCTTTTGCGACAGGAGGCAGTACCGGATGGAAAAGCCTTCCGAGCCATTATGACAAGCCATGCAATCGGCTGACACCGGATCAAGTTCCGAGACGACACCGGCCTGGCAGTTCGGCGCAAAGCTCTCCCATGAAACGACGGTGATAGCTACCAGGTGCCGGGGAGGGCCGCTCCCGCCGGCGCCCGCTCCCGGCATGAAAACGCAACAGGGCCGGTCAAGTGACCGGCCCTGTACTGATGATGGCGGATGATGTCCGTTATCCGCAGCGGATGTCCGGAGCTTATTCGCTCTCCGGCTCAGCCCCTTCGGCGTCCTCACCCTCGGTTTCGTCTCCTTCAGGTTCGCCCGTCTCCGGGCCCTTGCGTTCTTTTTTGGCCAGAAGTTTTTCTTCCTTCTTTTTTTTCTTGGCCAATTCCTTTTGGCGTTTCTCGAAATTATAGTTGGGTTTTTTCGCCATCGATTCGGCCTTTCGGAAAGAGTTGGGTGGAAAATATCGATTTTCCGGACTCAACTAAAGAGGGGTCAGCTCATCGCTGACCCCTCTGGATTCTTGGTGGAGCTAGGCGGGATCGAACCGCCGGCCTCTTGAATGCCATTCAAGCGCTCTCCCAGCTGAGCTATAGCCCCGTGGTAACGGAGCCACTTTATAACAAAGGCCTGGCTCCGCTGTCAACAGGTATTTTGGAAAAAACGTCCCGCCCGGGGGTGGCGGTGTTAAAGGGTGATGCCGGTCAGCCGGGTCAGAGCTTCCATGTACTTTTCCCCGGTCTTGCGAACAATTTCGGCTGGCAGCGGCGGCGGCGGCGCCTGTTTCCCCCAATCGAGGGTTTCCAGGTAATCCCGCAAAAACTGCTTGTCGAAGGAGGCTTGGGGGCCGCCGGGGCGGTATTGGTCTTTGGGCCAGAAACGTGAGGAGTCAGGGGTCATGGCTTCGTCGATCCAGATCAGCCGGTCCTGGTAGAGACCGAACTCAAACTTGGTATCGGCGATGATGATCCCTTTGGCATCGGCCAGATCGCGAGCCCGCAGGTAGATGGCGATGGTCGCGTCGCGGGCTTGAGCCGCCAGATCGGCGCCGCAGAGCTGCTCCGTTTCGGCAAAGGTGATGTTCTCGTCGTGGGTGCCGAGTTCGGCTTTGGTCGAGGGAGTGAAGATCGGCTGCGGCAGCCGGTCACTCTCCAGCAGCCCGGCCGGAAGCGCAATGCCGCAAATTCCCCCGGTCTTCTGGTAGTCCTTCCAACCCGAACCGGAGACGTAGCCGCGCACGATACACTCCACCGGCAGCGGTTTGGCTTTCTTGACGAGCATGCAGCGCCCTTCAAGCTGGTCGGCATACTTGCGGGCCACCGCCGGCAGGTCGGCGACCTCGATGGCGACGATATGATTGGGGATGATGTCCGCCATCTTCTCGAACCAGAAGCGTGAAATCATCGTCAGGACCTTCCCTTTGTTGGGAATCCCCTGATCCATGATCACATCAAAGGCACTGATGCGGTCGCTGGTGACGATCAGCAGGTGCTCGCCCAGATCGTAGATATCCCGAACCTTGCCGCGAGTCACCAATTTCAGGTCGGCGAAATTGGTTTGCATCACGATGGGTGTCATGGCCGTCATTTCCCTCCGAGTTGAGTCTGCAGGGGCGGGGCGATCACGATCTGGGCCTGGTCACGGAGTTCCTTGACCTTCTTGTCGACGGCCTCGTTCTTTTTGCGCGACAGGACCGCATCGCGGAGCTGATTGCGCTTGGCCGCGTCGAGAGTCGTCAGGTCGGCCGGCTGGCGGCTTTTGAGGACGACGACCAGGTAGCGGCCGTCGAGGTCGAAGACCTTGGGCGCCAGCGGGGCGGCGTTGGTCAGTTTGAAGGCCGCTTCGGTGAGGTCCTTGGCGTTGCCGATGCGCGGCACGAAATCGCCGTTGCTGCGCGCAAACAGTCCGGTCTCCTCAACCTGGTAACCCCCCTGTTTGGCCAGGTCGGCGAGTTTTTTGCCGGCTTTGAGCTCCACCAGCAGCGACTCGGCGGTGCGGCGGGCAAGGTCCCCGGCCCGGTCTTTACGGAAAGCTTCGACCACGCGCTCACGAACCTGGGCCAGTTCGGGGAGGTGGCTGTCTCGGCGTTCCTTGACGGTGAAGAGGATCACCCCCTGCGGGGTGTTGACCGGGCGGGCCAACTCTCCAGGCGTGAGGCCGAAGGCCGCGCTGAGGATCTCCGGAGCGTCGCCGATGCCCTCGATGGTCCCCTCGCGGCCAACGAACCCGGTCTCCTTGATCGACAAGCCGGTGGCCTTGGCAACGGCCTCGAGACTGCCCCCCTTGCGGTTGATATTGTAGGCGTCCATGGCCTTTTCCATGGCCAGTTGGGAGGCCTTTTCCTGGCGCAGGCCGGTTTTGACATCCTCGAGGCTCTCGGCCAGAGGCTTGAGGCCCTCTTCAATGTGTCCCTCGGACTTGATGATGTGGTAACCGAAAGAGGTTTCGACGGGCCCGCCGATCTCACCAGTTTTGAGGTTGAAGGCGGCCGTTTCGAAGG
Organism: Desulfuromonadales bacterium; assembly: GCA_038317685.1. GTDB lineage: Bacteria > Desulfobacterota > Desulfuromonadia > Desulfuromonadales > DDH964 > JBBQBQ01. The sequence goes on along the minus strand of JBBQBQ010000034.1, from coordinate 16,877 downwards.
GCTTGACCATGGCGCCGCGGGGGAAATAACCGAGGTCTCCGCCCTTGGTGGCACTGCCGGGGTCTTCCGAATAGGTGCGGGCCAGATCGGAGAAGTTCTTGCCGGACTTGGCTTCGGCCAGAATCTTTTCCGCCAGCTGGAGTTTTTGCTGACGAGTCGCCTGATCGGCTTTCTGGTCGACGCGAATCAGGATGTGCGCCGCCTTGACCTGCTCGGGAACTTCAAAGCGATCGAGGTGCCGGCGGTAAAATTTTTCGATCTCTTCCTCGGAGAAAGTGACCTCTTTGGCAAACAGGGCCGGATCGAACCGCAGGTAGCGCAGGGCGACGGTCTCGGGGAGCCGGAAGGCTTCGCGATGGGCGGTAAAGTAGGCGGCCAGTTCCGGATCGCTGACTTTGACCCGGCTTTCGAACTGCTCCGGAGCCAGGCGCAGGAACTCCAGATTGATTTTCTCATTCTGCAGCCGGAATTCGTCGTTGATCTCCTGGTCGCTGGCGGTGATGCCTTCCTGGAGCATGGTCCGGACCTTGGCGACCCGCATTTGCCGGAGTTGAGCCGCTTCGAATTCGTCGGGGGTGAGCCGCTGACTGTTGAGAACCTGCAGGTAGCGGTCCTTGCTGAAGACGCCGTTCTCCTGGAAGGCAGGGATTTCAGCGATGGATTTGACCAGGTCCTGCTTGTCGATCTCGACTTTGAGGCGGTCGGCCTCCTGCAGCAACAGCGCCTGTTCCACTAATTGGTCATAGGCCTGCTGGGGGAGTTTCAACTGCTCGACCAGGGCGGTCGAGAACTGTTCCCGGTAGATGTTCTGGTAAAACTGATAAAGGTTCCGGTAGGCGTTCTGGTAATCACGAAAGGTGATCTGGGTCTGGTTGACGGTCGCCGCCACCTCGGGATCTCCCCCCTTTGCAGCTTGGTCGGAGCCTTTCCCCCATACGAGGAAGATGGTGCCGACGAACGTGGCGATGATGGCCCAGAACACGATCTTGATGATGACGGTTTTTTGTTTCTTGCGAATCAGGTCGAGCATCGGGTATTTCTCTCCTTTGCCTGGTCTTGGCGGATTTCGAAAACAGTGCCGCATGTTAGACAATCAGGGGCGCAAATGCAACTGCTTTTTCCTTTTCTTCCTTGAAAAACCAAGAGCATTTTGGTAACGTGGACGGCCTCTTACCAAGGGGTGGCAAGGCCCGCTTCAGGGCATATGGGAGATTTACCTCGATGTTCAATCTGTTCAATGCCATTTGGGGAATGTTCAGCAACGACCTCGCGATCGACCTGGGAACGGCCAATACCCTGGTTTATCTCAAAGGCAAGGGGATCGTCGTCAGCGAACCGTCGGTGGTCGCGGTGCAAAAAGACGCCATGGGCCAGAGAAAAGTGCTGGCCGTCGGCACCGAGGCGAAAAAGATGCTCGGCCGGACCCCGGGGAGTATCGTCGCCATCCGCCCGATGAAGGACGGCGTTATCGCCGACTTCGACATCACCGAGGAGATGCTCCGTTACTTCATCCAGAAAGTTCACAACCGCAAGAACCTGGTGCGGCCGCGGATTGTCATCTGCGTCCCCTCGGGAATCACCCAGGTCGAGAAGCGTGCCGTCAAGGAATCGGCGGAGTCGGCCGGGGCCCGCGAGGTCTACCTGATCGAGGAGCCGATGGCGGCCGCGATCGGCGCCGGCTTGCCGATTACCGAAGCCTCCGGGAACATGATCGTCGACATCGGCGGCGGGACCACCGAAGTGGCGGTCATCTCCCTGGCGGGGATCGTTTATGCCAAAAGCGTGCGGGTCGGCGGCGACAAACTCGACGAGGCGCTGGTCCAATACATGAAACGCAAATACAACCTGCTGATCGGCGAGCGCACCGCCGAGCAGATCAAGATCGAGATCGGCAGCGCTTACCCGGACGGCGAGGAGCGCACCATGGAGGTCAAGGGGCGCGACCTGGTCAGCGGCATTCCCAAGACCATGACGATCGGCAGCGGGGAAATCCGCGAGGCCCTTTCCGAGCCGGTCAACGCCATTGTCGAAGCGGTGCGGATCGCCCTGGAGCGAACGCCTCCGGAGCTGGCCGCCGATATTGTCGACAAGGGGATCGTCCTGGCCGGGGGCGGTGCCCTGCTGCGCAACCTGGATATGCTGCTGCGCGAGGAGACCGGGCTGCCGGTGGTGATTGCGGAAGACCCTTTGTCCTGCGTGGCCCTCGGCTCGGGGAAGGTTCTTGACGAACTCGACCTTCTGAAACGGGTGACCGTGACATCCTGACCCTGGTCGGGGCTGGGCAGCGTCCGGCAACATCTGTAGCGGTCTCCGCTGCGACCCAAGCCCAGAGGGCCGCCGGCCCTCTTTCCATGCTGCCGGCGGCGGGAATACTGTTTCATGCTGGAACTGCTGCGTAAATACCGGATACCGCTGTTTGCGGTCTGCTTGCTGCTGGCGGCGCTCTTTCTCTATTCCGCCAATCTTCGTGGACGGGAAGAGACCAACAGCTTCGAGCGGCTGGCGCTGCAGCTCACTCTCCCTCTGCAAGAAGGCCTTTCGACCCTGACCGGCGGCACCACCGCCTGGGCGGGGTCTTTTTTTACCTTCGGATCCAGGGCGGAAAACCTGCGCATGGCGGCCGAGAACCGCCAATTACGGGCCGAACTCGACAATCTGCAGGAGATCCGCCTGACCAACGAACGGCTGCGGCGACTCCTCAAATTCAAGGAAGAACTGGCATTGCCGGCGTTGCCGGCGCAAATCATCGCCCTCGATGCCTCCAGCTGGTTCCGCACCGTCGCCATCGATAAGGGGAGCGTGGACGGCCTCCGTGAAGGGCTGGCGGTCGTCGTGGCTGAGGGGGCGGTCGGCCGGATTATCCGGGTGACGCCGCATCAGGCCCGGGTGCTCCTGATCACAGATGCCTCGTCGGCAGAGGCGGCCCTGGTCCAGGAAAGCCGCGCCCGCGGTGTCTGCCGCGGCCAGGGGGACCGGCTGACCCTGGAATTCACCCTGCGCCGGGAAGAGGTCGCGATCGGCGACCGCATCATCACCTCCGGCACCGGCGGAGTCTTTCCCAAGGGCCTGGTCCTGGGGGCGGTGGCGGCTGTGGCCAACCACCCCTTCGGGCTTTTCCAGTCGATCAGCGTGGTCCCTGCGGTCGATTTTTCACGATTGGAGGAGGTTCTGGTCCTCCTGCCAGGGGCGCAGCCATGACCCGCATCGGCGGGTACTTCGCCCTCGGTTATCTCTTCATGGTGCTGCAGACGGCAGTATTGCCGTGGTTTTTCCCTTTCCATTTCACCCCCGATCTCATCCTCGTCCTGATCGTCTATCTCGGTCTTAACGAAGGGTATCTGCGCGGCAGCCTGCTGGCCTATCTCCTCGGCAGCCTGATGGATGTCTTCGCCGGCTACTACCTCGGCCTCTACGGTCTCGCCCTGTTGGCAACCTTTCTGGCGGTGCGCGGCGCGGCCGGACGTCTCAATACCGAAAGCTCCATGCTGCTTTTGTTTATGGTCTTTTGCGGCACCCTGGTGGAGGGGCTGCTGCTGATCATCCTTGGTTCCCTGGCCGACGCCGGTCCTCTTTGGCTGCTGATCGCCAGCCGGCTTGGTCCTCAGGCGCTTCTCAACCTGGTGGCCGCCTGGGTGCTGCTGCGCATCGCCGCCGGAGTGCAGCGGCGCATGGCGCCTCGTCTGCAGATTCCGGGGCTGCAGCGACTGGATAGCCGTTATGAGCCTTAACACCGGCTGGGCCGAGCATCCGGGCTTGCGACGGCGTTTCCTGCTGTTGTCTCTAGCGACTATCGGCATCTTTTTGCTGCTGCTGTTGCGGCTGTGGTATCTGCAGGTCATCGGGACCGAACGCTATCGGGCGCTGTCAGAGCGCAACCGGATTCGCGATATCCCCATCACCGCCCCCCGCGGTTCACTCTATGACCGCGACGGCGAACTGTTGGTCGATACCCGGGCCTCCTTCTCGGTCGTGGTCATTCGCCAGGCGGTGGAGAACAAGGGGCTGCTCCTGGGGCGTCTCGCCGGCTATCTGGGGGTGCCCCTGACGAGCCTCGAACAGCGTTGGGAGGAGGGACGAAAATTCCCCTCTTACCAACCCTTTGCGATCGCCGAGGACGTCAGCCGCGACATCGTCGAACGCGTTCAGGAAAATTCGGTCGATCTGCCGGGAGTGATGGTTGAGGCGCGGCCGTTGCGCTACTACCCTTACCAGGAACTCGGCGCCCACCTTTTCGGCTACATCGGCGAAATCACCGAAGAAGATCTGCGCCAGGAACGATTCGCCGGCTACCGCCCCGGTGACAGCGTCGGCAAAAGCGGCCTGGAAAAGGCGATGGAGTCCGAACTGCGCGGCCAGGAAGGGGAACGGCTGATCGAGGTTGATGTGCGCGGCAAGGAACTGCGCAGCCTGAAAACCCTCGAGCCGCAGCCGGGGAACCGGGTCTATCTGACCCTGCAGCGGGGCTTGCAGCAGGCGGCTGAAGAGGCTCTCATCGGCCAAGCCGGAGCGGCGGTGGCGATCGATGTCAACACCGGGGATGTTTTGGCAATGGCCAGCAGTCCGGCCTTCAACCCGGCGGTTTTCGCCCGGGGGATCAGTGCCAAGGAGTGGGTCTCGCTTCTCGACGATCCCCGCCATCCGCTGCAGGACAAAGCCCTCAAGGGCCAATATCCCCCCGGTTCCACCTTTAAGATCGTCACGGTTCTGGCCGCCCTGCGCGCCGGGGTTGCCGGACCCGCCACCAGCGTCAACTGCAGCGGGAGCCTGCAGTTGGGGAACCGGGAGTTCCGCTGCTGGAAGAAGGACGGACACGGCTATACCGACCTGCACAAGGCCTTGCGCGAAAGTTGTGACGTCTGGTTCTACCAGGTTGCTCTTTCCCTGGGGATCGATCGCATCGCCGCGATGGCGCGGGAACTCGGCCTCGGGCGCTCCCTTGGGTTCGAATTGCCGGGGGAGAAAAGTGGCCTGATCCCGGACCGGGATTGGAAACTGCAGCGCTACGGAACCCGCTGGTACGACGGCGAGTCGCTCAACACCGCCATCGGTCAGGGCTACGTCACTGTCACCCCGCTGCAATTGGCGGTCATGACGGCGGCGGTGGCCAACGGCGGCAAGGTCTTCCGCCCCCACATCGTGAAGCAGGTCGTCGGCCTTGACGGGGCGGTCCTCCGGACCACCTCCCCGGAACTTCTGAACACGGTGCAAGTGTCGGCGGCTGATCTGGCCGTGGTGCGTAGCGGTCTCGAGGCGGTCGTCAACGAACCCGGGGGCACCGGCGCCAGCAGCCGCTTGAACTCGGTCAGGGTTGCCGGCAAAACCGGGACGTCCCAGGTGGTGCGGATGAAGGAGGGGCGGGTGAAGAGCCAGGATGTCGCCTATCTGTTGCGAGACCACGCCCTGTTTGTCGCCTATGCCCCGGCGTCCGCCCCCCGGATCGCGGTGGCGGTGGTCGTGGAACACGGCAGCCACGGCGGCAGTTCGGCCGGACCGGTGGCACGGGCGATCTTTGCCAATTATTTCGGCATCGATACCGCCGCGGTGCCGCCTCCTCCGGACGTTGTGGGAGACTGAGCAGATGTTCGATCGTCGATTACTGACCCACTTCGACTGGGTATTGCTCCTGTTGGTCTGCCTGATCGCCGCCATCGGCATCGTTAACCTTTATAGCGCCGCCTCTTCCCTGCCCGGCGGGGGGACGCCGGTCTACCTCAAGCAGATCTACTGGCTGGCCATCGGTCTGGCCATCGCCGCTCTGGTCTGTGCCTTCGACTACCGTCACCTGCAGCATTTCGGAATCGTCGGCTATGGGCTGACGGTCCTGCTGCTGCTGGTGGTTCTGGTGGCCGGAAAGACCTCCATGGGGGCCACGCGCTGGATCCACCTCGGCTTCTTCAACCTGCAGCCTTCCGAGATCATGAAGCTGGTCCTCATCATCACCCTGGCCAGACATTTTTCCGGGCAGGGTTACCTGCGGGGGGCCTCGCTGCGGGAGTTGGTCGTCCCTGGCGCCCTTCTCGCCCTTCCGGTGCTGCTGGTGGTAAAACAACCGGACCTGGGGACGGCCATGCTTCTCATCTTCATCGGCTTGACCATCGCCCTCTTTGCCGGGGTGCGTCGCTCGGGGTTGGCGGTCCTGACCATCCTCGGCGGCGGCGGGGTCTTTGGCGGCTGGTTCCTGCTGCACGATTACCAGAGGGAACGGATCCGCACCTTTCTGGAGCCGGAGCGGGACCCCTTAGGTTCCGGCTACCACATTATCCAGTCGAAGATTGCCGTCGGCAGCGGCGGCTTTTTCGGCAAGGGCTTCATGCAGGGGACCCAGTCACAGCTTGCCTTTCTGCCGGAGCGGCACACCGACTTCGCCTTCTCGGTCTTTGCCGAGGAATGGGGGTTCAGCGGGTGCCTGGTGCTGGTGATCCTTTATCTTTTCCTGATCATCTGGGGAATCTATATCGCCCGTCGAGCCGCCGACCGCTTCGGCATGTTTCTGTCTATCGGCGTGGTGGCGATGTTCTTCTGGCACATTGTCGTCAACCTCGGGATGGTCATCGGCCTGCTGCCCGTCGTCGGCGTGCCCTTGCCACTTTTTTCCTATGGAGGGACCAGCATGGTCACGACGATGATCGGTACCGGCATCCTCCTTTCCGTCAGCATGCGCCGCTTCATGTTCTAATTTCGGGCGGCGGGCGTCCCCTTTGCTATACTTTGACATTCCGACCCCGGGTGAGGGAGGTAGAAGCCATGGTCGAAGCGCGATTCTGGGAGCGTGCGGAAGGCGGGAGCGTGCGTTGCGGCCTGTGTCGTTTCCGCTGCCTGATCGGAGCGGGGAAGCGCGGTATCTGCGGGGTGCGGGAGAACCGGGACGGCACGCTCTTTACCCTGGTTTACGGAAAAAGTATCGCCGAGCAGGTCGACCCTATCGAGAAGAAACCTCTTTACCACGTTCTTCCCGGAAGCCTCGCCTATTCGGTGGCGACGGTCGGCTGCAACTTGCGCTGCCTGCACTGCCAGAACCACCAGATCTCCCAGTGGCCCCGGAAGCAGACGGATATTCCCGGGCAGGCGCTGGCCCCGGCTGAGATTGTGCGGCGCGCCCTGGCGTCGGGTTGCCGCAGCATCGCCTACACCTATACCGAACCGACAATCTTTCTGGAGTACGCCTACGACACGGCCGTCCTGGCGCGGGCCGCGGGGTTGAAGAATATTTTCGTCAGCAACGGCTACATCACCCCCGAGGCCCTGGCGATCGTCGCCCCCTACCTCGATGCGGCCAATATCGACCTCAAGGGCTTTACCGAAGAGTTCTACCGGGAAGTTGCCGGCGCCTCCCTGCAAGGGGTCCTCGACTCCCTGCGGGAGTATCGGCGGCACGGCATCTGGCTGGAAGTGACGACCCTGGTCATTCCCGATCGCAACGACAGCGATGCCGACCTCAAGGGGATCGCCGGATTCATCGCCGGAGAACTCGGCCGCGAGGTCCCCTGGCACGTCACCGCTTTTTATCCAACCTACCGGCTCACCAATCTGCCCCCGACCCCGGTCGCGGCACTGCAGCGGGCGCGGCGCATTGGACTGGACGCCGGCCTGCACTTCGTTTATGCCGGCAACATCCCCGGCGCCGGAGGGGAAGAGACTTGCTGCCCGGCCTGTGGCGGTCCGATCATCGAACGGCGCGGCTTCCGGGTCGTGGAGACGAATTTGAGCGACGGAACTTGCGGCCGGTGCGGGGCAGCCGTTCCCGGGCTCTGGAACTGAAGGATCCCGGCCCGAGACGCGGTTTGCCGCTACCCCTCCGGCCATTGACGATTTTAAGGAGACGACATGAAAAAGCTGATGATCTTTATCCTGCTGGCGGGGGTAGGGTATCTCTTCTACACCAATCCGACCCGGGAGGCTCACCTGGCTGCGCTTACGGACGAACTGGTGGATCGGCAGGTGATACCGGCCGGAGAAGTCAATCCCGTAATCTTCAGCGACCTCGATTACTTCAACTTCTTCATCGGGTCCTCCCTCAAGGACACTGAAAAAATGGAAATTATTTCCTATGGCTATCTTGGTCGGGTCAAGATTGCCGATGACGAGTGGAAACCCAAGCGGCTTCACTGAGACCTCGAACTGATGCATTGCCCGAAATGCAAGACCACGGCGTTGCGGCCGCTGTCGGAAGCGGCGGCCCCGCTCCTCTCCGGACTGCCTCCGCATTGCTGTCCCGACTGCCGGGGGGTATGGGTTGGGTTGGAGACGGCCACCGGCCTCCTGGAACCCCGCATGCTCGGCGACCGGCCGGCCGCAACCCTGCCCGGACGGCCGGAAGCTGATCGGCGCACCGGCCTTTGCCCGGAAGGGCACGGCATTCTGCTGCGGTTGCGCTTCGAGGCTGACCCGATCTTTTATGTCGAATATTGTCGCAACTGCCGGGGGGTCTGGTTCGACGCCGGGGAATGGCAACGCCTTGCGGAACTCGGCTTGATGACCCGTCTTGGCGAAGTCTTTCACGGGGACTGGTCCCGGGATCTGCAGGCGGAACTGCAAAGCAGTCGCGAACTGGAGCGGCTGCACCGGCTGTTCGGTCCGGAGTTGGTGGGCCGGCTGAAGGCGCTGGCCGAGGAACTGCGTAGCCATCCGCGACGCAGCGCCGCCATGGCTTTTCTGCAGGAGGAAATTCTGCGCCGCAAGGGGTGAGGCCCTACTGCCGATGCCGCCCCGTGACCCGGCGTCGTGGGGCTTTTTCGATTTTTCCGGGCAGCGAAACAGGCTATGATGTGGCGCCCGGTGCGCCAGGCATGGCGCCGGTGCCGGTTTCCGGTTGAAAGGGGGAGGAATGGATCAGCACCAACGGACCGCATTGACGGAGTTACTATTGGCACTGGTGCCGATGGATGGCACCGCCGTCGGCAATCAGTCCCTCAAAGAGCAATTCCTGAAGGAGGCGACGGCCGCCGGATACAAGCCCCCGGGCGATCTGTGCGATATGCTGCGCGATGCCCTGATCAAAAGGGGAACCATCGAAAAAGGGCGGGGACGCGGAGGGTCGGTGCGCCGCGCCGCCGAGCAGCACGGTTTTGATCTCGACCTGCAACCCGTCGATGTGCCACCCAAGCCGAAAATGCCCCTCACCACCGGCCCCTCTCTCAGAGCGCGAGGGGGGACATCTTCCGAGGGCGAAACCTCCAACATCATCTCCTATCGCCACCTCGATCGGCGTAAGAACAACCCCGAGGTCGGCGTCGTCACTCCCGCCACCGACCCGGCCCAGCCACAGACCGCCTGGCAGTATGATCCCCATCTCGACCCGGCCTTGCAGTTCGATGTCGGCCGCGCTGCCATCGAAACGTTGATCGACGATGCTCTTACCTCCGGCGATCAGGAGGCAATGCGTCTCGCCCTCGAAGAACTCAAGCGCCTGCAATCCCCCTATCTCAATTGGACCGGCAAGGCCGAGCGTACCAGCTTTGCTGTCGATACGGTCTCGCTGCACGTTCACGAGCGCATCGACCCGATGAGCATCCTCTCCGCCGTACGCAAGCAGATGCGAGAAGGGAAGGCGGGAAAGACGCAGGGGATGGTGCAGGCCGGCCTCTTCGAAGCTCCCTTCGAGAGCCTGCCGCTGCGCGACGCCATCGACTTCTACCACCACGAGCGCGGCTGGGCCAACCGGCTGGTGGCGGGCGATTCGCTGCTGGTGATGAACTCGCTGTTGCAGAAGGAGTCGATGGTCGGGCAGGTGCAGATGATCTACCTCGACCCGCCCTACGGCATCAAGTACGGCTCGAACTTTCAGCCCTTCGTCGGCAAGCGTGATGTCAAGGACCGCAACGATGTCGATTTGACCCAGGAACCGGAGATGATCAAAGCCTTCCGCGATACCTGGGAGCTGGGGATTCACTCCTATCTGACTTATCTGCGCGACCGGTTGTTGCTGGCGAAGGATTTGCTAAGCGAGTCGGGGAGTGTCTTTGTGCAGATTTCTGATGAGAATGTGCATTTGGTTCGGAATATTCTTGACGAAATTTTTGGCACAGAGAATTTTGCTGGTTTGATAGCTTTTGACAAAACCGGCCTACAAGCATCTAACTTATTGCCATCTATATGTGATTACATCGTATGGTATGGCAAAAATAAGCCTCGTGTAAAATATCACCAACTGACTACACAAAAAAATCCAGGCGAAAAAGGAGCAACTGGATATACACTTCTATTTGACGATCGTTCAATGAAATGGCGTTCAATGACGCCTAAAGAGAAATCAGACCAAGAAACCATTCCGGAAGGTTTAGAAATTTTTGATGGAACTCCTTTGTTGTCAGAAGGTTCATCTGAAGAAGGTAGCAAACCATTTCATTGTTTTGGTAAGGAATGGAATTTGCCACCTAACAACCACTGGAAAACGAATGAAGTAGGAAGGCTCCGCCTTTTTAAATCGAATAGAATTATACAGATAGGGAATCGTATTGAATATCGAATGATGCTTAAGGATTTTGGGCAGACTCCAAGATCAAATATCTGGCTTGGTATGGGGGAGCGTGGATTTACAGGTAAAAAGATTTATGTTGTTCAAACAGCAGCAGAGGCCATCGAACGTTGCCTGCTCATGACCACCGACCCAGGCGATCTTGTCCTCGACCCAACCTGCGGCTCCGGCACCACTGCCTTTGTCGCCGAGAAGTGGGGCCGGCGCTGGATCACCTGCGATACCTCGCGGGTGGCAGTGACCCTGGCCAAGCAGCGGCTGATGACGGCGAGCTACGACTATTTCGAGCTGCGCTATCCGCATGAGGGGTTGAAAGGGGGGTTCATCTACAAGACCGTCCCCCATGTCACCCTCAAGTCGATCGCCAACAATCCCGATATTGATGAGATTTATGAGCGCATGCACCCGGCGGTTACGCAGGCGCTGGGGGAGTTGAACGGGGCGCTTTCACCCTCTCCCCAGCCCTCTCCCATCAAGGGAGAGGGGGCAAAAACACCCTCGACTTCAAAGGTTTCTCCCTCTCCCCCCGTGGGAGAGGGTCGGGGTGAGCGGGGATTACACGAATGGACCGTCCCCTTCGACTTCCCGACCGACTGGCCCGAAAGCGCCCGAGCCCCTTTCGACGAATTCCACCGCGCCCGGCAGGCGATGCAGAAGCAGATGGACTTCTCCATCGCCAGCCACGCCGATTCGGAAATCCTTTACGACCAGCCGCAGCCGGACAAGAAGAAGCTGCGCATCACCGGCCCCTTCACCGTCGAGGCGGTGCCGTTCCCGACCGTCCTCGCCCTCGACGAAGCCGAGCAACCGCAGGAAGCGGATGTGACCATCGCCCGCTCCGGCGAATCGTCCCGGCAGCACCAGTGGCGCGACGAACTGCTCAAGACCGGCATTCGCGGCAAGGGCGGGCAGATGCTCAAGTTCGCCGAACTGGAAACCCTCCCCGGCACCCGCTACCTGCACGCCAGCGGCCATCTGGACAGCGGCGAACGGGTCGTCATCTCTTTCGGCCCCGAGCACGCGGCGCTAGAGCAGCGACAGGTGGAGCTGGCGCTGCGCGAGGCCGGCGAACTCTTCCCCCTGCCGAAGATGATCGTCTACTGCGCCTTCACCTTCGACCCCGAAGCGGCCAAAGACATCGACCAGCTCAAGGGGATCACGGCGTTGAAGGCGCAGATGAACACCGACCTCCTCACCGAAGACCTCAAGAAAGCCCGCTCCAGCAACCAGAGTTTCTGGCTCATGGGCCAGCCGGATGTCGAGGTACGCAAACTCAAGGACGGCAAGTTCGAGGTCGAGGTGAATGGCTTCGATTACTTCGACACCAGCAAGGGCGAACTCGTCTCCGGCGGCAAGGGGAAGATCGCCATGTGGTCCCTCGACACCGACTACGACGAACGCTCCCTCTTCCCACGCCAGGTCTTCTTCCCGATGGCAGGCAAAGGGGAGGGATGGCAGAAACTCAAAAAGGACATCCGCGCCGAGCTGAATGACGAGTTGCTGGAGCAATTCCACGGCACCGTGTCGCTCCCTTTTGAGGCCGGCGACAACCGCAAGGTGGCGGTGAAGATCGTCGATGATCGCGGGATTGAGAGTTTGAAGATTATTTTGTTGGAGGACTAGACGATGCATATCGAATCAATAGGATTGAAGAATTTTCGTGCCTTCAAGGATGTGACTTTGCGCGACATCCCGAACTTTTGTGTGTTGGTCGGCGCGAACGGGTCCGGCAAAAGCACTCTGTTTTCGGTTTTCGATTTTCTGCGTGCAGCCATGACGACCAATGTAACGGCTGCCCTCGGCAAGCTGGGGGGGAGCCGAGGGTTTCAGGAAGTCAGGAGTCGCGGTTGCAGCGGACCGATCGAGATCGAGCTGAAAATCCGGGCGGACCTTGGGCGCAAGTCGTCTAATCTGATTACCTACAACTTGGCAATCGACGAACAGAACGGTCGTCCGGTCGTGGCGCGTGAAGTGCTCAAGTATCGCCGTGGTAGCGGCGGAAAACCGTGGCATTTTCTCGATTTCAGTTACGGGCAGGGGGAAGCGGTCACCAACGAAATGGAGTCGGTCAAGGACGAAAAGGATTTAAAGCGGGAAATCCAAACACTCAAAAGCCCGGATATTTTAGCGATTAAGGGGTTGGCGCAATTCGAGAGATTCCCCGCAGTCGTGGCCTTGGGGTCATTGATCGAAAACTGGCATTTATCCGACTTTCATATCAGCCGCGCACGACCGGAGCAAGAGGCCGGGTATGCCGAGCACCTCTCGCGCGAAGGGGAAAATCTTTCTCTGGTGATCGAATATCTGTTCAATCACAAGCGTGATGTGTTCGACAAAATTGTCGAGAAGATTAAAGCTCGGGTCCCTGGTATCGACAATGTGGAAGCCAAAACCACGGAAGAAGGGCGGGTGATGCTCAAGTTCCAGGATGGTGCTTTCGAAGACCCCATCCTTGCCCGGTTTGTTTCCGATGGAACAATCAAAATGCTGGCTTACATGGTGATGCTGTACGATCCGGCTCCGCATCCTTTGCTTTGTGTGGAAGAGCCTGAAAACCAGCTATATCCCTCTTTGTTGTGGGAACTCGCGGAAGAATTTCGCGCCTACGCCGTGCGGGGAGGGCAGGTTCTCGTTTCGACGCACTCACCGGACTTTCTCAATGCGGTCGCTCTTGATGAAGTGTTCTGGTTGGTCAAGGAGAAGGGTTTTACGCAAGTGCTAAGGGCCAAGGATGACCCGCAATTAGCCGCGTACATGGCTGAGGGCGATCAGATGGGCTACCTCTGGAAACAGGGGCTCTTCAGGGGGGCAAACCCCGCGTGAAGACGATCGTCTTTCTCCTCGAAGAGCCATCGGCACAGGATGCCTTGCAAGGTTTTCTTCCAGCCATCTTGCCCCCAAATGTTACAACGGAGTACCTGGTTTTTGAGGGGAAGCAGGATCTGGAACGACTGCTGGTGCGGCGCATTCGTGGCTGGTTGAAACCAAACAGTGCCTTTGTTGTATTGCGTGACCAGGACAACGGCGACTGTCGAGTCATCAAGGAGAAGCTCTCCGCACTGTGCCGCGAAACAGGCAAGCCGCAGACCGTGGTGCGAATTGCCTGTAAAACCCTCGAATCCTGGTTTGTCGGAGATTGGGATTCCGTGAGTACCGCTTTCGAGCAGCCAAAACTTGCGAATCTAAAACGCAAGGCGATCTACCAAGATCCCGACCGTTTGGGCAACCCCGTCACTGAGCTGCGGAAAGTTATTCCCGACTACCAGAAGCGCGACGGTGCCCGGCGCATTGGCCCGCTACTTGAACCGACCAGAAATCGCTCCCGCAGTTTTCAAGTCTTTGTCGAAGCCGTTCAGCGGCTTGTCGAGAACGGTGCCTGATGCAATCCCTCATTATCAACTCCCCGTACAAAGCTCCCACTCAATACTGGCAGCAGGCCCGCGACGGCTCGCTGACTCAAGTGGCAGAGCGGCGTCCGGCGGGCTACGAAATCTTTGACGTCCGCTACAATACCAAGCGCACCGAACCGCTCGATCTGGTCAACGCCATTCGCGGCCGGGTCGACGAGTGGCGGGCGGCCGATTACCCCGGTATCACTAGCGTGACCCGGAGGCTGCTCGAACACTGGCGCGATAACTCTGCCCGGCAATTTCCCTTCTACTTCTGTCAGATCGAGGCGATCGAAACCCTGATCTGGTGGGTGGAAGGGGCGCAGGAATACAAGCAGGGCGTTCATGTCCCCGGCGACGGCGGGGCGTGGGAGCGGCTCTGTAGCAAGATGGCGACCGGCACCGGCAAGACGACGGTGATGGCGATGATTATCACCTGGCAGGTGCTCAACGCTTTGACCTATCCCAAGCGCAACAAGGAATTCTCCCGCGCCGTCTTTATCGTCGCGCCGGGGATCACGGTCAAGGAACGGCTGCGGGTGCTCTATCCCGGCGAGCCGGACAATTTCTACGATGTCTTCGGGCTCTGCCCCTCCGAGGCGTTGCGCCAGAAGCTCAATCAGGTCGAACTGTTGATCGAGAACTGGCACACCCTGATGCCGCTCAAGCAGACCGAGCGTTCGGTGGTGAGGAAGGGGGCCGAGAGCGACGAGGCCTTTACGCGGCGGATATTGGGGAAGCTGGCGACCCATCGCGATCTGATTGTCATCAACGACGAGGCCCACCACGCCTACCGGATTCCGGCTGAAGCGAAGATCAGCAAGAAGCAGGCGGCGGAGCAGGGGATCGACCTCGACGAGGCGACGCGTTGGATCGAAGGCCTCGACCGCCTGCACAAGACCCGGCGCATCCAGCGCTGTTTCGACCTCTCCGCGACCCCCTTTGCCCCGACCGGCAAGGCGAGCACCGAGGCCGGACTCTTCGGTTGGATTATTTCCGACTTCGGCCTCAATGACGCTATCGAAGCCGGGCTGGTCAAGACCCCGCGCGTCGTCATCCGCGATGATGCGCTTCCCAATACCAAGGATTACCGCTCCAAGCTTTATCATATCTACCGGGAAGCCGATGTGGCCGACGATTTGAACCGTAAGGCCGAGGCGCACGAACCGCTCCCCAAGCTGGTGCAGGATGCCTACACCCTGCTTGGCGCCGATTGGCGGGAAGCGTTGCGTCAGTGGCAAGAGGCTGGACATCTGTCGCCGCCGGTGATGTTGACGGTCTGTAATCGCACCGAGACTGCCGCCCGCATCGAGCATTACTTCCGCAACGGAGATGCCCACTGGCCGGAGATGCACGCGCCGAATCGCACCTTGCGGGTCGATTCACGAGTGCTGGAGAAGGCGGAGATCGGCGAAACAGCCGGTAGCGACAAGGACTACGAGACCGCTTTGCAGGCAATCGTCGAAGCGGCGAATATCCCCGAGACGCGTAAGGTTCGGCTGCGCGAGTTGAAGAAGGAAGAGCTGCTGCGCGAGATCGTCGACAACGTCGGCAAGCGCGGTACCGCCGGCCAGGATTTGCAGAAGGTCATCTCCGTGGCCATGCTCTCGGAAGGATGGGACGCCAAGAACGTTACCCACATCATGGGGCTACGCGCCTTCACCAGCCAGTTGCTTTGCGAGCAGGTCATCGGTCGCGGTCTGCGCCGGGTCTCCTACGAAGTGGACGACAACGGTCTTTTCCTCCCTGAGTACGTCAATATCTTCGGGGTGCCGCTCTCCATCTTTCAGGTCGGCGACGACGGCGGGCCACCGCCACCGCCACCGAAGCCGAGCACCCAAATCGAATCATTGCCGGAGCGGGCGCCGTTGGAGATTCGCTGGCCGAATGTACTGCGCATCGATACGGTCGTGCGGCCAACCCTGTCGGTCGACTGGTCGCAGGTCGCAGTTCTTTCCCTCGATCCGACGCAAACTCCGATCAGCGCCGAGCTGGCACCGGCGTTGGGCGGTGCGGCCGATCTGAGTAAGGCAACCAAAATCGATCTGGAGCAACTGCCGGAAGGCTTCCGTTTACAGCGGCTGACTTTTCTGGCAGCGCGCAAGGCCTTCGATACCTTGCAGGGGCGGTTTAGCGGGCAGCGTGAGTATCTGGTTTTTCAACTCATTCGATTGGTCGAGGAGTTTTTTCAGTCTGATCGACTCAACATCCCCTCGCTCTTCCATCAAGATCCGCTACGCAAACGCATCCTCTTTGCCCTGAACATCGATCTGATCGTGCAGCATCTGTTGCGCTACGTGACCGAACAAAACTGCGAGCGGCTGGAACCGGTCTTCGACGAGGAATCTCCTATCGGCTCGACTGCTGGCATGCGCACGTGGTACACGACCAAGCCGTGTCATCCGGCTGCAAAGTCGCAGATCAGCCACATGGTTGGCGATAGTAGTTGGGAGCAGTTCACTGCCAACCTGTTGGAAACCAGCCCGCTCGTCTCGTCCTACGCCAAGAATGATCATCTCGGTTTTTGCGTCTTTTACCTCTGGAATGGCTCGCGGCGTCGTTTTATCCCCGATTTTCTGATTCGTCTGTCCAGCGGCAAGATGCTGGTGCTGGAGATCAAGGGGGAGGATTCAGAGCAGAATCGCGCCAAGCGGACGGCACTCAAGACTTGGGTTGATGGGGTCAATGCCAGGGGCGGGTTCGGTCTCTGGTTGTGCGATGTCGCACATCAGCCAGCTCAGCTGCAGGATATCCTCGTTCGTCATTAAGGGATTTCAATAGTTGCCAGAGAGGGTGAATTGTGACATCGTTTAGCCTCTACGTCCTCGGTTTCAGGTCCCAAAGCGGCCCGGTCTGCCCGGTGACCAGGGAACTGGGCGCGATCAAGAGCTTCGGGACGAAGGGGCTGGCCTTCAGCTTCTGAAAGGGAATTGCGGGTGCGGTCCGGGATGATGAATTTTGGAATTCGCCTGATAACTCTGCTGCTGGCCGCTGCTCTCGCCGGCTGCGGGGTC
>JBBQBQ010000033.1:0-21122 GCA_038317685.1 Desulfuromonadales bacterium | reverse complement strand
CCTCGTCGGTAAGCCCGGCCGGATCGCTGTGGTACTGGGCGGCGGAGAGGGTTCCGGGAAGCTGCAGGTCGGCGCGGGTGTACTGCAGGTTGGCGACGAGGAGCGAAGCGTCGCCGAAGGTATGGCCGAGTTTGATCCCTCCCTGGAACGATTCAAAGGCGTTCCACTGGCGCCACCCCTCCGTCGTTTTGTAAGTCCCGGTCAGGCTGAGCGCGGTATCGCCGAGGACCTTGCCGGCGATGCCGCTGTAGATTCGGGTGGCGTCGCTGCCGAAACCGGCCTTGAGGGCGTTGCGCTCCTCGAAGGGACTGCGGGTCAGGATGTTGATCACCCCGCCGGCGGCGTTGGCGCCGTAGAGGGTCG
The DNA here is from genome assembly GCA_038317685.1 of Desulfuromonadales bacterium. Lineage (GTDB taxonomy): Bacteria > Desulfobacterota > Desulfuromonadia > Desulfuromonadales > DDH964 > JBBQBQ01. Next base: position 20,759 of record JBBQBQ010000033.1, on the reverse strand, counting down.
AATTAGGCCCCTTAACGACATCGATGCGCTCCACCTGCTGGGTATCGACGAAGTCGAGGCGGGTCATGCCGTCGGGATCGGTGATCGGCACTCCATCAAGGAGGACCATGATCTCACGGACCCCGTAGCGGGCTTTGAGTCCGGCGCCGCGAATGATCAGGCGGGCGTCGTAGCCGCCGTTTTTGGTCTCCGCCTGGACCCCGGCAAGGCCGCTTAACGCCTCCTTGAGGCCGATCAACCGGGCGTCCTCCAGCTTTTCACCGACCACCACATCGACCGCCGCCGCTACCTCCTCGACCGGGCGCTCGGTACGGGTGGCGGTGACGACAATGGCTTCGACCTGATGACGGGCCGGCGGGGCCATCTCCTCGGCCAGGGCCGGCGTCGCCAGGGAAGCGACGAGCAGGCCGATTACATAAAGACGGTTCATAGTGTCCGATCCAGGGGGGGAGCGTAACGCTCAATGTGTCAAAGGTCACTTTTTATAACAGTGATTGGAAGATTAACAAACAAATTTTGTTGTAAAATAACAAAAAATCTGTTATTTCAATCACAATATTCGATCTAATTTTCCGAGGCGGGAGACCAGGGATGCATAATACCCAGCGCAGGAAACAGATTCTGGAGAGTATCAAGGCTCAAGGGGGGATATCGGTGGGGGAGATTGCCGGGCGGTTCGGGGTCGCCAAGATGACGGCTCATCGCGACTTGGAGCATCTTGAAAAGCGGGGAATGATCAAACGAATCTTCGGTGGCGCCGTCCTGGCCGGCGATCGTGGGGCAGCCCCGGTGGTGCTTCCTGGTGAGGGAACCGGGAATCTTCCGGTTTGCACGGTCTGTCTGCGTCCGCCACAGGCCAACCTGTGCTATACGCTGACCCTGACGAGCGGGGAAGAGCGCCTGACCTGCTGCCCCCACTGCGGCATTTCGGCCCAGCTGGTCCTCGGCGATCAGGTGGCGGCGGCCATTTGTGTCGACTATCTGAGTGGCCGCCCACAACCGGCCTCAGCGTCGATCTTCCTCTTCGGCAGCGCTGCCGCCCCCTGTTGCCACCCGTCGATCCTCACCTTCGAAAATGAAGAAATGGCCCGGCGCTTCCAGACCGGTTTCGGGGGGAGTCTCGGCACCTTCGGCGACGCCATGCATTTTTTGCGGAAGGCGATGAGTATCGGGGGGGGCGGGGCGGGATGCCCGCACTGTGCGACGGTGGAAAACGGGAATGGTTAGCTGAATGGACCCCGGGGCCGCCCTGGCGGCCGACCCCGGTCTTTGGACCCCTCTTTTTTGGGATGGCTTTTGTTCAGGTGTGGTCAGTGAAGGTCATTGGCCTTGCGTGTAGATGATCTTCTTGGTCCCCCCTTCGCAAGTCCCCACCACTTTCTCGGTCTTGTCTTTCGCCTCAGCGTTGGTAACAATCTCCAGAGTGTAGTTCTTGGCCCCTTTGGCCTGGAGCTTGGCGTCGATTTCGGCCTTGAGTTCGTCGCAGGATTTCATGGCGAAGGCGGGGGTGGCAAGGAGTAGCAGGGTGACTACGGCGAGCAGTCGCTTCATCTTCGATCCTCCCGGGTTGCTGGAATTCCCGATAATCTCGGCTTGTCCTCAAAAAAGTAAACCATCCCTCTGATTTGTAAAGTTCGAAGGCCCATTTTGCTTCACTGCCGCTGTTCCCGGGCCTGTCTTACCTCGATCTGAGGACCCCGCCAAGGTCGGCGACGGTCCCGCCCTCAACGGTGATCCCCATCAAAAGGGGCGTTGCCTTGTCCAATTCCTTGGTGATGACGAACGGTTTGTGCATCCGCTTTCCCGTCGGCAGTCCGGACGCCGGGTCGCGCGGGGAGATCACTCCTCCCGCCGTCGCTCCGGCGGCGCTCCGACCGGTTGCCATCCCCGAAGAAGCCTCCCGAGGTGTCACCGTAACCGTTACGGCGGCCGCCTGCCAGTCATCCATCATCATCGTCTTGCCGGTCGCCATCGGCGGCGAGAAGCGCAGTTCGTAGGTGCCTTCCGGCACGTTGCTGAAGGTGAACCCGCCTCCCGGATCGGTGCGGGTCATGGCGACCATCTGGCCGTTTCGTCCCAGTTTCACATCGACCCCCTTCAGGGGGGCTCCTGGTGTCGCCCAGGCGGCAGGCAGGCCGGCCAGACCGGCAATGACGACGAACGCCCATGCGATTCGCTGTAGTTTCATGAGATGATCCTCCACTCACGATTCAGGGAGTGAATGATTCTCTGACTGATCTTGTCATCATTATACTCCTTCGGGTGTAATTGGGGAGAAGTTTGCAGTGGCCGCTGTGGTCCGGGAGACTGGCGCAGCAACTGTACTGCACAATATTCCTCACTTCTGGGGCTGGCATCCTTCCCGGAATTGGTCTATTTTGATGGCATCGAGAGTTCCATGAAATCTCCCGATCGAGGTGAGATGATGAATCAACAGGCCGGTTCCCGAAAAAAATTTCCCGTGCGGGCCGTCGCCGGCGGGGTGATGGCGATGTTTCTTGCCTTTGGCGTGGGACGCTTCGCCTATACTCCCATCCTGCCGCTGATGCAGGATCAGGTCGGACTGCCGGTCGATCTGGCGGGGTATCTCGCCTCGATGATGTATCTGGGGTATCTGACCGGCTCGGTTGCGGTCACGAAAACCCTGTCCAGGGTCCGGGCCTTGACGATCCTGCGGTGCGGTTTGATCGTGCTGGTTTTGGCCTGCGGGGCGATGACGGCGGGGGACAGCTTCGGATCCTGGGCTCTGGTCATGTTCTGGATCGGGGTCTCGTCGGCGATGATCTTCCTTGCCACCCTCGCCCTGCTGTTAGGGGTCTTCCTTGATTACGGAGCCGGCTGGTTGACGGCCTTGCTGTACACCGGGATCGGTTCCGGGATTGTCCTGATCGGGCTGGCGGTCCCGGAAATCGGGAAGATCTCCGGTTGGCGGGGGGGCTGGACTTTTGTCGCCCTATCGGCTCTGGCCGGCGGGATGGTCTGCCACCTTCTGCTGCAGCCTTATGGGCGCCATCGGCCAAAAGGCCCATCGGAGGAAGCGGCCTGGCCGCTCCCCGGCGCCAAACGGTCGGCTGTCTTTCTGGTCGCCGCCTATGTCCTTCACGGCTTCGCCTACACCATCGGTGGCACTTTTATGGTTTCGATGCTGGCGAAATTCCCCGGATTGCAGGGACAAGCCCATCTGGCCTGGATTCTGGTCGGCGCCATGGTCATCCCCTCCTGCATCTTCTGGCCGATCGTCTCCTCACGCCTCGGCGAGGTCAGAATTGTCACACTTCTCCTCGTTCTGCTGGCACTCTCCAACCTGATCGTGCTTTTCTGGCGGTCCCCGACCGGAGTCCTGCTTGCAGCAACCCTCTTCGGCACCTCGTTCCTGACGATTCCCGGGCTGGTGCTGGGACGGCTCGGCAAGCTTGCGGGGAGTGAAAAGGTTGAGATTACGGGCCTGGCCACCATTCTCTTCGGAATCGCCATGGTCATTGGCCCCTCCACCGGCGGGTACATTGCCAAACTGACCGGGTCGTTCGATTGCTCCCTGGCCCTGGCCGTCGTCGCGCTGCTCCTGGCTGCGGTCATCAGCACCAGGGCGAACCGGAGGCCCAGGGGCGGGCTTGCAGAAGCTGTCATTGCGTGCGACGCGACGACCTAGGGCCTTGGTCTTTCAGGTTGCCCTTTGGGATTCACGGTCCTAAATGGCTCCCGGTGAAGACCGTTACCAGCGGTGAATCCTCTGCCGAAAGCCAGGTGAAACAGAACTTCCCGTAATGATCGGGTCCTTGGAGCACTCTTCATCGACATGGGGAGAATCGGGGTTGAGGAGATACTGCTCATACTGGTCATCGACGCAACTGCCGGCGCCGATTGCCACATGCTGATCGCCGTGGAAGGTGACCAGAAAGGACGAATCAAGCTCAGTGGTCAGCTGTTCCGACCAGGCGTAGGGGGTTGCCGGGTCACCGGTGGTTCCAACCACCATGATTGAGGGCGCCCCTTTGGCCGTCACCTGGTGCGGTTCCATCTCCGGTGCCACCGGCCAGAAGGTGCAGATCAGGTTGGCGTACATGAAGGAGGGGTCGAAGAAGGGGGCGAGACTCGCTGCTTCCGCGACGTTCGCGTCGATCTCCGCTTCGCTCAGCACCAAACCGTCCGCACAGTTGACGGCGTTGAACGCATCCATCAGGTTGCTGTAGGTGCCGTCGTCCTGGCGCTCGAAGTAATGCACAATCTCAGCAACAGACTCCCGTCCCCGCTCCAAGCTGCGGTCAAGGCTTCTTCCAGCAACGGCCAGTAGGCCTCGGAACAGAGCGCCATGCTGATTCCGTATTCCGCTTCGCTACGGTGGAGCCCTCGACCGTCGTCGGTGGGGAGGGGATGTTGTTTAATCTCCGCCAGCAGGGTCCTCAGAGCACCCTCAGGATCACCTGTGCCGCAGGAACAGAAACTGTCCCGGGCGCAGGACGAAAGAAAAGCCTGCAGCGACTTATCGAAGCCCGCGGCCTGTTCAAGGGTCAGCCCCAGGATTGTGAGCGAAGGGGGGGCACTCCATCGAGGACCATGGCCCGGACCTCCTCCGGATATTCGTCGGCATAGGGGGCGCCAATTTTGGTGCCGTAGGAAAGCCCGATGTCGTTCAGTTTGCCCTCGCCGAGCGTCCGGCGGATCAATTCCATGTCGCGGACGACATCCATGGTGCTGACGTGCTCCAGCAGGGAGCCGCTCTTCTCAGTGCACTGGGCCGCATAGTCCTGAACAGTCGTGGTGAGCTGGACGTATTCGGAGACCGTTTCCGGGGCCACAATGGCCGTGTACGGCACGGGATCATCGACACCATGGACCTGGGTGGAATGTCCAACCCCCCGCGGGTCAAAACCGACCAGGTCGAAGTTCTCTCTCAGTTTCAGGCCGAAGGGCGTCTCCGCAAAATATTCGACATACTCCACGGCAGAGCCGCCTGGGGCCACCGGGGTTCATAAACACACTCCCCTGCTTTTTGCCGGTGGCCGGAGCCCTGACCATGGCCAGGGTAATCTGGGCACCGCTCGGGTTGCCGTGATCGAGCGGCACCGAAAACTCTGCGCACTCCGCGCCTTGCTCGCCGCAGGACGACCATTGGATTTGGGCCGAATGGTCATCGCTGTGGCCGCAACCACCACCGATGAGAGTGACCAGCAGGGCCCAACAGAGGCCGATCGCACGTCTCTTCATCCTAATCCCTCCACCCATTTCAGAGTTCCCGGTAAGCTCTGCTCTTTCAGGTCAGGAACGAATAAGGAGCCGGCCGGTGACAGATACCAACCCGCCCCTTTTGGTTGGTCCCTCCCCAAGTCGAATGCCTGGAGTTTGGTATAGGCTAATCTTTTACTCCTTCCACCGACAGGCTCAACGGGCAGTCCCGGGTGCCGGCGCGGCAGTGGCTGCAGCGTTATGTTTGACCACCTTGCCATGAATATCGTTGGTCAATTGCTCGATGCGCTGGCTCAAGTCCTTGACCAGTTCGGTCATCCGAGTGTTTTGTTCCAGGAGGGTTCGCATTTGCGACAGTTGCTCAGCGGCAAGCGTCTCCCGCTCTTCGCTGGCCTGGGCGAGGGCTTCGCGATGCTGGGCATCGGCGTCTGCGAGGGCCTTGTCCCGATCCGCCTGCCGGGTTTGCGCCAGGAGGATGAGGGGCGCCGCATAGGCGGCCTGGAGGCTGAACGCCAGGTTGAGGAGGATGAAGGGATAGACGTCGAATTTGGTGAAGCCGGCGACGTTGAGGCCGATCCAGATGGCGACACAGATGGTCTGCGCTGTCAGAAAGGTCGGCGTCCCGAAAAATCGGGCAAACATCTCCGCCTTCTGTCCGAACCATTTGTCGCCGAAGGCCGAGGTGAGGTGCAGATGCGGAGCATGAAACCGGTAGTAGTGGTTCTTTTTGGCTTTCGGGTCACTGTCTGGTATTGATGTAGGCTCGTTCATTGAACTCTCCTTCAGCCTCTCCCCTTGTAAAAACCTGGAGGAGGTAATTAGCTGCCTGGTGGGGAGGTGCTAAAGAATCATTGGAGGTTTGCCGAGGACGCGGACATGGCGCGAACCACCCTCTGGTCGCGCCATGTCCTAGCCACGCGGGGACTTGTCGGAACTGTCCCCGGCCTTTCCGGATTTTAACCTGGGGCGGAACAATCGGCCGGGCCTTACTGCTTTCTGGGGACCGGCCCGGTGACGGTGATCGGCACTTCGTTCGAGATCCTCCGCCCCGCTTCGTAGATCGAGACGCGGTGGGTCCCTTTGGTCAAGGGGCGTTCAAGCTGGACCATGATGCCGTCATCCAGCCAGATATAGGTTTTAACCGGGCCGTTGCTGCTGATTCTAACCTCCCGGCCGTTTGTGGCGGGGCCGAAGCCCATTCCGGTGATCGCGAATTTGGCATCCTTCGGGAAGGGTCCGCTATTCGGGCCAACGGACCTGATTAACGGGGCATTGACCTCAAAAGTCGCGCCGCCGCATAGCTGCAGCCCTGAAGAGTTTGCCACCGAAAACTGGTAAATGCCACTGGTGATCCCTTCCGGCAACTCGGCGATAATCTGCTGATTCGACCAGCTGATCATTTTCACCGGGTATTTTTGCATCCCTCTTTTCAGCAGAAGTTCCTTGAAGCGTTCATTGCCGAAGTGGTCGCCCACCAGAGAGACCTGGGTGCCGCCCGGACCCTTGGTCGGGGTCACCGCGATCGTGCAGGGGACTTGCACCGCTATCGGCACGGTGTTGGACAGTTTTCCGCTGTTGTCCCAGAGACCGACATCGTAGGTGATGACCGCGTCTCGGTTTAAGCCCGTTCCGGGAGGGACCTCGGCGTAGAGCAGAGTGTCCGTCCAGCGCAGCACGTTCAGCCGAAAAGCGTTCCCCGCCTGATCGATCATTTTGAGCTGTTTCGCCCCGGCTGTCGGGGAAAAGAACGTTCCGTTCACCGTGACCTTGGTGCCGGGCAGGACGTTGGACGGTGAAACAGACTGGATCATCGGTTTTATTACGACCACCGTGGGCCCCGCCTGTGCTGTCGGCAACGAGCCCTGGGCCGGTTGGACCCCGCTGGCGTTGACCACCCCGCCGGGAATGATGCTGATATATCTGGGGGTCTGCTGAATTTGAAACGGCTGCAATGATTCGCCTTTGACCTGCGTCCCCTTCAACTCGACCACCAGCTGATACCCCGAGCCAGGGGCCGCTTTTCCTCCCAGACAATTCCCGACTTGCCAGGAGTGTGATTTAAGCTGGGCGCTGACATTGTCGGCAATCGTGCAGGAGGCATAGCCGTTTTGCTTGAGCCAGATCTTCAGCTTTTGCTGCGAGCCGGCGGCCGGCAGCGGCGAGATTCCGCTGGAGTCCCACTGAATCACCATCATGGTGCCGATGCTGGGGCCGGCCGGACCGCTCGGGCGGACATTGCTGATCGACAGGCTTCCGCCGGCCAGTCCGGTTGCGGGAAGAGCGATGACGGTCATGGCGAAGGCCAGCATGAGCAATTTGAACCTGGATAAGAGCATGAGTATCCTCCTGACGTGCAACCCCCTGAAGTGGAACGCAGGGTAAGGCTGTTGGCTACTGATCGACATTCTTCTCCAGCATCAAATCCCCCAGGTCGGAATGGAGGTTGCCGTAGAGTTTCCCCCAGGCTCCGTCACTGCGCCGGTCCTTGGCGATGGCCAGGGTGTAGAGGCGCACCTCGCCGTTCGCCTTCTTCGCCGCGACCTGGGCGGTGACGCTGCGGGTGGTGCGGTTGCGCACGGCGCTATGGGTGGTGTCGGTCCATTCCTGCACCGACTCCTCCTTCCAGTCGTCGCTGATCACCGTGCAGCGCAGCACCTTGCAGCCGCTGATCTTGGCCACGACCAGGCTTTTTGCCTGCGCCTTGATGTCCCCCTTGCCGTCCCCGGTGAAGCGGTCGGGTTCCATGCGGGTCCGTTCGGCGTTGACCTGGCGCCGCTCGTCGTTCATCTTGACCAGTTTCGCCAGCTTCTCCTGTATTCGCGCCAGGGACGGATCGCCCGCCGGCAGCAGCCCGGCGGCGGTATCGACCAGCTTCCGGGCCGCGCCGATCCGCTCGTCGCTCAGGCAGTAGGGGCGCTTGCTCGCATCGCTCCGCCACTCCTGCTTGCTCTCCAGAAAGGCGATCTCCTGGTCGAGCTTCTGCTCGGCTTCACTCGACTGGGCGTTCATGCTGCGCTGCAAGGTTTCCGGAAATTTCGCCAGACGGTCGGCCAGTTCCCCTTCGACCTGTTGTAGCTCAGGAGATTTTCCCAGGGGGAAGTCGGCTTTTTGGTATGCGGCAAAGGCTTTGGTCGCCTCGTCGAAGATCGCCTTCTGGCGCTGCATGTCCTCCACGCTGCTGGTGAAGGCGACGATGAGGGTTTTCTGGCCCATGGAGGTGACATAGGGTTCGAGGCGGCTGAGCCATGCCTCGGAGGCCTTGGCGGTGTCCTGTTGGGCGTAGGTTTCGCGCAGGTCGTCGAGGACGGACTGCAGGCGGTTCTCGCTGTTCTTCAGCGCCATCGGCTTCCCCTGGGGGAAGTCGACCTTCTGGTCCTCGGCAAAGACGACCGCGGCCTCGCCGTAGCTTTGACGGATTTTGGCGAATTCCGCATCTCCCTTCCCCCAGCCGGTCGGGTCGAGGTACTTGTTGCTGTCCCGGGTGGTGAAGGGCTTCATCTTGGCGATCCAGGCATCGGCCAAGGCCTGGTTGACGGCGGCCGCTTCGGTGCCGACCGCCTGGTCCGCAGCGGCGCCGCTGGCGGCCGCCTCGATCTGAGCGTTGACCCCAGCCATGCGCCCGGCAACGGCGATCATCTCCGGGTGGTCGGCGGGAGCCTGGTCCGGGTAGCGGGCCTGGATCTCATCGTAGGTGCCGGTCGCCGCCTTGAATTCCAGTTCGGCGCGCTGAATCGAGTTGTTGGCCAGGGCCTTTTTTGCCTTGTCGAGGCTCTGGTCGATCTTCATGATGCGGCTCTGGACTGCGCTCGGCAGCTTGTCGCCGGCGGCTGCCGTAACGGAAACCGGGGCGGCAGCTGCCGGTTTGGCCGCCGTTGGTGCTGGCGCCGCGGCTGGTGGCGCCTTGGCGAGCGGCTTGACACTCTTGCCGAGCCGTTTCGCCAGGTCCGCGTCGAGCTTGTTCAACTCCCCTTCCAGTCGCGGCAGATCGGCATTGCCCGGATCGACAGCTTTCAGTTCTTCAAACAGGGCAAATGTCTCGGCGAGTTCAGTGCCAGCGTTTTTCGGTTGGGTGACGATGTGGCGTTTCACCGTGCCGAGGTTCCTCTGGATCTGCTTGGCCACGGCGGCGCTGTCTGCGGCGCTCACCATGCTCGCAGTTAGATAAATAAAAGAGAGGATACTTAAGGCCAAAATAGTGTTTTTAAAATTCTCGGCTCTGATGATCATACAAGGGCCTTGAAAAATTTATCAACATGAAATCAATCCGGCATGGAAAATCCAATTTGTGTTTTTGGTAAAAATTATTATTACTAATAATCTGTCTTTTTATGTATCTATTTTGGCATTGCACAACGAAAGTTAATATTAAAACTAAAATTCCCATTGTCATAAAAAGGCTTTCCAGTGCTATCTGAAATATATAATTTCCATGGTATTGTTTTTTGTAACCTAACAGTACGGCCAGAAGGGCCAGGGTTCATATCGCAAGTCCTGTTCCCATCACCACTTCCAGTTGCCAAAATGACATTATTTATGGATTTTGTGCAATCAGTTCCCGTTGGAGTATTTCTGCAGTCAAAATCGGTTGTTAAACCAGCAAAAATAAGTTTGCCTTTGGTGAAATTTTTCTGAGGAATATAAATATTCACTTGAGAAGAATAAGCGCTGTTTTCATTGGTACAAATGTCTGGCTTAGACCAGGGGGAACAAAATACACCCAAGTAAAGGTCTGGAAGGTAACCTGTGTTGGGGATAAGAAACGATATGTTTGAGGTTATTTTTGTAGGTGGCACCACCTGCAAGGGGTGCAATTGTGGATTAGGTTTCTGAAGCAATTGCGGTGTTGCCTTTTGGTAATTTTGATTCGCGGGGTTTTGTGGGGCGACGATAACGTCCCCGCCCATGGAGGCCGAGGCGAAGAATAGGAGGCCAACCAAAGTTAGGGCGATGTTGCTGGTGAAGCAAATCTGCTTTTTCATGGATTTTCTCCTTTGCTGTGAGAGTTTAAGGATAGGGCAGGTAAAATTCTCTTGTTTCTGGGAATCCAGCGTGCTGAGGGGCGGTTCGGGTTGGGGATTAAACATAACCGCGCTGCCCGGATCCTGAGGGCCATTTATGGGAATCCCGAAGTTTTGCCCATTGGTTCATTGACTATGGGTGGGTCACTCCCACCAAAAGGTTCATTCTTTTTACTGGCGGGCGGTTTTTCCCGCGCAGAACGAAAGCTTGAGGAGATTTTCCTGCCATTGGCAAAGGTCATCATGGAACTCCGGCAGTGGCTCGAGTGCGAGTTTTTGCCCCGATTGTTCGCTGGCCAGAGCCAACAGCCCGGTGATGGTGGCTGAGGAGAAGGAGGTGCCGCTCAGGAAGTTGTAGCGGTCCCCGGGGATGGTTGTGAAGATGTTCTCGGCCGGCGCGGAAACATCCGCCTGGACGGACAGGGCGGCGTTGGGGAGGGGCCGACCCTCCTCGTCCGTTCCGGCCACGGCGATGACCGCCGGGTGGGAGGCCGGAAAGGTGGGGGTCTGCTGGAGGGGATTGTTCCCCACCGGGGCGACGAAGAGCATCCCCTGTCGGTGGCCGGCATCGAGGAGCCTGCTGACGATCGGATCCGGCTGGGCCGCCCCGTAGCTCATGTTGGTGATCTGGACCCGCTCGGCGATGGCGATATCGAGGGCCCGGGCGATGGCGCTGGAATAGCATTCCCCCTGGGGGAACTCCTCCGCCAGTTGCCGGCAGGCGCGCAGTGCGAGAATCTTGCTCCCCGGGGCAATGCCGCTGATGCCGACGCCGTTACGTTCGGCGGCGATGATTCCGGCAACGGCGGTCCCGTGCAGTTCCGGCACGTCGGGGGAGTCTTCCAGCAGGTTGTGGCGGGCCAGCAGCCTGTTCTTCAGGTCCTGGTGGCCGGAGTCGATGCCGGTGTCGATGACGGCTATCCGGATTCCCTTCCCCTGGAGCCGCTGGTGCAGACCCTGGATATTGAGCAGTTTGTGGAGCGATTGCATTTCGGCGAGGGGCTCCGTCTCAGTCGCGTCGAGGGTGCGGAAGATATAGTCCGGCTGGGCGAGGAGTATCCCCGGCTCAAGCGCCAGGGCGGCGACCAGTTCGGGGACGCTTCCTTCGGTGGCGTAGACGGCCATCGAAATGTTGAGGGTTTCCAGGTCGAACTGGCTCAGGGGGATCAGACCGTATTTGTCCCGCAGCCTGGCGGACAATGGCGCCTGATCGCCTGTGCCCTCGGTAAGGAGCAGGATGCGCCCGAGCCGGTAGCTTTCCTGGAGGTGGAAGGTGAAGCGGAACGACGGGCTCTCAGCCACCTGGTTTCCCTCCTGATCGAAGCCTTTGACCTTCCAGAAATACGATTTTCCCGGGGTCAGGCTCCCCTGCAGGATCGACCCCGGCAGGAGATACCCGGGTTTTTTAGTATAGGCCGAGGCCATCGGCGAGGCGCCCTCCCGCTCAGAGATTTCAATGAGATAGCGCACGACCCGGGTGGCCCCCTCCCAGGAGAAATCGATGGGTGCATAGGCAACCTGGGCCAGATGTTGGGGCTCGAGCAGTCGCAGGGGGAGAATCCCGGCCATCGATTCTTCCGAGGTCACGAAATAGATCGCTTCCGGCAGTGTGAAATCGATGGCCGGATTGGTGATGACCAGCCTGACCCGGTGCGAGCCTTCGACAAAGGTCGGCAGGGCCGGCGCCTGTGGGGTGGAGAGGGTCACGCTGGTGCCGAACACCAGGTGCTGGTTGACCTGGGCCAGGATGCGGCCGTCGACCTCCCAGTATCCCTGGAGGAGGCCGGAACCGGAGAAGCGGATGTCGGCCATGAGTTTCAGCCCCGGTTGGTTGCGCCTGACCGTCGTTTCCGCCCGGCCGTTGTCGAAGGAGAGCTGCAGTCGGGTGATCCTGAAGTCGGCCGTGGCGCCGGTCGCCAGGAAGATCTCCACGCTGGTCCGGAGGGTGAGGCTGCCGTCGCTGAACAGGCGCTGGTAGGTCATCCGGGAATATCCCGCCTCCTCGGCCCGGCGGGTCACGGCCACGGGAATGACCAGGCTCTCTGTCGCCATGGCGGTCATTCCGTTCAGCGGAATGGTTATCGGCGTTGCGATGACCCCGAGTTCCTGATCGCCGGCGAGGAATACCCCCTGAGTCGATTGCAGCTGGCCGCTCATGGGCCCATTGGACGTGACCATGTAGGTGAGGAGCTGGTTGGCCGAACTCCGCCGCTGGATGCTGGCCATGGGGGGCGACACGGCAAGGTTGAAGGTCGCGGCCGGCGCCGCAGCGGAGCTGACGCTCAGGGTAAAGGCCTTGGTCGCGGTCCTGGGGGCGGTTGCGCAGCTGTCGGCCGCCTGGACGGAAATGGGGAAGGTGCCGGAGGTTCCCGGCGTCCCGTTGATCAGGCCGCTGGGGCTGAGGCTCATCCCGGGCGGGAGGCTCCCCGAGAGAAGATTGAAGGTGATCGCCCCCTGACCACCCGCGGTGGCGAGCAGGTTGCTGTAGGCCTGTCCGACCGTGGCGGGAGGGAGTTGGGGGGTGACGATATTCAGGAGCGGACAATCGCCGACCGGCGCGGCAACGGTCAGGGTCAACGCCCGATCACTGTTCTGCGGGCCGGAAGCGCAGCTGTCGGTGGCCCGGACCGAGAAGGGGAAGGTGCCGGCGGAAGCGGGTGTCCCCACCAGGAGTCCGGCGGGAGTCAGGCTGAGCCCGGGCGGCAGGCTCCCGGACAGGAGGGCCTGGGTGATGGGCGGTGCGCCGCCGCCGGTAATGAACTGGGCGCTGAAGGGCTGGCCGAGGGTGAGTGCCGACACCACCCCCGGTGCCGTCAGGGTGAGGGGTGCGCAGGGGGCTGGAACGATGGTGATCGAGAACGTCCGCCCAACGATCTGGGGGGGCGTGCAGCTGTCGGTGGTATTGATGTTGACGTTCCAGGTCCCGGTTGCCGCCGGGGTGCCGGTGATCAAGCCGGAGGGGGTCAGGGTCAATCCGGGAGGCAGAGCACCCCCGGCCGTCGGGCTCAGCGACCAGTTGACCGGAGCTTTCCCCCCGCTGGCCACCAACTGCTGGCTGTAGAGCTGGCCGCTGGTGCCGTTCGGCAGGCCGGCGGCGCTGACCATGGTGAGAGTCGGGCAGGGGGGGGCAACGATGGTGATCGAAAACCAGCGGCTGGCAGACTGGGGTGCGATGGGACAACTGTCCGTAGCCGTAAGGTTTACGCTGAAGGACCCGGTGGCCGTCGGGGTTCCTGTAATCAGCCCAGTGGGAGTCAAACTCAGTCCGGCGGGGAGGACGTTTCCATCCAGGGGGGAAATCGACCAGGTGACCGGGGTTGCTCCGCCACTGGGGAGAAGCTGTTGACTGTATGGCTGGGACTGGGTACCGTTCGGCAGCGTCGCTGCGGTGGCAATCCCAAGGGCCGGGCAACTCGGCGGATTAATGGTGAGCGAGAGCCACTTGTAGGCGGTTTGGGCTGATGGAGAGCAACTGTCGGTGACGGAAAAATTGATGTTCCAGGTTCCCGTTGCGGTCGGGGTGCCGGTGATCAGGCCGGCGGGGGTCAGGGTGAGGCCGGCCGGGAGCCAGTTAGCGTCAAGCTGTGTCAGCGCCCAGGTGCGGGGCGCGGTGCCGCCGCTGGCGACGAGGGAGACGCTGTACGGCTGGGTCAGGGTTCCTGCCGGCAGGCTGGCGGTAGCAATGCTGATCGGCGTACAGGGTGCGGTCACGGTGACAATTCTGCTGGCGGTTGCAGGGAAACCGCTGCAGGCAGCGGCGGAGGACCCGGATGAGACCGTGAAGTTGCCGGGAGAAGCATAGGAATGGCTGAAATTAACGCCGCAAAATGGGGTTATGCCGGTTTGACAGATGAAAGTGGTGCTCGAACCGTCACCGAAGTTGACATACATTGGACAGGGGGCGGGTGAGGGCGCCGCACTCACCGACACGGTGACCGATTGTCCGACCAAGGGATTGGAGGGGGAGGCCAAAACCGTCACCGCCCCCGCGATGCCCGGGCTCAGGAGCATCGTTGCCAGAAAAAGACCGATGATGGTGGAGAACAGTCTCATGGTCGCGCCTCCTTAAAGGGAAATGCCCAGGCTGGTGGAAATGACCAGTAACAGGGCAAAATCTTCATTCGATTGATGGGAAAGCCGGTCGTTCGTTTTGTTGTATAGTCCCCGCAACCCTATCGAAGGGTTCAAAAATCCAAAATAATTTGTCCCCGGGACGTAAGCGACGCGGAAATTGCTGTTGAGGCTGTCCATCTTCATGGCGTCGCGACTCATCTCCATCCGATTGAAGGTGCCGGCAAATTCATAGAGGCACTTCCCGGAAAAGAGGTCGCCACGCAGGTCAAGGGTTGCCGTGTAGGTGTCGGTGTCGGTCCCGGAAGTATCGTCGGAGGAGCGGTTGAAGGAGAGACTTGGCGTGAAGGAGAAGTGCTCCGAGTAGTACATGGGGACGAAGCTGTAGGTCTGGGTCTTGGTGTCGTAATTAACGTCCGTTCGGTCATCCTGCCTGGAATAATTGGCGTTGAGGCTGAAGTTCCAGGGCCCGCTTGGGTGGTTGATGCGGGCGCCGATCATGTCGGTGTAGGTTTTGATCGGCATACCGAATTCGGGGACCATGGAACTGTCCATGATCGTTCGCTGTACGCTCAGTCCCATCGGGAAGGCCGGGAACCGGTTGAAGGAGAAATCGGCCATCCCCATGGTGGCGCTGGTCTGGGGAAAGAGCGGGTCTTCTTTGACGTTGTCCTCGTAGCGGGAGCCGGACAGGGTGAGGGCATACAGGCTGCTCTGGATCCCGCCATTGACGGTAAATCCTTCCCGGTCCCGCTGCAGCCCCCGGTTGCCGACCACTTCGTAATCGGGGCCGACATATTCATAGAGAGCCTGGTAGTTGACATTGCCGGCATACCCCCCTGCCTTGAGGGACCAGGCCCGGTCGGTTTCCGAAGAAAATTCGTCGCTGGTATCCGCATCGAAATCCGAGAGATCGTATTCTGCCCCAATCGTCAGTTTGCCGTCGAGGAGTTGATTCTGCAGGACGAAGGCCAGGACGTCGCCTTTCCGGTCCCCACCCTCGGTATAAAGACCGAAGGAACTCCCCTTTTCGCCGCCGGTGACGTAGATGGTGCGCAGGGTGAGGGCGTCGGAAAAGAGTTTGATCCCGCCGGCCACCCCTTTGATGTTATCGTTTTCGTTGAAGTCGAGACCCAGCCCGCCATCGAAGCCGAAGACCTGTTCGCTCTGGACCATGAAGGAACTGAGAGAAAAGCTTCGGTAATTAAGCTCCGCCCGCGCCCCGCGGCGGGCCAGGCCCATGACGGTGTTCTGGGTTTCCTGGAGCTGCAGATCGCCCATCTCGGCGAGAAGGCCCAAATTTTCCCCCGCATAGCGACCCGAAAGGCGGTAGTCGACCAGGTCGAAGCCCTTTTTTTCCGGAGCCAGGATCGGCGCACTCCTTTCCAGGTAACGCAGGTTGGTATTGAATCCCACTTCCCATTTTCCCTTGGTGACCAGATTGGTGGTGCCGAGGTTGGTCGCCAGGTTCCGTCGGGGAACGCCGACCGGTTTTTTCAGCGCCTGTTCATAGACGGCCGATACCTGGGTGTTACTGGAGACCTGGTCAAAAAAGCCCCGGTAGAGAGTGCTGAAGGCGAACTCCTGTTCGGCTTCAGTCCCATCGTCCCGGTAGACGGTGACGTGAATCTGGTGCTGGCCGTTGGGCAGGGATTGGTCGGGACGATACTCAAAGCCACCCGGAGGGAATTCGAGAACCCCGGTGATATCGACGCCGTCGAGGAGCACCAGGAGGTTCGCCGCTCCGACGGGGATGTTGGAGGAGAAGCGCATCGTCGGTTTTTTTTCGGTCGCTTCAAATCCTTCGCCGGGGGAGTCGAAGGTGACTATGGGTTCCGCCGGCGTCGTGCCGGCAAACCCCTGCCCCGCCCAGAGCAGAAAAAGGCTGATCACTACCGTCCTGGCTACCTTCAGGCCATTGCTGCCGATCAATTCCATATGCCTTCCTCCAAGCTGTCCATGATAATTACCCTCAGGGAACCCTCAGAAACTGATGATGCCGGGTTGCATTACATCCTTTTTTCGGCGAACCGGACCGATGGCGCGTGCTGCAAGGTGTTCAAGACCTCCGGCAGTGCCTGCTCGGTCTGTATGTGGAGGAGATAGAGGCCGGTCTCCGACGGCCCGCCGACGATCTCTCCGCCAACCGATCTGACCAGGGTGCGGATTTCAAGTTCGGAGGTATTTTCCCGAAACATGAGGTTGATGTAGGCACCATCCTGCTGACCAGAAGAGGAACTTAAGGTCACCACCCGGGCCGGTCCAGGCAGGGTGAAGAAGAGGATCGCGAGGATTGCGCATTGGGCGGCGACAACCCCCCAGGCCAGCCCGGGGGAGGCAAACAGACGGCGGACGGCCGCTCCAATTGCCCAGCCCGGAGACCGGGAAGAGGCCGCCGGGGCCTGGGTTGGATGGTCCTGGAGGTTGCGTTCGATCCGGGAGAAAAGATCCTTCCCGGGGGGGCCGCTCGCCTTTTCCAGAAGCTGGTAGTCCGCCCTGAGCCTGACGATCACCGCGTATTCCTCCCGCAGCTCGACAGATTCCCTGAGGGCGGCTGCGACGGTCTGCTCTTCCTTAACCGAGAGTTGCCCGGTTTCGTAGAAGAGGAGCAGTTCGCTTAGCTGTTGGCGATCAAATGGCATCTCGATCTACCTTCATGATTTTCAGCGCAGCCAGCAGTGCCGCTTTGGCGTGGAAAATACGGGTCTTGACCGTTCCGACGGGGATGTCGAGCATGGCCGACACCTCCGGGTAATTCATTTCATGGTAAAAGACCAGGTCGATGACCTCGCGGTGGTTTCTCGACAGCAGCCCCAGGGCTTGGTCCAGGACGCGGGAGCGGTCCATCGGTTCCGCATCGGGGATCTCTCCCCCGGCGAGTTCGAGATGGTCATCGATGTCTGCATGGTATTTCCGGCTCCGCAGTTCATTCATGGCGATATTCCGGGCAATGCCGAGTACCCAGGTGGTTGGAGCGGCCCGTTCTGCGTACTGGCCCGCGCTCTTCCAGACGATGGTAAAGGTCTCGACCAGGCAGTCTTCCGCAGCTTCTTTGTGTCGAAGAAGACGCAGGAGGTAGAAGTAAACCCGTCTGTTCGTCAAGGTATAGAACTCCTTGAACGCCAGATCATCTCCTGCGGCAGAGCTTCGCAACAGATCGGTCAGGTAACGGTTATCCCTGGCTATATCCATTGAGTTGCCGCAACATCCAAATTGGTTCAATGCTGATCGCGGTAGGTAGAACTTCTCCCGCCGGTGCGACAAGGGTCTTGGCCCTTGCCTTGGGGGGCTTTGGAGAAGAGGGTTGAGAAATGAGGTGGGCTTTAAAACGTAGGACAAAGGACCATTGCTGGTCCAGCGGGCCTATGGCTAGGTTATCCCTGATAAAGAACATAACAAAATTTTAAAAAACAACCCAATGTTTTTTGCCTGATGAACCAATATTTTGGCAACAGTTCGAGGCAGGTGTGGCGCGAGAGATCTAAGCCTTCGCCTTGAAAAAAGAAATCGAGGGTCTGAAGGGGCTATTCGGCGAAATGAATATATCCGGGGATCCGGCCAAGTCAGGGCCCGGGTCTCACCAGCGCCTCAAGGCTTTTCCCCCAGAAACCGGCTGAGCCGCAGGAGGAAACCCTGCTCGGTCCGCAGCGCTCCGTGGGGACAGAGTTCCTGGCAGCAGAAGCAGCGGATGCAGCGGGCGTAGTCGATCCGCAGGCCCCTCTCGTCGAGGGTCATCGCCGCCGGAGGGCAGTGTTTGACGCAGAGCCCGCAGCGCTGGCAGGCAGGGACATCGACGGCCGGGCGGGCGGTGAGGGCGCTTTTGAGGGGGCGTTTGATGAAGGCCGGCAGGCCGAAGTTGACGTCGGTGCGCTTGGCCGGGCGAAAGCCGCTGACGCGCAGGGCATCGAGAGGGGTGCCGACCAATTGGACGTCTTCGAGGCGGCTCCACGGCAGACCTCGTTCGAGGGCGACCCGCTGGGTCCATACGGCGCTCGTCGGGATGCCGACCAGGGCGCAGGCGACGGCATCGACGGCCAGCGGTGCGACGCCGGCGAGGAGGGCGCCGACCTGGACCGGAGTGCCGCTGCCTGGGCCGTCCCCCTCCATGGCGACGACGGCGTCGACGATCGTCAGCGCCGGGGCGATCTGTTCGGCGAGTTCGAGAAGCATCAGGGCGAAGAAGGCCTGGTCGGTTCCGGCCTGGAGGTGGAGGCGCGCCTTGCGCAGGCCGACGACGGAGCCGAAAAGGTTCTTCACGGCGCAGGTCAGCCCCATCATCTGATGGGTCTTGAGCTTGGGGAGGTTGATGACGACCTCGGCGTCGAGGACGTCGCGGGCCAACTCCAGCTCGTGAAAGGTCCCGGTGCCGACCCGCACCCGCACCGAGTCGGCGAAGGGAGCGAAGGCAGCGCCTTCGGCCTCGATGACCTCCAGCAGACCGCAGCGCCGGGCGACGGCGAGAGGAGTGCCGACCCCGGGGGAGTCGCCGACGGAGACCACCCCGCCGGCCTGCTGCACGGCGCGGATGACGGCGCGGACCAACTCCGGGTGGGTGGTGACGGCGCGCTCCGGCGCCTTGCCGGAGAGGAGGTTCGGCTTGAGGAGGACTCGCTGCCCGGGACGGACAAAAGCGGCCATCCCCCCGAGCGGTTCCAGAGTAGCGGCCAAGGCCTCCGCCACCGCCGCCGGCTCGTAGCTGGTCAGCCGCCGCAGGGCGACGCGGGATTTCATCCGGCGAGGATCTTGAGGTGGAGCTGGCGGTGACGGGGGCCGTCGAATTCGCAGAAATAGATCCCCTGCCAGGTCCCGAGGAAAGGGGCGCCGTCGGCGACGATCAAGGTCAGGGAGGGGCCGAAGAGGGAACTCTTGAGGTGGGCGGCACTGTTCCCTTCGTCGTGGCGGTAGCCGTCTTGGAAGGGGACGATCTTGTTCAGTTCCATGACCAGGTCGGCGACGACGTCGGGGTCGGCGTTCTCGTTGATGGTGACGGCGGCGGTGGTGTGGGGCACGAAGAGGACCGCCAGGCCGCTGACGACTTCGCTGCCGGCGATGGCGCGGCGCACCGCGGCGGTGACGTCGATCATCTCCACCTGCCGGGTGCTGTGAATTTCAAGAGTGGTCATGTCCGGGCTCCGTCGGGAGGGGGGAGATCAAGGCGGTCGTCAACAGGTCCAGGGTCCGGGAAGAGAAAAGCAGGCCGACGTGCCCAATCCCGGCCAGCTCGCAGTTGCGGACTCCCGGCAGGCGGGCGCTTTGCCAGGGGAGGATAATGTTGTCGTGCCGGGAATAGATCGTTGTGATCGTCTCGGGACACGGCAGGTCGGCGGCATTCAGACGCTGCAAAAGGGCCGAGCCCGGCAGGGCCTGCTCGCCGAGGTTCGAGACCGAAAAAGGGGCGAGCTTGGAACCATGGTTGGGGACGGCGATCAGGACCAGGCGGTCGACCTTGCGGGCGCCGCCCCGCAGCTGCAGGTAGTTGCGGGCGATGAGCCCCCCCATGGAGTGGGCGACGAGATGGACCCGGTCTCCGGCGCCATTCCGGCGCACCGCGTCGACCAGGAGGGCGAGGCGTTCGGTGAGGACTTCGAGGTTCTTCCAGGGGGGGAGGTTGAGAGTGTAGAGGTTGCGTAAGCCCCGTCGTTGGAAGCGCCAGCGCAGCCACCACCAGCAGGCGCGATCCTGAAAGAGTCCGTGCAGGAAGATGACCGGCGGGCCGCCGGCCGGGTCGAAGCGCACCGGGCGGGGCGGCAGCCAGCCCAAGGGGTGGCAAAGGACAGTCGCGAACAGGCAGCAGGTCTCTCGCAGCAGCAGGCGCAGGGTCAAGGTCAGCTGCTCCCGGCCCAGGCGCCCCGGCACCAGGGCCGGATCGGCGTCGGCACTCTCGTACCAGGTGATGGCGTAGGAGAGGAGCACCGTCAGCGCCACCGCCCCGAATATAGTTGCCAAGATGGTGAATAGAATCAGCATCAACCCTCCGATGGCGGTCAGTATGGCATGGGGGGGGCGGTCCGTCAACGCGGGACGGGGGACTTTCCGGCCTTGCCTCGAATCCAGGGGAATGCCATAATCACCGGGCTAACGAGAGGCTTCTTTTTCGGTCCGGGGATGCCGGACCCAGGGGAGGAGGGAAGGGGATGAGGGACCCCGCACAGCGCACTAATTGCATCGGCCGCTCTGCCCTGACGGTGATCATGAGGCTCCTCGGCCTGGCCTTGCTGGCCCTGCCGGCCCACGCCGTCGAGCCGGCCCCGCCGCCGCCCTTGGCGGCCCAGCTCGACGGGCTGACCGCCGGCCACCCCGGCCAAAGCGCCGCCGCGGTCCTGGAGAAGGGGGAGGAGTCGCTTCTGGCCCGGGCCTGGCTCGCCGATCGCGCCGCCGCCAGCATCGACATCCAGTACTTCATCTGGTCGACGGACAATATCGGCATCCTCGCCGCCGAGGTGCTGCTGCGGGCCGCCGACCGCGGGGTGCGGGTGCGGGTCCTCG
>JBBQBQ010000032.1:0-21283 GCA_038317685.1 Desulfuromonadales bacterium | reverse complement strand
AGTCCCTTGCGAGAAACGACGATGTCCGAAGGGTCGTCGAAGCAGCCGTCGCAGGAGCCAGAGGAGCCGAAGCTGAGGGTGACCTTCCCGCTCGGGTCAAGTTTGAGGACCCGCTCTTCCTCTGCGTCGACGACCCAAATCGCGCCGTCGGCGCCCACCGCCAGGGCCACTGGGTCCCAGTCCTTAATCTGCAGGGTCCGCTCCACCGTCGCGTCGTTGAAGATCAGGATTGCCTTCTCCTTGGCGGCGATGCCGTAGAGGCGGCCGTCCGGCCCGATGGCCAAGCGTTTGACGGCGACTCCGTTCAGTTCTCCATGCCAGCGGACCGTGGTCAGGGAGACCTGCCGTTCCAAATTGACAAGGGCTGGAACGGCGTCGGTGACCAGGATTTGGACCGTCCCCTTTTCCCGGTCGGCAACAAAAATCCGGCCCTCTTCGGTGACCGCCAGGCCGTTCACCGAAAGAAATTGTGACGGGTCCTTCCCTTTCGAGCCAAAGCAAAAAAGCTCACTGCCGTTCCGGTCGAATTTGCAGATCTGGAGTGAATTGCGATCGGCTAAATAGATTCCTTCCCTGTCCGCCGCCAGAGCGCTCGGCGAGCGTTTGGTATTCAAGGTCCCCAGATATTTTCCGGTCAGCGTATAGCTTTTGATGGTGCCGCCGGCACTGAGGACCCACAGCCTCCCCTCCGGGTCGACCGTGACCAGGGTCGGCCCGGAGAGTCTCGTGTCATCCGGTCCGCTGCGGCCGATGGTGGCCATGTAGACCCCGTCGGGGCCGAAGACCTGCACCCGATCGTGACCGGAATCGGCGACAAAGAGGAGGCCGGCCGCGAAAGCGACGCCAGCCGGACCATCGAACTGCTTGGGATCATCTCCCGAGGTGCCGAAGGTTCGTATAAATTTGCCGCGGCGATCAAAGATGACCACGTGATTTAGCTTGGTGTCGGTGACAAAGATGTGCTCGGGGCTGAAGGTGACTCCGCCGGGGTGGCGCAGGGTCGGCTCGCTGCCGGCTTCGATGGCGCCGAGCGTCATGAGCGTCTCCCCGCTTGGAGAAAGGACCAGAACGGTGCCGTTCTCCTGGGAGGTGTAGATTCGGCCTTCGGGATCGATGGCAAGGGTCGTCGGCTTCCCCGCCGGCAGCACTTCCACCAAATCCACCTGGCGAAAGGCGAAGGCCCTGTCGGAGCAGATCAGACAGATCAAAAGAAGCAAAAAGCTGCGCATGGTTCTCACTCACTTTTCCTAACCGCCCCGGGGTTGACATTGCAGGGTTGATGCCAGCGCCGCCGAGGTAGGTAGGGATCAATTTGGAAGGGCGGGCTCCCGTAATCCCTTGAGGGCGAAGATATTGACCGGAACGTTTTTTCCTTTGACCAGAACCGGACCCAGAGCCTCAATTAATACCATATCTTTGACCTGCTCGTACAGAGGTTCGGTGATGACCGGGGCATTGACGTGGCGGCTTTCGTTCTGGATGCGGAAGGAGAGGTTGACCGCATCGCCGATGATGGTGTAGTCCATCTTTTTATTTTCCGCACCGATGTTGCCGGCGATCACCTCGCCGGTATGCATGCCGATGCCGCAACTGAATGGCTCGGTCCCTTCCTTCTCCCACTTGGCGTGGAGTGTCCGCAGTCGCTGCAGCATCTCCAGGGCGCAGCGAACCGCCAGTTCGGCGTGATTGGCCTGCGGTAGCGGTGCCCCCCAGTAGGCGAGGATTCCATCTCCCATAAACTTGTCCAGGGTGCCGTCGTATTTCAGGATGACATGGGTCATCTCCCCCAGGTATTCATTGAGGATGCGCACTACATCCTGCGGCGAGTGCTGTTCGCTGTAGCCCGTATAGTTCTTGATGTCGGCAAAGAGGATGGTGACGATTTTGCTGTCGCCGCCGATCTTGGCCAGTTCCGGATTTTTCACGATCTCATCGACAATTTTTTTTGAAACGTAGCAGGAAAACATGGCGCGAATCTGGCGCGCTTTGCGGTCGAGGAAAAAGAAGCGCAGGTACGACGCAATCAAATAGACGAGAACAATCGACAGGAGCGGGTAGACGACGCTGAGCCATTGGCCGCAGCCGATCCGCACGCAGGTAAACCAAAGGTAGCCGAGAGTGAGGGCGCACACCACCGGCAGCGCCGCCGCAGCCCGCAGATGCAAGGTGATGACCGCCACCAGCAGGCCAAGGAGGCTGATCGCCAGCAGGTCGATGAGGGACTCGGTGCCGCCTCGCTGCATGCTGTCGCCACGCAGCAGATTGTCGGCGACGTTGGCATGGACTTCCACCCCAGGAGTGTTGCTGGAAAAGGGGGTGACCCGCATATCGTAGATGCCGATGGCGGTCGGGCCGACCATCAGGACCTTGTCTTTCAGGGCGGCGGCCGGGACCCGGCCTTTGAGGACGTCGACGAAGGAAAAATGCTCAAAGGTGTTGGTGGGACCGCGAAAATTGATGAGGATATGCTGCTCGGGGTCGGTGGGTACCGTCAGGGAGCCGGCCTGCAGGACCAGGGGCTCCAGACTAAAGGCCGTTTCGTCTGCAGCGGCAAGGGCCGCCGCCAACCCCAGGGAGGGGTAAAGGTGGTTCTGATAGGCGATGGCCAACCGGGTCCAGCGCAGCACGCCATCGTCGTCGGGGAAGACGTTGATATGGGCGGTGCTGCGCGCTGCCCGGGTCAGGATGGGCAGATTTTGCAGGAAGGCCTCGGGGGAGCCGTCGGAGGCGAAGCTGAAGGCTCCCCCGAGATAGGTGATTCCGGAGTGCTCTACGGCTTTGGCCAACGCCTGGTCGGCCGCCGGATTCTGCGCCTCGGAAAAGAGGACATCGAGAACCAGCCCCCGGGCACCGGCGGCGGCGACGGTCTTGATGAGGTCGGCGAAATGTTGGCGGTTCCATGGAAACCGGCCGAGGTCGCTGATACTCTTTTCGTCGATGGCGATTATTGCTATAGTCCCGGTCGGGGCCAGCGGGCCACGCCAGTCTCGCAGCCGCCAGTCATAGGTCTTGGTCTCAATGCTCTCCAGCAGTCCGGTGCGGCTGTAGTAGAGCAGGATGACCATGCCGATGACCATGACCGTCAGAATCGAGAGGATGCGTCCTGCCGCTGTCATGACTTAAAGCTAGCAGATTAAAAATCCAGGTGTAAAGTTATTTGCGGTTACGGGAAAATATTCCGCCGGACATTGGACAAAGCGATTTTGACGGTCGCGTGCGCCACCTTGAGGTCGTCACCATGGTTACCTCTCCTGCTGGGACATCGGAGCGAATTCTTGATCGCATCGACCGCCTGCTTTCCATCGGGGTCGGTCTTTCCGCCGAAAAAGATGCCACTCGCCTTCTCGAAATGATCCTGGTCGGGGCCAAAGAGCTGACCGGGGCCGACGGCGGCACCCTCTACATCGTCACTGAGGACCGGCGGTTACGCATTGAAATCCTCCGCACCAACTCCCTCGGACTTAAATTGGGCGGAACCAGCGGGAAGCCGATCCCCTTCGAACCGATCCCCCTCTTCCTGCCCGACGGTACTCCCAACACCCAGATGGTGGTCAGCCATGCGGCCCTGACCGGGGAGGTGATCAATATTCCCGATGCCTACGCTGCCGAGGGCTTCGATTTTTCCGGAACCCGTACCTTCGATGCTCGCACCGGTTACCGTTCCCGGTCTTTTTTAACGGTGCCGATGAAGAACCATGAAGACCAAATCATCGGGGTGCTGCAACTGATCAATGCCTTGAATCCCCTCACCGGAGAGGTCGTCGCCTTCAGCGAGGCTGATCAGCGTCTGGTCGCGTCCTTGGCCTCCCAGGCTTCAGTCGCGCTGACCAAGAACACCCTTATCCAGGACTTCAAGCACCTCTTCGACGCTCTGATCCAACTTCTGGCCAATGCCGTCGATGAAAAGTCCCCCTATACGGGAGGCCATTGTCGGCGAGTGCCGGTCATCACTATGCTGCTGGCCGATGCCATCAGCCGCAGTGCCTCCGGGCCCCTGGCCGATTTCTCCCTCAACGGGAAGGAACGCTACGAACTTGAGATCGCCGCCTGGCTCCACGACTGCGGCAAGGTCATCACCCCCGAATACGTCGTCGACAAGGCCACCCGCCTGGAAACAATCTTTGACCGCATCCACCTTCTCGATACCCGGTTCGAGATCCTGAAGCGGGATGCTGAACTGGAGGTGTTGCGGGAGCGGTTGGCGGCGCTGGAGCGAGGAGAGCCGCCGGCCACGTCGGCAGGATCGGACCTGGAGTCGCGCCTCCGGCAGTTGCTGCTGGATCGGGAATTCCTGCGCAGTTGCAATCGCCCGGAAAACTTCATGGACTCGGGCAAAGCGGCGCGGGTCCGGGAAGTGGCCGGGCGCTGGCGCTGGCGAGACTCCGACGGTAGCGACAGGCTGCTTCTTTCGGCCGACGAAATCGAGAACCTCACCATCCCCGCCGGGACCCTCACCGATCTGGAGCGGGGGATCATCAACAATCACATCAACACCACCATCCATATGCTCGAAGCGCTCCCCTTTCCCAAGGATCTTTGCCAGGTCCCTGAATTCGCGGCCGGGCACCACGAAAAGGTCAACGGCAAGGGGTACCCGCGCGGGTTGACTCGGGAACAGATGTCGGTCCAGGCGCGGATCATGGCGATTGCCGACGTCTTCGAGGCGCTCACGGCCAGGGACCGACCTTACAAAAGAGCCAAGACCCTCTCCGAGACCTTGCAGATCATGGGGCAGATGAAGCTTGACGGCAGCATCGACCCGGATATCTTCGACATTTTTGTGCGGGACCGGGTCTACCTCGCCTACGCCAGGCAATATCTTGCGGATGAGCAGCTGGATGTGGTCGATCCTGCCGCAATTCCAGGCTATGCCGGGGAGGGCGGTGCCGATCCAGCCTGATCCCTGAAGCCGTTCAGGGCGTGTTTTGGGGTGGGCAAAAAGGGCGATTTGTGGTATCAGTCATGCGGTCGTTTTCGGCCCCGTCGATGCGGGGCAAGTCCCTGTCTTTTCCAACATCATGGCCCCCCCGGGGGCCGTTTCGGAGGCCTTTATGTTTGGTTTGATCCCCAAGGATGAAAAGTTCTTCGCCCTTTTTAAAGAGATGAGCAGCAATACCATTCTCGGTGCCGAGCTTCTGAAAGATCTGCTGGACAATTTCATCGACCCGGTCGGGAGCCAGCGCAAGATCAAGGACGTCGAGCACAAGGGCGACCAACTCACCCACGACATCATCAAGAAACTCAATAAGAGCTTCGTCACCCCCTTCGACCGCGAGGACATCTACGCCCTCTCCGGAGCCCTCGACGATATCCTCGATCTCATTGACGCCTGTGCTCAGCGGGTGGTCATGTACAACGTCGAAAAACCGACTCCCGAAGCCAAGGAACTGGCTTTTCTCATCCTCAAGTGTTGCCAGACTATCGACAAGGCGGTTGGCATCCTCGGCGGCAAACTGGAGCCGATTGCCGTTTACTGCGTCGAGGTCAATGCCCTGGAGAACGAGGCCGACCGGGTTTGCCGGGAAGCGATCAGCCGCCTCTTCGACGAGGAGAAGGACCCCATCCAGCTCATCAAGTGGAAGGAGATTTACGAAACCCTTGAGCGTGCCACCGACAAGTGCGAGGACGCTGCCAACATCCTCGAAAGCGTGGTGGTGAAAAATGCATGAAGTCCACCTCCTGATGTTGCTCCTGGTCATCGGCTCAGCGCTCGCCTTCGACTACATCAACGGCTTCCACGACACGGCTAACGCCATCGCCACCTGTGTGTCGACCCGTGCGCTTTCGATCCGCAGTGCCATTGTCATGGCCGCCGTCCTTAATTTTGTCGGCGCCATGATCTCCACCAAGGTTGCCACCACCATCGGCAAGGGGATCGTCGATGCCGGGGCGATTACCCAGACGGTCGTCTTCGCCGGCATTGTTGGCGCCATTGTTTGGGACTTGGTCACCTGGTACTACGGTCTTCCCTCTTCCTCATCCCACGCCATCATCGGCGGCCTGATGGGATCGGTCATCGCGCATTCCGGGCTTGGAACCCTGCACTGGAAGGGGTTGGAGAAGATCGTCCTGGCCTTGATCCTGTCGCCGATGGCCGGGGTCTTCTTCGGTTTTGTCTTCATGTTGATCATCCTTTGGACCTTTCGCAATCGTGCGCCGGATATCCTTAACCGCAACTTCCGTCGCCTGCAGATCCTCTCCGCCGCGGTCATGGCCTTTGCTCACGGCACCGCCGACGCCCAGAAGTCGATGGGGGTGATCACCATGGCCCTGGTCAGTTATGGCACCCTTGAAACATTCGTTGTTCCGACCTGGGTCAAGCTCGCCTGCGCCGTCGCCATGGCCCTCGGAACTGCCGGCGGCGGGTGGCGCATCATCAAGACCGTCGGCAAGGACTTCGTGAAGCTGCAACCGGTTCACGGTTTTTGCGTCGAGACCGCCTCCGCCGGAGTCATCCTCGGCGCCGCCTCCATCGGCATGCCGGTCTCCACCACCCACGTCATCACCTCCACCATTCTCGGCGTCGGCCTCACCAAGCGCCTCACCGCCGTGAACTGGAAGATCGCCTACCGCATCCTCTGGGCCTGGGTCCTGACCATCCCGGCGGCGGGAATAATCTCCTACATCGTCTACGTCCTCTTCAGCCCGTTGCTAGGGACCTGAGTCCTCCCTTCTTAAAGGAGTTTTCAAAAATGGAATCCCCCATCCCGTTTCCGCAAACCACGACCCTTGCCACCACCAGCGACTTCGTCCGCCGGGTCTACAACTGGATGGCGGCCGGTCTTGCCCTCACCGGGGTGATCGCCTATTTCACCGCCGACAGCCCCGCCCTGGTGCAGTTGATCTTCGGCAATAAATTGGTCTTCTACGCCCTCCTGTTCGGCGAACTGGGGCTGGTCGTCGCCTTGAGTGCCGCCATCAACCGGCTCTCCGCTGCGACCGCGACCGGTCTCTTCCTCTTCTACTCGGCCCTCAACGGGGTCACCATGGCGGCGATTTTTCTCGCTTACACGCGCTCCTCCATCGCCAGCACTTTCCTGGTCACTGCCGGGACCTTCGGCGCCATGAGCCTCTACGGCCACCTGACAAAGAAGGACCTTACTTCTTGGGGGAGCTTTCTCTTCATGGGTCTGATCGGGGTGGTCCTGGCCTCGGTGGTCAATATCTTCCTTAAAAGCGAGATGATCTACTGGGTCACCACCTTTTGCGGCATCATCGTCTTCGTCGGGCTGACCGCCTACGACACTCAGAAGATCAAAAGGATGGCCGCGAACGGTTTCGCCGATGAGGAAATGTCCCGGAAGGGCGCAATTCTCGGTGCTCTCACCCTGTACCTCGATTTCATCAACCTTTTCCTGATGTTGCTGAGGCTTTTCGGACGGCGGCGTTAACGGATGGAGGGAGGCGGGCCAGGACCCGCTCCTGTCCCGGAATAAAAAGGGGCCTGCAGCTAACGTGCAGACCCCTTTTTGTTTGGCGAAGATGATGCCGTGTTTTCAGGAACGCGGTTTATGCCGTTCCTCCAGCCAGAGGTCAATCAACAGGAGGGCGACTCCGACCGAGATCGCCGAGTCGGCGACATTGAAGGCCGGCCAGTGGTGGCGGTACCAATGGACGTCGAGGAAGTCGATGACTTCACCGAGGCGTATCCGGTCGATGAGATTGCCGACCGCCCCGGAAAAGATCAGGGACAGGGAGAAGTTCTGGAGCACCTGCCGGTCCTGGAGTTTGCGCAGATACCAGAGGATGCCGACGGCCGCGACCAGGGAGACGCTGATGAAGAAGGGAATCCGCACCGAACTGCTGGCGAGGAGGCCGAAGGCCGCCCCCTGATTACGGATATAAGTGATGTGGAAGAAGTTCTCAATGACCGGCACCGACTCGTAGAGCTGGAAATGACGGTCGATGTAGACCTTGGTCGCCTGGTCGAGGGCCAGGACCACGAAGCTGACGATGGCCAGGAGGCGGAAGCGCTGCACGGAGAACTCCAATGGTCGTGGTGCAGGGCTCAGGTCAATGCCTCGCGGCAGCGGTGGCAGACGGTCGGGTGGGCATCGCTTTCACCGACGGTGGTGACGTAGTTCCAGCAGCGTTCGCACTTCTCTCCCAGGGCCTTTTCGATTTTGACCTTGAGCCCCTTGACCGCTTCGCCGTCGTAGCCATCGGCGAGCGCGTCGACCAATTCTGCCTGAGAGACGATGCAAAGGGTCGCCAACTCATTGCGGTTGGCCTCCAAAAGCTCCCGCCAGGGGCCGGCCGGAGCGGCGATCAACACCCGGGCGTCGAGGGAGTGGCCGATGAGCTTTGCGCTTCGGGCCAGTTCCAGGGCTTTGGCGATGTCGGATCGAACCATGAGCAGCTGCTCGTAACGGGCTTCCAGTTCGCTGTCGAAGAGGCTGTTTTCAAAACGTGGGAAGGCGGCGAGGTGTACGCTCTCCTCCTTCTCGCCCGGCAGCTCCCGCCAGATCTCGTCGGCGGTGAAGGAGAGGACCGGGGCGACCAGCCGGGTCAGGGCGTCGAGGATCCGGAACATGGCAGTCTGCGCGCTGCGGCGGGCCAGGCTTTTGGCCGGAGCGGTGTAGAGGCGATCCTTGAGGACGTCGAGGTAGAAGGCGCTCATGTCGACGCTGCAGAAGTTATGCACGGCGTGATAAAGGACGTGGAATTCGTAGTCGTTATAAGATTTCTCCACCCGTTTCACCAGCCCTTCGAGGCGCGACAGGGCCCAGCGGTCGATCTCCAGCAGATCTCCGTCCGGAACCGAGTCGATGGCTGGGTTGAAGTCGTGGAGGTTGCCGAGGATGTAGCGGGCGGTGTTGCGGATGCGCCGGTAGGCGTCGGAGACCTGCTGCAGGATCTGGTCGCCGACCCGGGTGTCGTTGCGATAATCCTGGGTGGCGACCCACAGGCGCAGGACCTCGGCACCGAACTTCTGGATAACCTTTTCCGGAGCAACAACGTTGCCGAGGGATTTCGACATCGGCCGGCCGCTTTCGTCGAGGACGAAGCCGTGGGTCAGGACTGCCTTGTAGGGGGGGACGTCGCGGGTTCCGACGGAGGCGAGGAGGCTTGAATGGAACCAGCCGCGGTGCTGGTCGCTCCCCTCCAGGTACATGTCGGCCGGAGTCGCCAGCTTCGCCCGGGTCTCCAGCACGGCGGCGTGAGAAACCCCGGAATCGAACCAGACGTCCAGGATGTCCTGCTCCTTGTCGAAATCGTCGTGGCCGCAATGGGGGCAGACCGTTCCGGCGGGGAGCAGGTCCTTGGCTTCGCGCTCGAACCAGATATCGCTCCCCCCCTCTTCGAAGAGGTTAGCGACATGGTGCATGAGCTTGCCGTCAGCGATGGCTTCGCCGCACTTTTTGCAGTAGAAAGCGGTGATCGGCACTCCCCAGGTCCGCTGGCGGCTGATGCACCAGTCAGGGCGGTTCTCGATCATATTGAAAATCCGCTCCCGTCCCCAATGGGGGACCCACTGCACATCGTTGATGTGCCGCAGCGCCTTGCCGCGCAGGTCGTTGGCTTCCATGGAGATGAACCACTGCTCGGTAGCGCGGAAGATGATCGGTTTTTTGCAGCGCCAGCAATGCGGGTAGCTGTGCGAGACTTTTCCTTCGAACATGAGGGCGCCGACCTCGGCAAGCTTGGCGCTGACCGCAGCGTTGGCATCTTTTTTTACGTCGAGGCCGGCGAAGAATTCGACCTCGTCGCGGTAGCGGCCGTGGTCATCGACCGGGTTGTAGATCTCCAGGCCGTAACGCAGGCCGGTCAGGTAGTCGTCCTGGCCGTGGCCGGGGGCGGTATGAACACAGCCGGTACCGGCCTCCAGGGTGACGTAATCGCCCAGTACGAGGAGCGAATCCCGATCGTAGAAGGGGTGGCGGCAGCGCAGCCGCTCGAAGATCGGCGCCTGGAAGGTGGCGCGGACGGTAAAGTCGCTGATGCCGAGTTGCACCAGGACCTTCTGGTAGAGTCCCTCCGCCATCACCAGCAGTTCGCCGCCGGTCTCCAGCGCGACGTAGGGGAGTTCCGGGTGCAGGCAGACCGCCAGGTTGGCCGGGATCGTCCACGGCGTGGTGGTCCAGATCACAAAGGAGAGCGGCTTTCCTGCCAGGTGCGCCAGTTCGGCCGGCAACGGGTCTATGTAGGGGAACTTGACGAAGATCGAGGGGGATGTGTGGTCCTCGTATTCGACTTCGGCTTCAGCCAGGGCGGTGACGCAGGATGGGCACCAATGAACCGGCTTCTTGCCCTTGTAGAGTCCGCCGCGTTCAGCAAAGCGAGCCAACTCACGGGCGGTCGCCGCTTCGTACTGGGTGGTCATGGTCAGATAGGGGTGCTCCCAGTCGCCGAAGATGCCAAGGCGCTGGAATTCGGTGCTTTGAGCGGTAATCCAGTTTTCGGCATAGGCGCGACAGGCCTTGCGGACCTGAGACTTGCTCATGTCCCGTTTTTTCGCTCCGAGTTCCTGATCGACCTTGAGTTCGATCGGCAGGCCGTGGCAGTCCCAGCCCGGCACATAGGGGGTGTAAAATCCCTGCATGCGTTTGCTCTTGATGACGATGTCCTTGAGAATCTTGTTCAGCGCGTGGCCGATGTGGATATGGCCGTTGGCATAAGGGGGACCATCGTGGAGGATGAATTTGGGGCGACCGGCGCTGGCTCCTTCCAACTTGCGGTTGAGGTCCAGGCGTTCCCAGTGAAGGAGCATCTCCGGTTCCCGTTGCGGCAAATTCGCGCGCATCGGAAAGTCGGTAACGGGGAGATTGAGAGTGTCCTTGTAGTCCATGGCGGTCCTTCCAGAAGCCCCCGGGAGGGAGCGAAAATCAAGGGATGTAACTTAGCAAACCAGCGGGATAAGTCAAGGGAAAACCGGGAGAAGCACGGCGCAGAGGGGGGCCGGGAGGGTGTTCCCGGCGGCGGGCCAGGGGAATTGGGGATGACGCGGGTCAGGCGCTCAGGCGGATAAGCTGTCGATAGTCTTCCTGGAGGAGATCCAGGCTCTGCCGGAGCAGGGTGGAGATGCTGGTGTCGGCGCGTTTGGCCAACTCCTGCAAGGTTTCCAGCTCATGGTCGTCAACCCGGCAGGAGATGATGTATTTCTTGGGTTTGTCCACGGTCTTGCCCATGAGGATGGCTCCTTTGGGTTGCGAAAGGCGGAAGCGGGGTTCGGCCGGGCGGTGCTGGCCGGCAGGTCCATTTATGAGTTGCAAGGGAGTTGCCAGATTCCATCCGAGGGGATTAATAATTAATCTACAGTAAATTCAGTAGGATATAGACAAAAACGAGAGAGATTAAAGAGTGTAAAATCCCTGGCTCCGGACAAAAATGCACATATGGGTAGATGGATGGACAAAATGACCCAAGCCGCCACCTTACTCCGGAGGGGTCTTGGCGCGGCGACGCAGCAGCAGGTAGCCGAGGCCGCCGGCGAGAAGGGAGGCTCCGAAAACACCGACCTTGGCGACATCGACGAGATATGGCAGGACGTAGGCGAGGTTGGTGATGAAGAGGCTCATGGTGAAACCGATGCCGCCCAGGATACTGATGCCGAGAATGTCCATCCAGCTGCAGCCTTGCGGCAGCACGGCCCATTTCAGACGCACCGCGAGCCAGGAAAAGCCTAGGATACCGATCGGTTTGCCGAGGAGCAGGCCAACTGCCACGCCGTGGGTCACCGGATGGGACAAGGCCACCCGCAGCTCGCTGAGGCTCAAGGAGATGCCGGCGTTGGCGAGGGCGAAGACCGGCATGACGCCGAAGATCACCCAGCGGCTCATGACATGCTCCATCCGTTGCAGGGGGCTCATAGCGTCCTGACAGACGTGCTCCAGGGCCAGCAGGGTCCCGAGGCGGGCCTCGTTGTGGAAGGGGCCCGGGAGGGTCTCAAGGCTGCGATATCGGTCCAGGAGAACTTGCACCCGGCGGGGAAATTCGTCATGACTGTGGCGCGGTCGTACCGGAATGGTGGCGCCGATAAGCACCCCGGCGATCGAGGCATGCACCCCCGATTTGAGGAGGGCCAGCCACAGGGCCAGGCCGATCAGGGCATAAAAGGTGGGATCCTGCCAACCGAGGCGGTTGCCGGCGATCAGTACTGCCAGCGCCAGCAGTGCGACGCCCAGCGGCAGCAGAGCCAGTCCCTGGGTATAGAATACGGCGATGACCAACACCGCGCCGAGGTCGTCGACGATCGCCAGGGCGGTCAGGAAGATCGCCAGCGAGCGAGGGATACGGTCGCCGAGCAGGGCAATGATGCCGAGCGCGAAGGCGATGTCGGTCGCCATCGGGATTCCCCAGCCGGCGTTTCCCGGTGGATGGGGGACCAGGGCGAAGAACAGAAGGGCCGGCAGGAGCATGCCGCCCAGAGCGGCAGCGATCGGCAGGGCGGCATTGCTCAGACTGGCGAGCTCACCGGCCAACAGTTCCCGTTTGATCTCGATGCCGACGACAAAGAAAAAGACCGCCATCAGCCCGTCGTTGATCCAGGCGTGCAGGCTCTGGGTCAGGCCGAAGCCCTCAAACCCGATGCTCAGCGGCAGTTCCCAGAAATGGTGGTAAGTAGCGCTCCACGGTGAATTGGCGAGGAGCAGGGCGAGAAGGGTCGCACCGAGGAGGACGATTCCGCCCGCTACCTGGCTTTTGAAAAAATCCTCGAAGGGACGGAGGAGGTTGGAGAGAATGACCGGCATAAAGTGCCTTTCACTGGTGGGTGAGTGCCAGGACCGGGGCCAAGGTAAAAGCTCCTGCTGCTGACAAGTTTGCCAGAATCAGGTGCCCTGGCAAGGGGTAAGGCGGAGGGTCAGAGCAAAAAATCGGTGGAGAGAAAGTTGGAACTCCCGTCGCGAGTGATGGTGCGGATCAGGTGCTTATTGAGGGCCCCCTCCCGGGCCGCAACCAAAGTGCGGATGGAAAAAGCTCGCAGCGCATCGCTCACCGACAAGGTCCCCTCGGCCGAACCCTTGCGGCCGGTGAAGGGGAAGACGTCGGGGCCGCGCTGGCACTGGCAGTTAATGTTGACGCGGCAGACCTGGTTCACGAGCGGATCGATGAGGGGCGCGAGGGTCGCAGGATCGCTGCCGAAGAGGCTGAGTTGCTGGCCGAAGTTCGATTCAACAACGTAGCGGATCGGCTCCTCTACGTCGTCGAAGGGGACGACCGGGATCACCGGGCCGAACTGCTCCTCGTTGTAGAGGCGCATCACGGGGGTGACCGGGAAGACCAGAGCCGGGTAGTAGAAGCTGTGGTGGCTCTGCCCGCCGTCCGGGTTGCAAACCCTGGCTCCCTGGGCCACGGCATCGGCGACCAGGGACTCGAGATAGGCAGGTTTGCCGGCTTCCGGTAAAGGCGTGAGGACGACCTCGGGCTCCCAGGGCATGCCGAAGGGGAGGGCGCTGATGGCGGTAGCGAGGCGGCCGACGAAGTCTTCGGCGATGCTGCGGTGGACAAAGAGTATT
The DNA here is from genome assembly GCA_038317685.1 of Desulfuromonadales bacterium. Classification (GTDB taxonomy): domain Bacteria; phylum Desulfobacterota; class Desulfuromonadia; order Desulfuromonadales; family DDH964; genus JBBQBQ01. The sequence goes on along the minus strand of JBBQBQ010000032.1, from coordinate 7,826 downwards.
TTCAGGGCTGTGCACCGCTGTCCGTTGAAGGAGAGGGCGCCGAGGATACATTCCCTGGTGGCCAGGTCGAGGTCAGCATCGGCTAGGACGATGGCCGGATTTTTTGCCCCCATGCCGAGAACCCCGCGCAGTCGGTGAGGGGCGGGGTGGGCCTTCTTCAGGGCGTCGGCGGCCTGGGCTGAACCGATAAATGCGAGGACATCGACGTCTCCCGTCGCCATCAGTGGCCCCACCACCCTTCTCCCCTCGCCGTAGACGGTGTTCACCACCCCGGCCGGAAATGAGTCGCGAAAGGCCTCCAATAGGGGCCGGTAAAGGAGGATGCCGAGACGCGGCGGCTTGAAGACGACGGTGTTCCCCATGATCAGCGCCGGAATCAGGGTCGTGAAGGTCTCATTCAGCGGGTAATTGAAGGGGCCCATGCAGAGGACGACACCCAGGGGGCCGCGGCGAATCTGGCCGATAATCCCCTCTTCGATGACCAGCCGAGAAGAGTTCCGATCGAGATCTTTGAGAGCCTCGATGGTATCGGCAATGTAGGTGGCGGTGCGGTCGAACTCCTTGGACGCGTCCCCTTCGCTCTTCCCCACCTCCCACATCAACAGGCGGACCACCGTCTCCCGCTCCTCCCGGAAGCGCCGGAGGAAATTCAGGATGTGGCCGATACGTGCTGCCACCGACAGGGTCGGCCAGAGCCCTCGCCCCTGGCCGTAGGCTCGGCGTGCCGCGGCCAAAGCGACGAGGGCCTCGGATTCATCGAGGAGCGGATAGTGGCCGATGACCAGTGGTTTTGCTCCCTGGGGACCTTCCAACCAAACCGGGGAGCGGGCTTCGCCGAAGGGGCCCGGCCAGCGGCGCAGGGTGCCTTCGATGAGATATTCGTCCTGCTCAATCGGATCTCCCAGGCGACTGCGCTCGGGAATCGCAGCGGCTTTCGGGAAGATCCGGGCAATACGTTGGGGGAGCGATTCCATGGCAACCTCCAGAGGGAGCGGGTCGGGGAAGGGGATAATCCCGTTCCGCTTCCAATTGTAGCCGCTGACGCGCGGATGTGAGCAGCACCGCAGTCTTTTCAGTTCGAAAAGAGGGCGCTTGGGCAGAGTTGGTGGAGTGGACAAGAAAGACAGCGCGGCGTTTTTCGGCAGAAGGTTTTGCACTCCTGCACGATCAGCGCATGGAATTCATTGAACAGGGCCGCATCGGCGGGGAGGGCATCCATGAAGAGGGCGCGAATCTGGTCGTACGGCTCGGAACCGATCATGAAGTGGAGCCGGCCAAAAAGGCGTCGCGTGTAGGCATCGACGACAAAGGTGGGGCGATTACCGGCGTAAAGAAGAATCGAATCGGCTGTCTCCGGGCCGATGCCGGGGAGGGTCAAAAGTTCCGTCCGCACTCCTGCCAGGGGCTGGCTGAGCCATCCTTGGAGGTTGCCGTGATGCTGTCGCTGGAGATAACCGGCGAATCCCTGCAGGCGAGCGGCCTTCTGGCGGAAGTAGCCTGCAGGACGGACCAGGGCTTCCAATGCGCTGCGTTCCATTGCCAGAAGTGCCGCGGGGGTGAGGGCTCCCCCGGTGCGCAGGTTGACGATGGCGTATTCGACGTTACACCAGGCGGTGTTCTGGGTCAGGATCGCGCCGACCACGACCTCGAAGGGGGTCTCGGCCGGCCACCAGTGGCGGGGCCCGAAGTGGCCGTGGAGACCCTTGAAAATGGCCATCAGGCGCGCCGTGTTCGGCAGGTCGGGCGGTGGGAACTGACCGGTGCGGGAGTTACGGCTCATGCCGTCATTGTTAGCACGCTTGGCGAGGTCAGGGCAACGAATCGAAAACCCTCAGGCAAAAGGAACTTCGGTCAGTCGTTACTGTAAAGGTCGAGGAAACGTTCCTGAATATCGACCGGGAGGACCAACCAGTAGGGGCTGCCGATCAAATCACGAATTTGACAGCGCTGTTCTTCACTGCTGAGGCTGTTCCAATTGCAGGGGGTATAGGCTGGTCGGGGCGGGCGTGGGATAGGGGTTCCGGTCCGGGCACACATCTTCTCCTCCTTCTTTGGGTTCGAGGGGCGACCATACATGGCCCTAGGAATACCTCCGAAAGAGACGATTGCCCACGGCGATTGCCGCAGCAATCGACAGTCGGACGAGCGGTCCGCGGCTGTGGGATCGCGCGGCAATCGGATTAATCGGCGAAGGAGGGGAATTCGATCCAGAAGGATGCGCCACCTCCGGGGGTCTCCTCGACCCAGGTGCGGCCCCCGTAGAGACGGACGATCTTGCGGACCGTGGCCAGGCCGATGCCGGTTCCCGGGGTTTTCCCGGCGGTTGAGCCGCGATAGAAGGGATCAAAGATCTTTTGACGTTCCTCTTCGGGGATTCCCGGGCCGTGGTCGCGGACGAACAGGCAGATCGGATCCGCGGTTCCGATACTCCCAACCTCGATCCGGCCTTGAGGGGCGGCGGCATAGCGGATCGCGTTCCCGATCAGATTGGAGAAGAGTTCGGAAAGGAGTGTCTCTGGCACGGCCAGGGCAGGGAGGTCGCCAACGGTGATCACCAGTTGCAGTCGGTTGATCTCCTGGCTGTGGTGGTCAAGGACTTCGCGCAGAACCGGGAAGAGGGGGACCGGGGCGTCCGGGAGCGGGATCCGACCGACCCGGGACAGGGAGAGAAGGTCTTCCAGAAGGGCCAGCATCTTGTGCCCCTGGGTTTCGATTTCCCCAAGAAGTTCGAGACCTTGAGAGTCAAGGCGAGCGCGATACTCTTCCTGGAGGAATTCGGCGAAACCGATAATAGGAGTCAAGGGGCTGCGCAAATCATGGGAGACGGTGTAGACGAAGGCGTCGAGTTCCCGGTTTGCTTCCAGCAACTTCTCCTCGGCTTCTTTACGGGCGGTGATGTCGCGGTGGACGGCGAGCTTCAGAAATTGGCCGTCGGAGACGGGCAGGGGGGTGTGGATGATCTCGTAGGTGCGGTGGTTCTTCGCGAAGAACCGTTCGTCCTGGACGGTTTCTCCGGCCAGCACCCGGGGCATGGGACACCAAGAACAAGGCGCCGAAAAGTTGTGGAAAACTTCATAGCACAGGTCGCGGGTGGTTTCGCCGAAGACTTCGGACATCGCCCGGTTGATGAAGTGGATCTGGAAATCGGGGCCGGAGATATAGGCGAAATCAGCCATGGTGTCGAAGACGGTGCGCAGCCGTGCCTGCTCGTCCTCCAACTGTCGGGTGCGTTGCCGGACGGTCCGCTCCAATTGCCGGGATTGCAGCCGCAGGCGAACCTCAAGACGGCGACGCGAGGTGACGTCGGCGAAGGATTCGATGGCGCCGATGATGTTTCCGGACTGGTCGCGCAGGTAGTCGACGTTTTTGGTGAGATGGATCTGTTGCCCGTCCTTGCCGCGGATCGAACAGGCGACGCCGATGATCGGCTTGGGCAGGGACGGATCGAAGAGTCCGCAGCCCCGGCCACAGGGGATGCCGGCGAGGAAGGAACAGTGGCGTCCGAGAACCTCAGAGGCCTGATAGCCGGTGATGCGCTCTGCTTCGCTGTTCCAGGAAAGAATGCGTTGCTCCAGATCGACCACGAACAGGCCGCTCGGCACCGTCTTCAGTACTTTTTCCAGGGAGAGGCTGGCGAGGAGTTCCTGGTTGAATCGGGACATGCAACCTCCGATGAAAGAACTTTCAAAACCCGAGTATTATAGCTAACAATCAGCGTTTGGGTCAGCGGCCGGGTTGAAGGTCAAGCGGCCGGCCCGGGCGACAATCGCGACCTCCACCCCGGCTGCGTCCCCGGCGCAAAGGACGCGGGCGCATTCCCGCACCGTGCTGCCGGTGGTCATCACGTCATCGACCAGCAGGATTTGGCGACCGGCCGGGTTGGCCGCCAAGGCAAAGGCTCCCTGCAGGTTACGGCGCCGGACTGAGGCAGGCAGTCCCTGCTGCGGCGGTGTTTCCCTGGTCCGTTGCAGCAGAGTCGGGGCCACCGGCAGACCCAGAGCCTGGCTGAGGACTCTGGCCAGCAGCAGCGACTGGTTGTAACTGCGTTCTCGCAAACGACGGGTGTGGAGCGGTACCGGCACCAGCAGTGCCGTTTTCGGGGCCGTCAGGCGTTCCGCCAGAAGTCGTCCCAGCGGTTGGTCGAGGCCGACCTCCCCGCGGTATTTGAAGCGATGCACCGCCTCGCGCAACAGTCCATGGTAGAGACCGGCGGCATGCACCCGGGCAAAGGCCGGTGATTCTTCCCGGAGGCAGGTTTCGCAAAGGTGCAGATCCCCATTGATGGTCGCGAAGGGGAGAGCACAGCGACGGCAAGCGGGTGGAACCAGTGGCGGCAGGTCTTTGCGGCAGGCCGGACAGAAACTTGTAATGTGACCGGGAGGGAGGAGCTGCCCGCACAGGGGACAGGCCGGCGGCAGCAGCAGTTGCAGCAGTTCGCCGACCGCATGGCGCAAAGGTGCCACAAGTCTCATGGATCCCCCTCCGGGTGAGATGGCCGGCGGCAGAGCGGCGGCTGGTCAGGCGAGCAGGGTAGTGCCGGTCATTTCCGACGGCTGAGGAAGTCCCAGCAGCGTCAACAGGGTTGGTGCCAGGTCGGCGAGGATGCCGCCCTTTCGGAGGACTACCGTGCGGCGCAGGGGATCGACCAAAAGAAGGGGCACCGGATTGGAGGTATGGGCGGTAAATGGCTCCCCCTGATCATCGCTCATCTTCTCGCAGTTGCCATGGTCGGCGGTGATGAGGATGGCGCCCCCTGCGGCGAGAACCGCCTCCACCACCCGGCCGACGCAGGCGTCCACCGTTTCCATGGCGCTGATCGCGGCCGGCAAAATGCCTGTATGACCGACCATGTCGGGGTTGGCAAAATTGAGGACGATCAGTTGGTAGCGGCCGGAGGCGATGCGCCGCACTGCCTCGTCGGTGACCTCCGGAGCGCTCATGGCCGGCTGTAGATCGTAGGTGGCCACGTTCTTGGGGGAGGGGATCAGGACCCTATCCTCGCCCGGGAAGGGGACTTCGCTGCCGCCATTGAAAAAGAAGGTGACGTGCGCGTACTTCTCGGTCTCGGCGATGCGCAGCTGCCGCAGGCCGGCGTTTGCCGCCACCTCACCCAACAACTGTCGATAGGTTTCGGCAGGGTAGGCGATCGGCAGGTCGAAAGTCGCGTCGTACTCGGTCAGGCAGACATAGGCGGCCAGTTGGAGCGGTCGGGGACGGCCGAATCCGGAAAAGTCTTTTTCTGTGAAAGCCCGGGTGATCTCCCGGGCGCGATCGGAACGGAAGTTGAAGAAGATGATGGCGTCGCCGTCGTTGACCGTGGCCGGCTCACAGCCGGCGGGAACGATGATTTGCGGGGTGACGAACTCGTCATTCTGACCGGCGGCATAGGCGGTCTCGATGGCCGCGGCGCTCGAAGCGGCCCGGTCGCCGACTCCGCCGACCATGGCCTGGTAGGCACGCTCCACCCGCTCCCAACGGTTGTCCCGGTCCATGGCGTAGTAGCGGCCCATGACCGTCGCCACCCGCCCGAGCGCGAGTTCCTGTAGCCTGGCTTCGAGTTGAGCCAGATAACCGGCCCCGCTTCTGGGCGGGGTATCCCGCCCATCGAGAAACGCATGGATACAGACCTCGCCGATCCCTTGACGTTTGGCGAGGTCGAGGAAGGCGTAAAGGTGGTTGATGTGGGAATGGACTCCGCCATCGGAGAGCAGACCCATCAGGTGCAGCTTGCCGCCGTTTTTTCGGAGTTTGGCGAGAGCGGTGGCGAAGACCGGATTAGTGAAGAAATCGCCGTCGACGATACTCTTGCTGACCCGGGTCAACTCCTGGTAGATGATTCGACCGGCGCCGATATTGAGGTGCCCGACCTCCGAGTTGCCCATCTGTCCTTCCGGCAGTCCGACATCCCCCCCCGAGGCTCCGATCCGGGTGTGCGGAAATTCCCGGAACAGAGCATCAAGGCGCGGGGTTTGGGCGAGGCAGACCGCATTGTTGTCACAGCGACTGCTGAGCCCCCAGCCGTCGAGGATGACCAGCGCGACCGGACCCTTCATTCCTCCTCTTCGTTCCATGCTTCCCTCTGACCGTGATGAATGGGGCGCAGGTTGACGGCCGGTACGTCGACAATACTTTTGCGACCGGCGAGGCTGAAGCTTCCCCAGGTGCCACACCCCGGGCAACGGCTCTGCCATTGCCCGGCCGGCGCCTCGCAGACATCACAGACGTAACCGATGGAGAGCCGTGAATCGATACCGAGGGCATGTTGGTACTCCCGGATCGCTTCCTCGAAACGGTGGCGCCGGCGGTGGGCTTCGGCCAGCAGCAAATGCAGCTGACGAGACTCAACACCGGTGCTCTCGATGGTATAGAGCTGTTCCAGTGCTTCATCGACCATCTCCAGGCGCAGACAGAGTTTGCCGAAGAAGAGCCGCAGGATCAGGTCGTCCCTGCGGGCCTGGAGGAAGGAGCGGAAGAGGGAAAGAAGGGTGGCCGGATCCTCTTCGGCCATATAGAGATCTTCCAGGCGCGACAGGAAGATGCTCTTGTTGTTCTGCATGTAGCCTTCCTGCCAGACCCGGACCGCATCGGCCGGGCGCTGCTGGCGACGGTAAACGTCCCCGAGGGTCACCCTGGCCGGCACAAAACTGGGGGCCTGTTTGAGGATCTCCTTGAGTTCTCCCTTGGCCTGGTCGATCTCCCCTGCTTCCAGAGCCTGCCGGGCGACCTCATACCTCAAAAAGAGGGCTTTCTGCTGTTCTTCTTCGAGGCGGTTGGCACCGGGGCCGGCCTTGAGGATGCGTTTCTGAAGGTTCAGCGACTCCTGCCAGCGGTCGTGACGAATCTGCAGGTCCCGCAGGCCGCGCAAGGCCTTGCGATTGTCGCTTTCGATGGTTAGGAGGTTTTGATAGATCAGCAGGGCCGGCTCGTCCTGGCCGGTTTCCTCATAGGTTGCGGCCAGCTTGAAGAGGACTTCGAGGCTGCGCGGTTCAAGGCTCTTGGCCTTGAGAAGTTGCGCGATCGCCTCTTCGGGATGCCCCTCATGGAGGTGAACGTTGGCCATGGCGATATAGGTGTCGACCCGGCTCGGATCACGGTCGAGGGCTTTCAGCAGCAGACCGTGGGCACGCTTGATGTCCCCGGAGAGGAGCCGGCCGACGCCTTCCCGATAGATGGCCGCAACTTCCCGGGACTTCTTCTCCGCCCGGTCGCGATGCCAGTGCTTGAGCATGTGGCTGACCGTCCCATAGAGATGAACGGTGTAGCCGATAAAGAGGCCGATCAGAACACAACCGACCAGAATCAATGCCACCGAGTGAGTAATGCTCTCCTGCGGCCAATAGTAGACGGTAAGCGCTTGGGGGTTGAGCCCTGCAAAGTAAAGGAAGAAGGCCAGAAACAGGATGATCAGCAGCAGGAACGACATGAGGGTCATGGTCTTCTCCCGGGGCAGAGGCCCGCAATGCCGGCGAGTCTCCTACTCGCCAAACTTTTCAACGTCGGTCTTGCAGTCGATGCAGTACCGTGAAAAAGGTCTGACTTCCAGCCGCCGCCGGGGGATTTCCTCTTCGCAGCGCACACAGATGCCGTATTGGCCGATGGCGATGCGCTCCAGGGCGGTATCGATCTCGCGCACCGTCTGCCGTTGGGTTTCGCTGAGATTGAGCAGAACATCGCGGCTGTAAGTATTGGCCGACATGTCACCGATATCGGCGACTCCGTCCTGGCCTATTTCCAGGCTGGCGGTAAAGGCATCCTTGACATCGCGCAGCAGTCCCTGCCGCATCTGCAGCAGTCGTTGCTGGGCCTCTTCGAGTTCCTCTTCTGTC
>JBBQBQ010000031.1:0-21298 GCA_038317685.1 Desulfuromonadales bacterium | reverse complement strand
GGGGACAGCAGCGCCTGGACCAGGTTGGCTGAAAAGCGGGGGCTTTCGGCGGCATTGGCCAACATTACCGGGAACCCCGCCCAGAAACGCCGATCATTGCTCTTGACGACCTCGGCAAGGGTGGCGTTGACGTCCAGTTCTTCGTTCGGCTCCAGCAATGGAAAGCCCAGCCTGGCCAAGTTGCTGAGAAGATTGGAATCAGTCATGCCGGGCGCGCTCCTTCAGCCGGTTGAGGAAATCGTCGATGTTCGGCCGCAGGCGGTCGGTGTCGATATCGGAACTGACCCTCTCCAGGAAATGCCGCCGGAGCCGATCCAGGTCGAGCTGAGCGGCGTGTGCCTCGGCCAAACGCAGGCAATCGTCGTAATCAACGCTTGTCCCGCGCATCAGCTTGCTGCAGATCAGATCTTCGTCATTCAGGATGCCGATGTAGAGCCGCGAATATTCTGCGAGCGGAGTATTCCTGCCGGTGGCAAGGGGAGACTCCAGCAGTTCCGTGGTGTGAATCCGGTTACCACGAAACAGATCGAAGCGAAAAGGGTCCCCTGCCCTTTTCCAGCCCGACCCGGTCGTCAGAAGGTAGCCCAAATCCTGAAGTTGCCTGGTCAGGTAAGTGTGCTCCCTGGCGTCGGGGACCATGAAATCGACATCCTTGGTCGAGGCTTTGACGCCGAGCAGGGTCAAGGCGGTATCGCCACAGGCGATCAGGTGGACCCGGCGCTTGAGGTAGCGGTTCCACTCGCCCAGGATCGCCAGGAGCTGGTTGCTGTCAAGGCTGCCGCGGGGAAGCGCCACGACCTGTTATCCAGCCCCCCTCACTCCATCCGCTTCCGGAACAGCCAGGTCGCACTCCCCAGAGTCACCGCCGCGATCACCAACATTGGCCAGGTCTGGCTCCAGACCACGGCCGCGCTGATGTCCTTGAGGAAGATTCCTTTGACCACCACCATGAAGTAACGCAGCGGGTTGGCATAGGTGAGGGTCTGCAGCCAGTCCGGCATGTTCTCGATGGGGGTGGCGAAACCGGAGAGGATGACCGCCGGGACGATGAAGACGAAGGTGCCGAGGATCGCCTGCTGCTGGGTCATGGAGAGGGAGGAGATGAAAAGGCCGATGCCGATGACGGCGGCCAAAAAGACCGTCATGCTGGCATAGAGGAGAAGGAGGGAACCGTTGAAGGGGATTCTCAGCAGCAGCGTCGCGGCAAGGATCATGAAGGACCCTTCGGCCATCGCCACCAGCAGCGCCGGCAGCGCCTTGCCGGCGAGAATCTCCAGCGGATGGAGGGGGGAGACCAGCAACTGGTCGAAGGTCCCCATCTCCCGTTCCCGGGCCACCGACAAAGCGGTGACCAGGACCCCGATCAGGGTGGTGAGAATGCAAACCAGGCTCGGCACCGTGTACCAGCGGAAGGTGAGGTTGGGGTTGAACCAGTTGCGCACCGCCAGCTGAACCGCAGGCGGCCCGCCGGCTGGGACCAGACTGGCGCGGTAATCGTTCAGGATCCTTTGAGCGTAGCCGAGGACGATCCCCGCCGCATTGGTCTTGCGGCCGTCGGCAATAAAACTCACCTGGGCCGGACGGCCGGCTTCCAGACTGGCTGAGAATTCGGCTGGAATCCACAGCACCGCGATCGCCTGCTGGCGATCAAGGAGCGGCGCGATCTGTTCCGGCCGCTGCAGGGTCAGGACCGTCGTGAAGGTGCCGGCGGCGGCAAAGCGGGCCGCCAGTTCCGCCGCCGGGCGGCCGCGATCCTGGTTGAGAAGAGCCAGGGTCTGGTTGTTGACCTCCATGGTGGCGGCGAAGGAGAAGACCAGCAGTTGCACCAGCGGGGGGACGATGAGGACGAAGCGGCTCTTCTTGTCGCGCAGCAGCGCCAGCAGCTCCTTGATGATGAGGGTGCGAATCCGGCCGAACATGCTTACCTCAGTCGCTTCACGGTCTTTTTCGCCGTGATCAAAAAGAGCAGTGTCGCGATCAGCAGCAGCACCAGGATGTTGGGGAGGAGCAGCGGCCAGACGTCCCCGGCCAGAAACAGGGTCTGCAGATTGCTGACCAGGTAGCGGGCGGCGATGATGTGGGTCAGGGCGCGAATCGGCAACGGCATGGAGGAAATTTCGAAAATGAAGCCGGAGAGGAGAAAGGCCGGCAGAAAACCGGTGATGACCGCCACCTGGGAGGCGACGAACTGGTTTTTGGTCACCGTGGAGATGAGCAGCCCCTGCCCGAGGGCGGCGAGGAGAAAGGCGGAGGAGGTGACCAGCAGGGCCAGGATCGAACCGCGGAACGGTACCTCGAAAAGAAACACCGAGACGGCCACGCTGCCGAGCATCGCGGCCAGGCCGAGGATGAAGTAAGGGACCAGCTTGCCGACGATCAGCTCCGGGATCCCCACCGGGGTGGCCATCAGCGCCTCCATCGTCCCCCGTTCCCATTCCCGGGCGACCACCAGGGCGGTCAACAGGGTGCCGATGATCGCCATGATGATCGCCAGCGCCCCGGGAACCAGAGAGTTGCGGCTGGCCAGTTCGGGATTGAACCAGATTCGCGACACCAAAAGCGGCCCGCCGGCTCCGGTCCGACCCTGTTCCAGCCCCTGCTGGACCCGCCAGGTGGCGACCACGCCTTGGGCGTAGTTCTGCACAAAGTTGGCGGTGTTGGTTTCACTGCCGTCGGCGATGACCTGGAGCGGCGGCGCGACGCCGCGCTCCAGCCGCCGGTCGAAATCGACCGGGATCACCACCAGGCCGCGCAGGCGACCGGCCAAAAGTTCCGGCTGCAAGCGACGGACCTCCCTCGCTTGCACCACCGAGAAATAAGGGCTGGCGGCAAAGGCCCGGGCGAGGCTCTGCGCCCCGGCCCCGCTCCCCTCCACCACCACCCCGAGGGGAATCCGGCGGGCATCGAGGGAGACGCCGTAGCCGAACAGGAAGAGGAGGATCAGCGGCAGGACAAAAGCGATCAGCAGGCTGCTGGGATCGCGCACGATCTGCACGAACTCCTTGCTCATCAAAGCCTTAAGGCGCCGCAGGCGGGGCGTCATACCGCCTCCTGGTGCCCGGCGTCCCAGCGTTCGAGGAGGGCGATAAAGGCGTCCTCGAGGGTCGGGTCGGGGAGGGACGACGAGGCCACCTCCTCCTTGAGGGCATCGGGGGAACCGCTGGCGATAATCCTGCCTTTGTAGACCAGGCCGATCCGGTCGCAGTATTCGGCCTCGTCCATGAAATGGGTGGTGACCAAAACCGTCACCCCTTTCTCCACCAAACCGTTGATGTGGGTCCAGAATTCGCGGCGGGTCAGCGGATCGACCCCGGAGGTCGGCTCGTCGAGGAAGAGGACCTGCGGCCGGTGCATGACCGCACAGGCCAGGGCCAGGCGCTGCTTGAAACCAAGGGGGAGTTCCCCGGCCGAATCGTTCAGGTGCGGCTGCAGGCCGAAGATCTTCACCATTTGCGCCACCATCGCCTGGCGCGCCGTCCCCCGCAGACCATAGACCCCTGAGAAGAAGAGGAGGTTCTGGCGGGCCGAGAGGTCGCTATAGAGGGAGAACTTCTGCGCCATATAGCCGAGGCGCGCCCGGGCCTGGCCCGGCGCCCGCTGCAGGTCGAAGCCGACCACTAGGCCCCTCCCGGCGCTTGGTTTGAGGAGACCGCAGAGCATCTTGAAGGTGGTCGACTTGCCGGCGCCGTTGGGGCCGAGGAGACCGAAGATTTCGCCGCGGCGGATTGCAAAGTTGACATCCTCCACCGCGGTGAAGTCACCGAAGCGCTTGGTCAGTCCCTCCCCTTCGACAGTCCAGCCGTCCCGTTCCGGCGCCGGCGGCAGGGCCGCGGCGAGGACCGATTCGCCTCCCGGACCACCGCCGAGGATATCGATGAAGGCGTCCTCGAAGCGCGGCGCCACCGCCACCAGCCGCGCCCCCTCGCCCGCCTCCAGCTCGTCCAGCGGAGGTGGTGTCAGGTCGGGGCGCAGCACCAGGCGCACGTTGTGTCCCTGGACGATCCCGTCCTGGACTTCCGGCCTTTGTAAGGCGCGAACCAGGAGTTGGCGACGGTTGCCGGTGAACCCCTGGATCTGGAAGGAGCGCCCCGCCATCCGTTCGGTCAAAGTCCCGGGAGGGCCGGCAAACAGCAATCGCCCTTCGCTGAGCAGCAGGACCTCGTCGCACTTCTCCGCTTCGTCGAGATAAGCGGTCGACCAGAGGACCGCCATCTCCGGGTCGACCAGTTCCCCAACCATCCGCCACAGCTCCCGGCGGCTGACCGGATCGACACCGACGCTCGGTTCGTCAAGGAGGAGGAGTCGCGGCTTGCGGATCAGGGCGCAGGCGAGGCCGAGTTTCTGCTTCATCCCCCCCGACAGCCGCCCGGCCAGCCGCGCCTGGAAGGGCGCCAACCCGGTAAACTCGAGGAGCCGTGCGAAAGACCGGGTGCGGTCGGCGCCGGTCACCCCCTGCAGATCGGCATAGAGCCGCAGATTCTGCAGCACCGAAAGGTCCTCGTAGAGACCGAACTTCTGGGGCATGTAACCGATCAACTGCGGCAGTTGCTCACCGGCCTGGCGGGTGTCGACGCCAAAGATTTCGACCGTCCCCAAGGACGGCAGCAGCAGACCGGCGAGAAGCCGGATCAAGGTGGTCTTGCCGGCGCCGTCCGGGCCAACCAGGCCGGTCACCCGCCCCGGTTGAATCTTCGCGCTGAGATCGTCGAGGGCCGGTTGCCCCGGGACATAGGCAAAGGCGAGCTGACGGATGGCGACCGCCGGGCCGGTCATGGCCTACCCCCCTCCGCCCGCGGCCGCGGTGCCGGTCAGCCGAACCGTGACCGGCATCCCCTGACGCAGGCCGTGGTCGGGGTTGTCGGCGATGACCCGCAACTGGTAGACCAGGCTGGTCCGCAGTTCCTCGGTCTGCACCGCCTTGGGGGTGAACTCGGCTTCCGGAGAGATAAACCCAACGTGTCCCCGGTAAGGTCGCCCGGGGGCGCTGTCGGTATAAATTTCAGCGGCCATCCCGGGGGAGATCCGCCCCAGATCCGGTTCATTGACATAGACCCGGACCCAGACCGGATCATCCAGCGAGAGGGTCGCCACGGTCTGCCCCGGCGCCACGATCGCTCCCGGCTCGACCACCCGGGTCAACAGGACCCCGGCAGCGGGAGCCCAGATTTCGGCATCGTCCAGACGGGTCCGGGCGGAAGCCCGGCTGGCGGCGGCCGCCGCCAGGTCGGCTTTGGCGGCGGCCACAACTTCCCAGCGGGACCCGGCCCGGGCCAGGTTCAACCCTTGCCGGGCCGTCTCCAGCCGGGCCCGCGCCTCGGCCAGACGGGCGGTAATCTCGTCAAAGGACTGGCGGGGGATGACGCCGCCGGCAACCAGATGCTGTTTCCGCTGAAATTCGAGAGCCAGATTGTCCACGGTCGCCTGACGTTCCCTCTCCAGGGCCTCGGCCTGAGCGATTTCCTGGGGACGGTTGCCCGCCTCCAATTTGGCCAGACGAGCGGCCGACTGGTCCTGGCGGGCCTCGGCCAACCGCAGTTCGTCCCGGTAGGGGGTCGGTTCCAGGCGAGCCACCAGCGCGCCTTCGACAAGGCGATCACCCTCCTCCGCCGCCAGGGATGCCACCCGCCCGCCGACCCGGAAGGCCAGATCGACCTTGCGGATATCGACGTTGCCGTAGAGGGTCAGACCGTCGGCCGTTTGGTTCTTCTCCCGCACCAGCCAGGCGGCCAGGGCCACGCCGGCGACCACGACCAGGACCACGCCGGCCACGAGCTGCTTTTTCATCGTTCCTCCCCTTTCGCCCATTCCGGCCGTCCGGCCGAGGATTCGAGGATCGCCCGGACATGGGCCAGAACCACGGCGCGGATGTCCCGGGTTTCGGCCGCGCTGTAGCCGGTCATGCCGAGACCCCGGACCACCGTTTCCCGGCCGAAGCGGAAGACCAGAACCTGGCCGAGCATGGCAATGGCCTGCAGTCGCTGGCGCCGATCCGCCACCACCCCGCTGGCGCACGCCACCAGCGCTGCCAGTGACTCCAGCAACGGCTGCATGATCCGTTCGAAGACAATTTCATAGGCCGCGGAGGGTGACAGCTGCTCCCGGAGCACGATCCTGCTGAAGCGCATCGCTTCGGGGGAGCCGACCACAAAATCGACCAGCGCGCCGAGCAGCCTCTCCAGCAGCAGGGCGGCCAACGCAGGCTCCGTCCGCCCCGCCGCCAGGGTCGTTTGAATCTCCACCAGCAGCGGGTCGAGGGCTCCCCGCACCCGTCCGGAGATCTGTTCGACAACCGCCCGGTAGAACCCCTCCTTCCCGCCGAAGTGGTAAGGGATGGCCGCCAGGTTGACCCTGGCCCGCTGGGCGATCATCCGGGTCGTCGCCCCGGAAAACCCGTACTCGCCAAAGATCTCCAACCCCGCATTGAGCAGCCGGTCCCGGGTTTGAGCCGGGTCGTCTGCCGGGACGGGGAGCTTGCTCGGAATGAGCGGCATGCCGGACTCCTTTCTGGCTGCCCTTACTATACCGAAGACCCCAATTCAGTCAATCGATTGATTTAAATTTTTCCCGATGGTCTCCCTCACATCGTCCGAACCACCCGCAGCCACTCGCTTTTGCAATTTTACAGGACTTCTGTTAGGGTGTGCCAACCCTTACCCATATTTCCCAAAGGAGATTGTCCATGGCTCAGGCAAAAACCGGCGATACCGTCAAGGTCCACTACACAGGGCGCCTCGATGACGGTTGCGTTTTCGATTCTTCAGCGGAGCGCGAGCCGCTCGAATTCACCATCGGTACCGGCCAGTTGATCCCCGGCTTTGACACCGCGGTCCTCGACATGGCGCCGGGCGAAAGCAAGACGGTTCGAATTCCGCCCGACCAGGCTTATGGCCCCTATCACGAGCAGATGGTGGTCGAAGCCGACCGCGGACAGTTCCCTCCCGACCTCAACCCCGAGATCGGTCAACAGTTCGAAAGTACCGGCGAAGACGGTCAGAGCTTCGTGGTGACCGTCACCGCCATCGAGGGCGACAAAATCACCCTCGACGCCAACCACCCGCTGGCCGGGCGTGACCTGACCTTCGACATCGAACTGGTGGAGATCGGCTGACCGCCCCTGCGGCACTCCGCTTCCATAGAAAGCCCCCGGTGCTGCCGCAGCGCCGGGGGCTTTTTGCTGCCGGCCGCCGATCGCCGGGCAATTAGAGGTTGTCGGTCTTGGCGAGGACCCAGACGGCGGCTCGGTAGGAGGCGACGATGACGGTGATCCAA
Source organism: Desulfuromonadales bacterium (assembly GCA_038317685.1). GTDB lineage: Bacteria > Desulfobacterota > Desulfuromonadia > Desulfuromonadales > DDH964 > JBBQBQ01. Next base: position 14,029 of record JBBQBQ010000031.1, on the reverse strand, counting down.
CCGACGAGCAACAGGCAGATAGTCATGGTTTGGCTCCTTTCGCGATCAATAGAGGTCTTTGCAGTGTTCCCCTTCCATCTGCTCGGCCGTCAGGGGCCGGGCATCCATCAACCGCCAGAAATAGGCGATGTAGACGAGGACGAAGGGGACAGCGAGGGCGACGTAGGACATCGCCGTCAGGGTATAGTGGCTACTTGAGGCATTGTGGATCGTCAGGCTGCTCTGCAAGTCCGCTTTGGACGGATAAAAGGCCGTGTCGTGGTACCCGGCCAGACTGAAGAGGGCAAGCCCGACCAGAACCGTCCCCACCCCGGCAAACCAGATCCCGCGCCGGCTTTCCCGAAAGCGAACGGCGACCACCCCCCAGACGACCAGCACCAGGCCGACCAGGAGGAGCGCCGCCACCACCGGCATCGCCAGCAGGTTGTGAAGGTATTTCCCCCCTTCGAGGGCGATGCGTCCGGTCGCGGGATCGACGGCGTAACCGTCCATGACCAGGAGGCTGACCAAGACGAAGAGGAGGAACGGCAGAGCCCAGAGGAGGTTGACGAAGGCCGCCTGCCGGCAGCGTCCGTTGAGGGCCTGGTGATCGATGTTGTTGATCAGGTAGAGGGCTCCAAGGACCCGGGCATGGAAGACCAAGAAGACGCCAAGGGCGACGTTGAAGGGGACAAAGGCTGCCTCCAGGCCGCGTAGCGGATGCTGCCAGGTGACCAAACGGTAGTCGTTTAGGGTGAAGTTGGAGCCGCTGAAGAAGGTGCCGACGGCGGTGCCTATCAGCAGGATGCCGAGGCTACCGTTGACCAGCAGCAAAATTTCGAAGGTCCGGGCGCCGAGGAGGTTGTCCGGCTTGCGCCGGTACTCGTAGCTTACCGCCTGACCGACGAAGGTGAAGAGGATCAGAATCCAGACCCAGTAAGCGCCGCCAAAACTGGTCGCATAGAAGAGGGGAAAGGCTGCGAAGAGCGCCCCGCCGAAGAGGACCAGGGTGGTGAAGGTCAGTTCCCATTTACGGCCGAGGGAGTTGACGACGAGCAGCTTCTCCCGCTCCCCCTGCGGAAGGGTGAAGAGGAGGGTCTGCCCCCCCTGGACAAAGGTCAGGAAGAGGAAGATGGAGCCGACCACCGAGACGATCAGCCACCAGAGCTGCTGCAATTGGGGTAGCGCAAGTTGTCCAAACATGTCAAAGGCCCTCCGGTCCGATTTTGATCTGCTTGAGCATGATGCGGATTTCGGCGACGAGCAAGATCGAGAAGATCGCCAGGAAGAGGAAAAAGGTCGTCTGCACCGAGGCGGTGCTGAGGTTGGAGTTGGCGACCGTCACCGGCAGCAGGTTCTGGATCGCCCACGGCTGACGGCCGACCTCGGCGACGATCCAGCCGAGTTCCGAGGCGAGATAGCCGAGGAAGAGGCTGGCGACGCCGAGCCGCAGGAGCCACGGCTTTTCGGCGATGCGGCCCTGCCAGGTGAAGTAGAGAAAGAGGGCCAGCACCACCATGCAAGCGAGACCGAGGAAGACCATGAGGCGGAAGCTGTAAAAGGTCAGGGCCACCGGAGGCACGGCGGCCTCGGCGCTTTTGAGGTAACCGTAGCCGAGGTATTCCTGATGGGACTGGAACTCCGCCAGGGCCGCCGCCGCAGCGGTCCCGTCGCCGGCCTTCCGCGCCTCCTTGTACCGCCCGAGAGCCGCCACCGCCAGACGGCCGCGCGCCACTTTTTCCGTCGCACCCATGACCTGACGTTGGGGGTTGCCGTAGACCAAATCGTCGATCCCCGGCACATAGCTGTCCCACATGCGAGTGGCGAGGAGGGAGAGGACGCCGGGGATCTCCACCTTGAACAGGAAAGGATCCTGAGCGTCGCCGGGCTGTTTGGCCGGGTTGAGCAGGCCGAAGGGGATGAGACCCGACGGCCGCTGACCATCGTAAAGGGCTTCCATGGCCGCCAGCTTCATCGGCTGCACCCGGGCATTGGTGAAGGCCGCCTCATCGCCGCTGATGGCGACGAAGCCCGCTGCAAGCAGGCCGAAGATGGCAGCGACCAGAATGCTGCGCTTGGCCAACTGCTGATGGCGATTGTGGAGCAGAAACCAGGAGCTGACGGCGACGACGAAGAGGGAGGCGAGGAGAAAGCCCGAAGCGCTGGCATGGGTGAACTTGCTGATCGCCACCGGGGAGAAGAGGACCGCCCAGAAATTCTGCATCTCGAAGCGGGCGTTGTCCGGGTTGAAGACCATACCGATCGGCAACTGCATCCAGCCGTTGGCGACGAGGATCCAGAGGGCCGAAAGGTTGGAGCCGACCGCCACCATCCAGGTGGCGAAGAGGTGGGTCTTCTTCGAGACCCGCTCCCAACCGAAGAACATCACGGCGAAGAAGGTGGCCTCGATAAAGAATGCGAAGATCCCCTCGATGGCCAGCGGCGCGCCGAAAATGTCGCCGACCATCCAGGAATAGTTGGACCAGTTGGTGCCGAACTCGAACTCCATGATGATGCCGGTCGCCACGCCGATGGCGAAGTTGATGGCGAAGAGCCCCATCCAAAAACGGGTGATCCTCTTCCATTCCACCTTTCCGGTCTTGACGTAGAGGCTTTCGAAGAAAGCCACGAGGAAGGAGAGCCCCAGGGTCAAAGGGACGAAGATCCAGTGGAACATGGCGGTGAGTGCGAACTGGGCGCGGGCCCAGTTCACCTGTGACAGGTCGATCTGCTCTAGCACGGTTGCCTCCGTTACTTGGGGTTAGCGGACCGGACGCTGGGTCAAACGGTCGAGAACGCAGGCCGCCCGATCGTGGTCGCTGGCGAAATCCCGCTGCAGGTGGTTGGGCAGGAAGAGTTTGACCACCACCAGAAGGATCGCCAGCTTGATCAGGATCAACCGCCACAGCGTTCGGCCGAGACGCATGGTGCGGAATCCTTGCAGGTAAAAGCGCATGATGGAGAATAGGGGATTGGACATGGTCGAGGTTCACCTGATCGCTATTGATTACTAAGTTGGTCGTAATTATGTCCTTTGTAAACAAGGCGGCGCCCGTTGTCAAGAGGAAATTTTGGAAATTCTAATTTTCCACCGCCCCGAAGTTTATGGTATATTCCTAAGACTCATTAACCATCGCGGCCCTGCCGGGCCTCCGGACCATTCATGACTATCGACCACAGCGAATCGGTCTTTTTGGCCCTGCAGAAGCGTAATCTGGAGTTGGCGACCCTGGTGGAGATCGCCAAAGCCCTGACCTCGACGCTGAGCCTTGAGGAAGTTTTGAAGTTGATCCTGGAAAGGGTCAGCCTCCTCCTCCAGTCACAGAGTTGGTCCCTGCTTCTGGTCGAGGAGGGGAGCGGTGATCTGATCTTCGAAATCGCCGTCTCGCCGGCCTCGGAACACTTGCAGGGGATGCGCCTGCCCCACGGGCAGGGGATCGCCGGTTGGGTCGCGGAGCATGGACAGCCGTTACTGATTCCCGACGTCCGGCGCGACTCGCGCTTCGCGCCTCAAGTCGATGCGGCCGTGGCCTTTTCCACCCAGTCGATCATCTGCATGCCGATCAAGATTCGGGACAAGGTGCTGGGCGTCATCGAACTGGTCAACAGCCAAACCGACGAACGCTTCAACGAAGCCGACCTGCCGATTTTGGAGATGGTCGCCGACTTCGTCGCCATCGCCATCGAAAACGCGCGCCACGTAGAGCGCATCAGTCAGCTGATCATCACCGACGATCTGACCGGACTCTTTAATTCCCGCCACTTTCACGCCCTGATCGAATACGAGATCGAACGCGCCCGGCGCTATGAAACTTCTCTTTCCCTCGTCTTCTTCGATCTCGATCACTTCAAGACCGTCAACGACACCTTCGGCCACCTGGCCGGCAGCCGGGTCCTCAGCGAAACCGGTCGCCTGATTCGGGAAACGACCCGCAAGGTCAATCTCGCCGCTCGCTACGGCGGCGACGAATTCGTCATTCTCCTCCCCGCTGCCGACAAGGCCGCTGGCCTGGTCATGGCCGGCAACCTCCATCAAACCATTCGCAACCATGTCTTCCTCACCGACGAAGGCCACGCCGTACGCCTGACCGCGAGCTTCGGAGTCGCCACCTTCCCCGCCGATGCCACCTGCAAACAAGACCTCATCAGCCGCGCCGACCAAACCATGTACCGCGTCAAGGAATCGACCCGGGACGGCGTGCTGGGAGCCTGAACCCGGCGCCTCACCTCACCGATTCCCCCCCCCACGGAAACCGCTTCAGAGAAATCGTTTGACCACGACCGGGCGGATCAATCCGATCGGCCTGAGGGGTGCAGCCTGCGGTTCAGTCACCAGGGGGATGGTCAGGCGGAGCGTTGCGGCAGCATGGAGGAGAGCAAAAAGAGCAGGGCCGCAGCCACCACGATGGAGGGTCCGGCGGGGGTGTCCCAGCGCCCGGAGGCCCCGAGTCCGGCGACGACCGCCAGGGCGCCGCAGCCGGCGGCGCCGAAAGCCATCCCTTCGGGAGTGGCGGCAAAACGCCGGGCGGTGGCGGCCGGGATGATGAAGAGAGCGGTCACCAGGAGGAGTCCGACAACCTTCATGAGCAGCGCCACGGCCAGGGCCATGAGAGCCATGAAGGCCCAGTTCACCAGTGCCACCGGCACCCCCTCGACCCGCGCCAGGTCCTCATGTACGGTCACGGCCAGCAGGGGCCGCCAGAGCCGGGCGAGGCCGCCGAGAGCCACCAGACCGCCGCCATAGATCCAGAGCAGATCGGCGCGACCGATGGCGAGGATGTCGCCGAAGAGGTAGGCGAGGAGATCAACCCGCAGCGTCTCGACGAACCCCAGCAACACCAGACCGAGGGAGAGGGCTCCGTGGGAAAGGATGCCGAGGAGAGTGTCTCCCGCCAGGCGTTTCTGGCGTTGCATCAGGAACAGAAGGAGCGCCAGCAGCTGGCAGACGACAATAATCCCCAGAGTCAGGTTGATGTGGAGGAGATAGCCCAGGACCACTCCGAGCAGAGCGGAATGGGAAAGGGTATCGCCGAAATAAGCGAGCCGCCGCCAGACGACGAAAGACCCGAACATCCCGGCGACAAGCGCCACGCCGACCCCGCCGACCAGCGCGCGGACCAGGAAGTCATCCATGGTCGCACTCCTTGCCGGTGACCGGATCGTGATGGTGATCGTGCTGGTGGGAATAGATCGCCAGGCTTTGCTGGACCTGGGGGCTGAAGAGTTCCAGAAAGGCTGTACTCTCCTGGACCGCCTCCGGCGTCCCGGTACAGCAGACATGGCGGTTGAGGCAGATCACCCGGTCGGTGGCCGCCATGACCAGATGCAGGTCGTGGGAGACCATCAGGACCGCGCACCCTCGCTCCTGACGAAGGCGCGACAGGAGGTTGAAAAGTTCCACCTGCCCGTTGATGTCGACCCCCTGGGCCGGTTCGTCGAGGACCAGCAGGTCCGGCTCCCGCAGCAGAGCCCGGGCCAAAAGGACACGCTGCATCTCTCCCCCCGAAAGCCCCTGCACCGGCGATTCAAGGGTTTCCGGAGCGCCGACCTCCGCCAGCACCTGCTGCAGGGCGGCGAGAGGGTAGCGGCCGGTCAAGGTCAGAAAGCGCCGAACCGTCAGCGGCAGGACGGCATCGATCTGCAGGCGCTGGGGCATGTAGCCGATGCGCAGTCCGGGCGCCAGGGTGACCGTCCCGGCATCGGCGGTCAACAGCCCCAGGAGGACCCGTAGCAGGGTGGTTTTGCCGGCGCCGTTGGGGCCGATGATGGTGACGATCTCCCCGCGCCGCACCTCCAGGTCCACCCCGCTGAGAATCTCCCCCCGGGCAACCCGCACCCGAATCCCGGCCGATTGGACCAGCAGTTGGTCATCGCTCCCCCCCCGCGCCCAGCTCATGACCTCACCCCGCTGCGGCAATCGGGGCACAGCCCGCTGATTTCGACGGTGGAATGGCCCACGGAAAATCCGGTCGCCTCCGCACTGCCGGCAATCGCCCCGGCCACCGCAGGATCATTCAACTCGGCCAGCGCCTGACAGGAGGTGCAGATCAGGAATTGTCCGGTATGGGCTTCCCCCGGCCGCACGCAGCCGGCATAGGCGTTAAGGGAGGCCAGACGGTGGACCAGTCCCAGCCCCTGGAGGAAGTCCAGTGCCCGGTATACCGTCGGCGCGGCAGCACGGCCGCTGACCTGCTGCAAGCGGTCGAGAAGGGCATAGGCGCCGACCGGTCGATGGTTCGACCAGACCAACTCCAGCACCTGGCGGCGCAAGGCCGTCAGCCGCTGGCCGCGCTCCCGGCAGATTGCCTCGGCGGCCTGCAGGGCGGCACGCACACAGTCGTCATGGTCATGGTCGCTCGGGGCGAAGCCGAGTGCCGCTGGCGCTGCCGGTTTCTTCAAAGCGCGAATGCCTCCTTGATTTTGCAACAATATAACATAATATAAGCGGCACACCATCTTCTTCCGGAGGCTCCCCATGAAGGTCCACACCCGATCCTTTCTCGCCCTGCTGGCGGTCCTGGGCCTGCTCCTCGTCACCACCAGCCGCGCGGCTGAGGCACCGAGGGTGGTGGTGACGATCAAACCGGTTCATTCCCTGGTCGCCGGGGTCATGGCCGGGGTCGGAGTTCCGGACCTGCTGATCCAGGGATCGGCCTCGCCGCACACCTTCACCTTGCACCCTTCCGGGGCCCGAATGCTGGCACAGGCCGACCTGATCGTCAGGGTCGGCGCGGACTTCGAGACTTTCTTGACCCGGCCCCTCGCCAATCTGGCGAAAGATGCCGAACTCCTGTCCCTCGACCAAGCCCCGGGGATAACCCTGTTGGCGGCCCGGGAGGGCGGGGTCTGGGAAGCCCATCAGCACTCGGCTGAAGTTAACAGCGGCCACGACCACGCCGAAACCAACCTTCATCTCTGGCTCGATCCGCAGAACGCCCGGGCGATCGTCGCCGCCGTCGCCGAAAAGCTGGCGGCCCTCGACCCACTCCGGGCCGCGCGCTACCGGAGTAACGCCAAAAATCTCGATCAGCGCCTGGTCGACCTCGACGCCCGCCTGCGGGAGGACCTTCGCCCCGTCGCCGGCCTTCCCTACGTGGTCTTCCACGACGCCTACCCCTATCTGGAGCACCGCTACGGCCTGACCCCGCTCGGGTCCATCACCGTCAGCCCCGATCGTCCTCCGGGAGCCCGTCGTCTGACGGAAATCCGGGACAAGATCATACAGACCGGCGCCCGCTGCGTCTTTACCGAACCCCAGTTCGAACCGAAACTGGCGATCCTCCTGACCGAGGGAACCGGCGCCCGGAGCGGCATTCTCGACCCGGAAGGGGCCGCTCTGACGCCTGGCCCCGACGCTTATTTCCAGCTGTTGGAGAATCTTGCCGGGGGCTTGCGGGGCTGCCTGCTGGGTACTGCCCAAGGAAAACCTGTTGGCAAGCATCACCGTTGAATGTCCCTTGCGGTCGCGCTAAAGTGGGTTCGGAAACGCCTCCATCGCATGCCGCACCGAAGGCCGGTCACATAGGACATGCGGGAGGTAAGGGGCGGGCCGTCCGCCCCTTATTCATGTCGCGTTCGCGGCCGCGCTTGGTCATTTTCAGTCGCCCATTTTTATCAAGAAACAGCTTGTCGGAAATTTCCAGCTCGGTGCCGGTCACGTCAACAAAGGGCACCGTCTCCCCCGCTGTCGCGCCGAACCTGGCCATGAAGGGGTTCAGGAAAAACTCAGCGTCGCGACCTTTGGGCAACAGCGTCGCCGCGGGGAGGCAACGCGGGGTGTGGCATCGCCATTTTGGGGTTATCGACCTCGGTGGCTGCCGGCCAGTAATCGCCCGTCACCGGGGCCGCGGCCCTTTTTTCTTCTTTAGCCCGTCGAAAAATGCTACTTTCGTTGGCAAAATTCCATGTTTTTACTGGACCTTTTGGGGGCATGCGATGGCGGGACCGGGGAAAAAGAAGGAGGCGTTTGCGCGGGTCGAGATCGACGCGCAACTGAAGGAGGTCGGCTGGAAGCTGACCGACGGCGTCAGCGTCCGCTACGAGTACCCGCTGCCGGACGGCACCTTTGCCGACTACGTGCTGTGCGACCGCCACGGCCGCTCGGCCGCCGTCGTCGAGGCTAAACGCCCCGGTCAGACGTTGCAGGCCGCCGCCAAACAGGCCAGAGACTACGCTGTCCAGCTCGATAACGTCCCCTATGTCTTTCTCGCCGACGGTGAACAGATCCTGTTCTGGGACTATCAGGCCGAGGCCTTTCCCCACCCCGTAGCCAGTTTCTTCAGCCAGGTCGACCTTGAGCGCCGGCTGGCCTGCCGCAAGCTGCGGGTCGATCCCCTGACCAAGCCGATTGACAAGCGGATCGTCGAGCGCGACTACCAGCACGAGTGCATCGACACCCTGTGCAAAGAGATGGCGACCGGGCGGCGCAAGTTGCTGGTCGAGATGGCGACCGGGACCGGTAAGACCCGCACCGCCGCCGCTTTCTTCAAGCGCCTGTTCGAGGCCAATGCCGTCACCCGCGTGCTGTTTCTGGTCGACCGAATCACCCTCGCCAAACAGACCGAGGACGCCTTTGCCGAGCACCTGCCCGATTACCCCTGCTACGTCCTGCGCACCGGCCGGCGCTTCCAGGACGAAAAGCTGATCACCGTCACCACCCTGCAGTCGATGACCAACATCTACCGCGACTACTCGTCCGGGTACTTCGACCTGATCGTCACCGACGAGTGCCACCGCAGTATCTACGGCAAGTGGAGCGGCATCCTCAAATACTTCGACGGCGTGCAGGTAGGCCTGACCGCCACCCCCTTTACCAGCGAGATCGAGACCGGCGACGACGAGGACCAGCTGTTCGTCCGCGATACCCTGCGCTTCTTCGAGGTGGACAAGCCGACCTACCGCTACACCCTAAAAAAGGCGGTCGACGAGGGCCACCTGGTCCCCTACCAGATCTACAAGGCGAAGACGGTCAAGACGGCTGCATCCGATGGTTTCAAGGTCAAGAAGTCCGAGCTCGACTGGACGGCCATGTCGCCCAAGGACCGCACCGAGTTCGAGCAATTGTTTGCCAACAGCGACACGGTCAAGGTCGACCCCAACGCCCTGGAGCGGCGCTTTACGATCCCCGAGCGCAACCGGGCGATCGTCCGCGAGTACCGCGACGTGCTCGCCAAGGGCTACCAGGACAAGAAGGGGGTGATGCGCTACCCAGCCCCCGGCAAGACCATCGTCTTCGCCGTCACCAAACGTCATGCCGAGACGCTGGCCCTGATGTTCGATGATGCGTTCGCCCACGAGAAGCCCTCTCCCGGGATCCGCTACGCCGACTTCGTGGTCTCCGGGTTCGGCAAGGACGACACCCTCGACGCCGCGACCAAAATCAAGCGCTTCAAGAAGGAACCGTTCCCGAAGATTCTGGTCTCGGTCAACATGCTCGACACCGGGTTTGACGCCCCCGAGGTAGTCAGCCTGGTCATGGCCCGCTTCACCCGCTCGGTGGTGCTCTACCGGCAGATGCGCGGCCGGGGAACCCGCAAGGCTCCCGGCAAGCACCGCTTCACCCTGTTCGACTTCGTCGGGGTCACCGACTACCACGACGATGACGAGACAACAGCCGAGGGCGGAGTTATCCGGGAGAGAGGAAAGTACAAGCCGAACCCGCGCAACCTGCTGACCCTGGACATCGACGACCACATCGACCCGACCACCCGCGAGTGGGTGACCATCGACGAGAACGGCAACTTCGTCTTCGTCGATGCCGACGCGCAGGCACAGGCACAGACGGCGACCCGCTTCGAGGCGTGGCTGGCGGAGCAGACCGAATTCCATTCGGAGCAGGTGCGGTTCCTGCGCACCATCGGTGAGTACCTGAAGGCCAACGCCGGCCGCCTCGACGGCTTCACCTCCGACCATTTCATGGTTCCCCCGTTCAGCCATATCGGCGGCCTGCAACGCGCCGTGGCGACCTTCGGTAACGAGGAGCGTCTGGCCGCCGTGCTCGAAAACCTCAATCGGGCGGTCTTCGCCGAGGACGAGGGCGCCGGGGCGACCGCCCACGACCGCCAATCCCGCTAGGAGTTTCAGCGCATGCCCTTTACCCCCGAACTTCGCCAGAAGGTCGATCAGATCCGCAATTACCTCTACGGTGGCGGTTACCCCGATCCCATGTCCAACGCCGAGCAGCTGGCGTTTTTGTTCTACTTCTATCTCTCCGAAGGGCTTGAACGCGACAACGCCGCCCGCGCCCGTATCTCCAAGCAGCAGCATGAAAGCGTCTTCTCCGGCGACTGGACCCTGCGCAACCCGTTGAATGCTCCGGTTGAGGGGCAGAAGACCATTCCCGCCGACCGGCTGCGCTGGTCAGTCTGGGCCAGAGGGATGACCGGTGAAGGACTGGTGCGCTTCGTCCGTGACGAGGTCTTTGCCTTCTACTCTGAGGTGGCCAGCCGTTCGGCCTACAACTTCATGGACGGGGCGCGACTCGGCATCGACGATCCGACGGTGCTGACGCAGGTGGTCGGGCTGGTCGACGAGCTGCGCCTTGACCAGGCCGATGCCGACACCAAGGGCGACCTGTTCGAGCACGTCCTTAAGCAGATCAGTCAGGCAGGTGAGCTGGGCCAGTTCCGCACCCCCCGCCACGTCATCCGGGCGATGGTCCGCATCCTCGACCCGCAGGTCGGCGAGTCGGTCTACGACCCGGCGGCCGGCACCGCCGGCTTCCTCGTTGCCGCCTACGACCACATGCGCCTGCAAAACAGCTCGGCGGGGGCGGTCGAAGCGGTCGAGGTCGACGGCAAGCCGGTGCCGCGCGGTCCCGGCGACATGCTCTCCGCGGCCAAGTGGGAAGTGCTGGCGCGTCACACCTTCTACGGCAACGACGTCGACCCGAAGATGGTCCGCCTTGCGACGATGAACCTGACCCTGCGCGGCCTGCCGCACGTCACCATCCGCCGCCGCAACGTGCTGACCACTACCCTCGACGTGCAGCAGAAGCAGGAGCGCGGCCTTCCCCTGGATGGCTACAAGGTGGTGCTGGCCAACCCCCCGTTTTCCGGCCGGGTCGACAAGGACCGCATTGTCGACGACGTCAAGGTCGGTACCACCACGGCGACAGAGCTCCTGTTCCTGCGCTACATGGTCGACAGCCTCCGGCTCCCCTCGCCCTCTGGGAGAAGGGCTGGGGGTGAGGGCGGCCGCTGCGCGGTGGTCGTTCCCGAAGGGGTGCTGTTCGGCTCCACCGGGGCGCACAAGGAGCTGCGCCGCCAGCTGCTGGAGAACAACACCGTCGAGGCGGTACTGTCGCTGCCGGGCGGGGTGTTCCAGCCATACTCCGGGGTCAAGACGTCGGTGCTGGTCTTCCGCAAGGGGGGCAAGACCGAGCAGGTGCTGTTCCTGCACGCCGACAACGACGGTTACAAGCTTGATGCCCAGCACACCGCGCCGATCGAACGGGACGACCTGCCGGGGCTGGTGACGGCCTACCAGCAGCGGGAGCAGAACTGGCAGGCGTGGCAGGGGCGCGACCCGGTGGCGGTCTGGGGGGAACAGTGGTGGTTCGCCACCGCCGACACGGTCCGCGCCAACGACTGCAACCTGTCGGCCAGCCGTTACCGGCCGCTGTCGCAGGCGCAGGTCGAACATCGCAGCCCACTGGAGTTGCTGGACGAGCTGGCGGCGATTGAGCGGGAGATTTTGGAAGAGATGGATGGATTGCGGGATGCTCTCCAGGAGGGGCGGGCGTGAGTCAATGGCCTATTGTCACTCTTGGTGATGTTACGGAAGCAAGACCGGGAACCAGAAATCCCAGCAGCCGTCCTGATGTCCCTTTTTTCTACGTCGACATATCGTCGGTAGACAACAAACAAAAGGCCATTGTTGAGCCAAAGCAATTGATAGGGGCCGATGCTCCCAGCCGGGCAAGAAAAATAATCAAGGAACATGACGTTATCGTTTCGACAACTAGACCGAACCTTAACGCTGTTGCACTGGTTGGTGAGGGCCTGGCTGATCAAATCTGCAGCACGGGTTTTTGCGTATTGAGGGCAAAAAGAGAAGTCCTAACTGAGTACCTGTTTTTCTTTGTAACAAGCAGTCGTTTTGTCGAATCCCTTTCACGCGGCGTTGGCGGTGCTCTTTATCCTGCGGTTACTGATGGCCAGGTTCGTGATATTCGGATACCTCTTCCTCCCCTCGACGAACAACGCCGCATCGTCGACATCCTGAAGCGGGCGGACAGCATCCGGCGCTTGCGGAAGCAGGCCCTGGAGACGACGCGGGAGCTGATCCCGGCCCTATTTGTCGACATGTTCGGCGACCCGGCGACCAATCCGAAGGGGTGGGAGGTCCGCCCCTTGGGCGCGGTTGTAACAGGGTTCGAGGGAGGGAAAAATCTCCAGGCCGGCGAGGATAGTACGGCCAATCCATTCCGAATTCTCAAGATCAGTGCGGTAACATCCGGGTATTTCCGCCCCGACGAAGCCAAGCCTGCACCCGACGGCTATGCACCACCGGTCAATCATTTCGTGCGCAAGGGCGACCTGTTGTTTTCACGGGCAAACACGGTGGAGTTGGTTGGCGCGACAGCTCTGGTCGAAGAAGACTATGCAAACCTTTTGCTCCCCGACAAGCTTTGGCGATTTGTATGGCAAGAACCATCACCTGTTGCGCCTGCGTACATCCAGCATTTCCTCCAATCGCGGCATGTTCGACAGGAATTGGGGCGACTCGCCACTGGGACCAGCGATAGCATGCGCAACATTTCGCAGGCGAAGTTGATGACTTTGCTTGTGCCAATTCCTCCTATGGATTTGCAGCGAGCGTTTTCGTCTCACCTTGATTCAGTTCTGGCAATGTCGAAGCAGCAGGGTGCGCACTGCAAAACCAGCGAGAGTTTCCTGCAGGCATTGATGGCACAGTACTTTGGTTAATTTTGGTCGCTTTTGCAAAGGGGGTTATCGTGTCCGACGAAAAGAAAAAAACATTGGGTTACCGCAAGGCTGAGTTTTTTGTTCCGGTAGCAAAGACTCTTGAACAGTACCTTTCAGAGGCGCACACCAAGTTGCCCGACGTTACACAGCGCCGGGTGGCAATGCCTGGGCATCTTGTTCTGGAATGCAGAAAGCATCAGAACCAGGCATCGCTTGGCGTTTTCCTCCACATCGCGGCGTACTCGCCTGGGGAGCATGCTTCTGTTGTTCCCATGACCTCCGGCACACAACCGGCTGATGTCACCACCACACCTCCTCCCGACCAGTGCGAGTTCATGGACGGAGATATCATGGCCTTGGTCGTGGGCAATCATGTGCTGCTTTGTTCGTCCAACCTCCACGAGAAGAAGGCGGAGCGCTACATGGTGGAGGTCATCGATGCTGCAAAGATCGACACCAATGCCTCCAAGTTCGCCCTTTCCAAGAAAGCCGATGTAGACAAGGTGCGGTTGATCCAGAGCCAGGGTGTGAAGTCGATCAACCTCAATGCGACATTATTTGACGCAACCCTGGATCATCTTGAGAGGACCACGGTAAGGAAAAGGATCGGCGGCAAACTGATGGACGAAATCAAGGCCCTAATTTTGGAGGACCAAGATGCCGCAGAGCTCGAAGGGGCGGAAAACCTCAGTGCACATGTCATACTGAAGTATGACAGTCGCAGAACAGACAGCACCATTGGTAGGCAGAGCATTGAGTCTTTGGCTAGCCAGATGATTGAGGATGGCGACGACGGCTTTACCATCGAGACTCTTGGTGGCGAGAAAATCAAGGGCACCGACATTACCCTGAGAAAGACGGTCTCCCTACCCAAGCACGGCAAATCTGTTTTTTGTGGTGATGCTTGGCGGGCTTTGGAGCAGTACTATTACGAATTGCGAGACGGCGGATTGTTGGAGCAATAGCCTATGGCTACCGATAGTAGAAAATTTGCTTGGCCGCGTATCATCTTTTTCGGGGTTTCCATCCTTGCCGGCGCAGCAGGAGCAATTTACGGACAGCCCCTGATTCATGGCAACGACCTGGCGATCAATGTCATTGTCACAATGTTTTCTATCCTG
>JBBQBQ010000030.1:0-21394 GCA_038317685.1 Desulfuromonadales bacterium | reverse complement strand
GACGACAAGACCCCTGATGAGGCATATTGGCAAAAACCCCGGCCCGGCTACGCCGGTCCGGCACTCAGACTGGCGGCATAATCATGAAGGCTTTCCACCTTATTCCCGCTGCCGACCTGTCCGAACATCGGTGCCAGCTCTCCTTATATCAAAATGGATCAGATCCTCAATGAAGCGAAGTCCTTCGGAGAAAAAGGTCAGGAAAATGGCACCGATCACAGGGCCGCCAAGAGTTCCAAGCCCACCGATCATCGCCATCGCCAGTACTGAGAAGGTTTCGTTGAGCGACATGATGTCTGGGCTGAGCAAGCGTTGGTAATGAGCGAACAGCGCGCCCGCCAAGCCACCAAAAAAAGCACTGATGGTAAAAACGCATAATTTGTATCGGTTGACATCTATACCGATACTGGAAGCACCAGCCTCATCATCGCGCATCGATTTCAGTGTTAAACCAAACTCGGAATGTGTCAAACGCCAGAAACACAAGAGAGTCAATGCCGCAGCGATAAGGCACACATAGTAATACGAAAATTCAGACGTGAATTCGATCCCCAGAAAACCCTCCAGGGGTGGGATTCCATATAGCCCTAGTGAACCACGGGTCAAATCAACCCAGTTCATAGCAACCATACGCAGTATCTCAGCAAAACCAATGGTCGTAATTGCGAGGTACGGACCGCTTAACCTCAAAGATGGTATCCCAAGTAGAAACCCGGCAAATGCTGAAAGCAAAGCACCAAAAAGTAATCCTAACCACGCCGGAACCCCAAGATGGATTGCCAACAACGCAGAGGTATAACCACCAATCCCGAAAAATGCAGCATGGCCAAGGTTAAGCAGTCCCGTGTATCCGGCGAGAAGATTCCAACTTGAAGAAAATATGACGAAGATCAAGGCAGTTACTAACAAGTGTTGGAAATATCGATCATTGACAACAAGTGGCATGGCGGCACTCGCAACCACACCTATCCCTATCACCAACCTTTTAATTACTTTATTGTTCATGCTCCCCTCCGTCCGAATAGGCCGTTGGGAGTAATCAAAAGAACGATAATGATAATAATGAACCCAATTGAATCTTTATAATCCATGGAAATGTAGCTTCCTCCTAACGCTTCAGCTACCCCAAGAATGAACCCGCTGAAAATGGCGCCACGAATATTGCCCATTCCGCCAAGAATAGTCACAATGAACGCTTTCAAGGTGGGCATCACACCCATGTTGGGGGCTATTGCGAACAGGGTTCCGTATAAAACACCACCCATCCCAGCGAGAGCTGAACCTAAGACAAACGTTAGACGGTAAACCTTATTGATATCAATTCCCATCAGCAAGGCTGCCTTTTGGTTTTGTGCTGTTGCTCGAATTGCGACCCCATTGCGAGACTTGTTCAAATAAATCTGCAAGAAGATGATGATTGCCACCGAGGCCGCAAGGCATACCAAACGTAACAGGCTCGCCGAGGCAAAACCGAGATCAACGGTGATCCCGTGAAATGGGTCCCGGACCATGCGAGGGGTTGAGCCAAAAAACAACTGTGCCAAGTTTTCCATTACAATTGACAGCCCGATAGAAACCAGGATGATGTCAATGTCTGTCCGTCGGGACAGAAGCGGTCTGAAGGTGCTTCGTTCCAGAAACATCCCGAGCATTCCGACTATAACCATTGCACCAAGAATGGAACTGACGAAACCGAACCAACCGGGTATGCAAGCCACGATAAATACGGCAACATAAGCGCCTACCATGGAGAAATCACCGTGGGCGAAGTTACTGATCCGCATCACCCCAAAGATCATTGTAAGGCCAATGGCAATAAGGCTATACACGCCACCGATTATCAAACCATTAGTGATTTGCTGAAGAAAAAGTGAGTCCATGAATGCTCCGGCAGAACAGTTCTGGGTAGCGCACGGTCTGAGCAGGGCACATTGACCCGTGCCCTGCTCAGACCTAAAATATCTGGGTCAAATTATTTGCACTTTCGCTTGTCCCAAGGAATTGGAGACTCATAAGCTTTTGTTGCGATGTTTAGAGGGTAGACAACAAACAGCTTGGGTTCACAACGATCATCGGTGCTAATTTGTACAACCGGCACAAATGTGTTTGTAAGTTGACCTTTTTCATCGAAACGAATCCGCCCCTGACTGAGTTCAAGGTCTGTACTTATTAGGGCATTGCGCACTTTTTCACGATCGGCTTGCAGGTTGCCAGAGAGAGTCCCAGCGCGTTGGATCGCATTTGCAATAACTTTCAAATTGTCATATCCCTGGGAACCAAACAAACCTGGCCGGGCGTCCTTAAACTTTTTCTTGTAATTCTCAACAAATTTAACGGCTTCTGGGTTTTTCAGCATCAGATTGGGATCCGCAGTCGCACCCATGCCATATTCACACATACTCTTTGTCATCTCGAAGAAGGCCTGCGTAAATTGGCCTCCGGCACTCACCCATTGGGTGACGAAACCCAATTCCTTCGACTGCTTCTGAACTAATGCGGCTTCTGTGGTCGACGCGATATGGAAAACAACTTCGGGGGCAAGCTCCTTAAGCTTGCTGATTTCCGTGGTGAAATCAGTGGCACCGATCTGAAAATACAGATTCGCCAGAACTTCTGCTCCTACCCGCTTACTTACCGCCATCCAAATTTTTTCAGCATCACGTCCGTAGTCAGAGTTTTCCATCAAGAAGGCGACTTTTTTTGGCTTTTTTACTTCGGCAATCCAGGCATTCATGCCATCCAGCACCTGAGGACTGTTGGGACAACTGCGAAATACATACGAATTCCCGACCTCGGTAATGGTCGGGCTTATTGCAATAGCAACAACGTTGGGAGTTTTCTCCTGCTGGGCAACTGAACTTGTTGCAATATTGACCGAGCTGCAGTAACCGCCGCCCAGAGCCAGCACCTCATTACGGGTAAGGAGTTTTTTTGCTGCGGCCATGCCTTCGGCTGGTTTACAAGAGGTATCTCCGTAAATCAATTCCACCTCTCGGCCATTAATTCCGCCTGCGCTATTGATCTCGTCAAGGGCCAACAGCATGCCATTTTTCATCTCTTCAGCGTTGTGAGCCAAGGAACCGGAGAACGGTCCGAGGATGCCAATCTTGATCGGCTCTGCCGACCAGGCTGGGCCGATCAGAAGATATAAGCTCAGGATCAGGAAAATGAAACACGCCTTCGTTGCTCTCTGTTGCATGAGAACCTCCTCTGAAATTAATGTTGCTCTCCCGGCTACCAACCACTGACGGCCAGTGATGAGGAACCTTTAGTCGGACCAACAGTAATGTTGATGGTTATTCGACCAACTTACACCACCTTGCCAAAAACAGGGCATAGACCTTGGCCGTGTGGATTACGCTTTCGATATTTACTCTTTCATCTCCCGCGTGGATATTGACAGCAACAGGACCGAAACAGGTCGCCTGGGCCTTGCTGCAATGAACGAATGAGCGCAAGTCGGTCGTTCCGGTAGATGCGTGTTTTACGGCCGGTTTCCCACTCAGATCTTGATGACAATCGCTCAACAGAAGAAATGCCGGGGGCTCCGTGGTGATCTGGTGCCCATCAGAGCGGAAGCCGTAAAACTCAACTTTAGGCGGGTTGTCCCTCAGCCATTCGTCCCTGCCTGCAGCGTCGGAGATGACTTGCTCGATGCGCTTTTTGATGTCGCTGAAAGTCATCCCAGGCATAAATGCCAGCCGGCACTTCACCTCGGCATCTGCCGCAACTGTCGAGGGCCAGTCTCCGCCGGAGATGACCCCCACATTTAAATTCACCGGGTGATAGTTACCGAAGAATGCGGGATTATGAATGAGGTTCAGTTCGGCTTCCAGTTCCCTGAGCGCCTTGATCATGTCGAAGCATTTTTCAATAGCGTTAACCCCGCTCTGGGTACTCAGGACATGAGCTGGTACCCCGGACAGGGAGACCTTAAACCAGCAGACGCCTACCTGTGCGGTCAGAATGGTCGGTCCAAATGGCTCTGGGATCAAGACGGCCTCGGCATTGAAGCCCTTGACCCGGGCGGCAAGGGCACCATTGCCGGAACACTCTTCCTCAATCACAGTCTCTAGCGTAACCGGGGCGGCCAAACCAAATCCAGCCACTTCAATCCCCTTGAGCGCATAGGTCATGGCCGCGACACCAGCTTTCATATCGCCACTGCCCCGGCCGTAAAGCCACCCATTTTCGATATGGGGCATAAACGGATCTCTTGACCACAAGCGAAGAGGTTCCGGACTGACGACGTCCAAGTGCCCGTTGAATAGAGCGCTCTGTCCACCCTCGCTATCTGCGGGCCTGACCGCGACAACATTATACCTGCCGGCATAATCCCACGGGACCGGAGCAAATTCAGGATGTTGGGATAGCTCAGCGGGGTCAATGGCGACCCTTTGTGGCGAGAGGCCAAGATTCCTAAACTCCTTCTCCATCACACCCAGTACAGATGCTTCGTTTCCCAAGACGCTGGGCTCTGCGATAAGGCGACATGAGAGGTCGATGATATTCTCGGCAAGGCTGTCAATCGTCTGTAACACTTTGTTCTCACGTGTTTCAATCACGATATTATCTCCTCTGATTCATGAGTAGTTGGCACTGCAGTGCCTCTTGCCAGAAGGCATATTATTGAGAGGCCATTATCCAGCAGGATTTTTTACCATAAACAGTTAGTTTCCATCCGGAAACGGTCATTTTCTGTCGTGGCTGCGTCAATCTGCAGCCTTGCTGGTGCGGCGTACCGATGTACGCCTCCGCGCAAGTCCTTGATTTCCTTGCCACGACGAAAAACTCCTCGTTTCCAAATCGGAAATTGCATCGGTCCCGGGGTTTCCGGATGGACCCCAGTTAGCTTTTTTTGTGGAGGAATCGTGGAAAGGGAAGGCCTTGCTGTTTACCAAACGATGTTGTAGCAACGATGATGCCAACGCCAATTGAGATTATTTTGCGGGAGGGGAATAGAGGGAGTTTCGCGGCGGAGGGCCGGTTTTTTGCTGCCGACCGAGCCTCATATCTCCGCTAAGATGTTGAAATAAAAAATAAGTCTCAATATATACGAAGCTCTGTTGTCGCCGCTCGGCAACGACCTGTAACTGTCAGGCGGGCCAGTCGGATATAGTATTTTTCTTGCCTCACTCTGATTAAGATTAATCGAATGTGACTAGGTCTAGCCAAAGAAGACTAGTGTCCCGTGCGGTGAGTTCACCGCAGGAATTCTGAGAGATTTTGGTTCCTGGCAAGGCGCGGCGACCCAGGCCCACCAGGGCCTAAGACGAGGAGCCGCAACCCAGCCAGGGGCCAAAAGAACCAGAATTGCAAGGGAAGAATTAACCGCACATGACACTAGGAGTGCTGTTTAGCACAGACGTCGCGCAATAATTACTCCAAGTTGGTTTCTCGTCCCTACCCAATTGAATATCCAGGCAGGTATTTGCGTAATTTTCTTGCGGCGGTTGTTTGGCCAACGCCAAGCGTCCTGGCGACTGCCACAGAAGACCCATGTATTCGGTATGTTTCAAGAATTATGCTTTTTTCGGTGGCTTCCAGCGATTGTTTAAGGGACATTTTTTCGTCCCAGGCAGCATGCGCCATCGGCGATATGGAAAGCGGGATGGCACTCCTCTGTATCAGTCCTGAACCGGTGGTTACCACCAAGCGCTCCATCATATTTTGCACTTCTCGGACATTGCCCGGCCAGCTATAGGCTAGCAGGCACTCGATAGCGCCGCTGGAGAGGCGGACATCCATCTTATACGCCTTGTTCGCTGTCTCTAGCGCATGCAGAACCAGGGGTAAAATATCTTCTGGCCGCTCACGTAAAGGAGGTATGTGAATGGGAACAACATTGATTCGGTAATACAGGTCACTGCGAAATTTACCTGATTTCACCTGAGCCTCAATATCCCTGTTGGTTGCGGCGATCAGCCGGAAATCGACATGCCTCTCCATGGTATCTCCCAGGCGAGTCAATTTCTTCTCTTGGAGCACACTCAAAAATTTTACTTGCAGGGGGAATGCCAGTTCGCCGATTTCATCGAGAAACAGTGTCCCGCCGTGAGCCATTTCAATCAAGCCGAGCTTGCCGCTTTTGTGTGCGCCAGTAAAGGCCCCTTGCGTATAACCGAATAATTCTGATTCGATCAGGCTCTCAGGTATCGCACCGCAGTTAATCTCGATAAAGGGCCCGTTATGACGATGGCTCTTCTTGTGGACCTCTCGGGCGATCAGGCTTTTTCCGACGCCTGACTCTCCGGTGATCATCAGACTGGTATCCACTTTTGCAACTTTGAGTGCCAAGGAAAAACATCTCTTGATTAAGGTGCTTTTCGTGATGATAGCTCCAGAAATTAGCTCTTTCTCTCTGAGCTCTTCGATTTCTGCGGAATAATGTTTGACTCTGTCTTCTAGAATATCGTACTGCTCCTTTAGATTCACATATTCGTTGATATCACGCAAGAAACTGACAACTCCTTCGAATTTTCCATCAGAATCATAAACAGGTACTCCGGTTACAACAACGAAACCCTTGGATTTTGTTTTCATCGTCAAAGTAGTAATTTTTTTTGTTTTTATCACCCTGGCGATCACGGATGGAGAAAAAAATTTCCTCTTTTCCAGATCGAAAACATTCTCGCCGATTGCATCTTCGGGGTTCAAACCATAAAAGTCCTTAAAGGAGTCACTGACGCGCAGCAGTACCCCATTACTGTCAGCGATTGCGGCACTTTCGAACATGGAATCGAGAATTGCGTGCAGCCTGTCATTGGTTTTTTCCTGAATAAGTTTATCCAGTTCCTCACTGCTGAAGCTACGTCTTATACTCATGATTCAAATTCCCTTTAATGAATGTTCGGACTTTAAAATTTTGTCGCGGCAAGATCCTCCCCGTCGAATTGAGTGGAAAAGGGTAGGACGTTGTCGAGTCAAAAAAGAGCCATAGTTTAACAAGAACCATATTTTAATGCTGACACCTTTTGTGTAACCCTTCAATAACGCGAAGAAGTCTGTACTTTTCAGAAACGAAACGAGCACTCTCAACCTCCATGGCCGAGACAGTCTCGACCTAGGCCCCCTCGTAATGTGCTGCACTTAGTCAATTATGGCTAGTATGCGCTCGGAAAACAATCGCTATTTCAATTACCTCTAATAGTAGACTCGCACGGATCGACAAAAATGGGAGAAAGACGGGGTGGTGCCTCGCTTGGCCTAAATATTGAAGCGTTATCGGAAGGACCTGCTCAACTTGAGCTGGAGGCAGGAATTCCAGGCTTTTATCCGCATGCAAGTCCCAGGCGTCAAGGCACTTTCGAGGGAGAACTATGAGCAAAATGTTTCGGGTAAATGGTGACCGACTCTGGCGTCGACTGAATACGATGGCTGCCGTTGGAAAAACTCCAAATGGCGGCGTCTGTCGTTTGGCATTGACAGACATTGACAAGGCCGGTCGAGACCTGTTTGTAGAATGGTGCGAGGCGGCCGGTTGCTCAGTGGCTGTCGACCAGATCGGTAATATTTTCGCCCGCAGGCCTGGGAAAAACAATGAACTGTCACCCGTCCTCACAGGCAGCCACCTTGACAGCCAGCCAACCGGTGGCCGGTTTGATGGTGTCTACGGGGTCCTTGCGGGGTTGGAGGTCATAGAGACGTTAAACGACCTTGGGATCGAAACCGAGTCTCCCCTCGAAGTTGTAGTCTGGACTAATGAGGAGGGCGCACGCTTCAGGCCAGCAATGGCAGGGTCGGGTGTTTTTGCTGGTGTTTTTGAACTCCATGAGACATTAAAAATTTCAGACAGCCAAGGGCTTGGGTTGGGTGAAGAACTTGCGCGCATCGGTTACGCCGGAGAGGCTCCTGCTACAGCAATGCCTATCAAAGCCGCAATAGAGGCCCACATTGAACAAGGACCGATCCTTGAAGAGAGTGGAACAGATATTGGAGTTGTAGTAGGAGTCCAAGGGGTGAAATGGTTTATGCTGACCCTAACAGGAGTAGAGGTACACGCTGGCCCCACACCTATGGAACTTCGCCGCGATCCAGTGCTTGGGGCTGTACGCATTCTTGAGAAATTATACGGTCTGGTCTCATTGCGGAAGCCTTGGGGACGGATCACATTCGGCTGTATTGAAACTTCACCAGGCGTGTTTAATACAGTTCCACACCAAGTTAAAATTTCAATAGACATTCGTCATCCCGTTCAAGATGAATTGGAAGAGTTGTGCCTCTCCCTGCAGACCATCATTACGGAGTTGACTGCATCGCTTGGCTTGCAGGGACATCTCGAAGAACTTTGGGATTCTCCGGCCGTTAGATTTGATCCTGATTGCATAAATGCTGTTCGTCAGGCAGCAATTGCGCAAGGCTACTCTGTCAAGGAAATCGTCAGCGGCGCAGGGCATGACTCAGTGTATTTATCAAGAGTTGCTCCGACCAGCATGATATTTATCCCTTGCGAAAAGGGAATAAGTCACAATGAGGCGGAGAATGTCAGTAAAGAAGCCGCCGTTAATGGTTGTAATGTTTTGCTAAATGCGATGCTGAAATTAGCTTAAAAGTTTATAAGATATGACCCTCCTTATGGTTAAGGAGCCACTTCAAATCGTTTCTCTCCAGCAACGTACAATTTTTCAGTAACTCGTAAAGCAAGAACAACAACCCATTTTGATAACGAAAAATATCTTTCGCTTTTTTGACGAGCACGGCAGTGACCGCCGAGGTTGGAATTGCGTCGCAAACCTACACTCTAGCCGTTGAAAAGAGCACCCTGCTGCGGAAAACGATCTACCGGGGCAAACAAAAAGGGACCTGCGCAACGGCAGGTCCCTTGATTGATTTGGTTGCGGGGGAAGGATTTGAACCTTCGACCTTCGGGTTATGAGCCCGACGAGCTACCAGACTGCTCCACCCCGCGACAGCGGACCCGAAGCATACGCGAGTCCTTTGGGGCTGTCAATCGCTTCGAGGAGGGTGAAAAGGCCTCAGTTCCTCCCCGGGCTTGTGTGCCCGGCCAAATTCCGGTATAAGGAAGCGCGGTTAACCCTCGGTCAAAAAAAGGATTTCGGAGCCGGCCATGGCGGTGATGACCATTGAGATCGACAAGGCGCTGGCCCTGCGCGAGCGCGGCACGGTCTTCATCGATGCCCGCTCCCCCAGCGAGTTCGCCGAGACCACCATCCCCGGCGCCGTCAATGTGCCGATCTTCGATGACGATGAGCGCGCCCGGGTGGGAACGGTCTACAAATGCGAGGGGAAGGCCGCGGCGAGGCGCCTCGGCGTCCGGCTGGTGGCGCCGAAAATCCCGGAGCTGGTGGAACGGGTCGAGGCGGCGCTCACCGCCGGGCGGCCGCCGGCGATCGTCTTCTGCTGGCGCGGGGGGATGCGCAGCTACGCCCTGACCAGCTTTCTCGATCTGGCCGGGGTGCCGACCCGCCAGCTGATCGGCGGACACAAGGCCTTCCGGGCCCGGGTGCGGGACTTTCTGGCGGCGGGGGAATGGGGGCGGCTGCTGGTCCTGCGGGGGATGACCGGTGTCGGCAAAACCCGGCTGCTTCATCAGCTGCGGGAGGAAGGCTACCCGGTCCTTGACCTGGAAGGCCTGGCCAACCATCGCGGCAGCGCCTTCGGTGCTCTGGGGCTCCCCCCGCAGCCGAATCAGAAGACCTTCGAGGCGCTCCTCTGGGACGCCCTGCGCCGCATCCCCAGGGGCGGCTACGCCCTTTCGGAAGGGGAGAGCCCCCACATCGGTCGGCTGGTCCTGCCGCCGGCGGTCTATGCCGCCCTGCAGGTTGAGACCACCCTCTGGATCGAGGCCTCCCTGGCCTATCGAACCCGCATCATACTCGATGACTATCCGGCTCTCGATGCGCTCCGCCCGGCTTTCGTCCGCCCTTTGCAGGCGCTGCGACCACGCCTCGGCGGGGAGATCGTCACTGAACTCCTCAAGCTGCTGGAGGCGGGTGAATGGGAAGAACTGGTCGGCGAGCTGATGGTGCGCTATTATGATCCCCTCTACCGGCACACCAAGCCGGAGGGGCGCATCGAGATCGCCATCGAACCGGAAGAGGAGGGACTCCCCCGCCTCAAGGCCGCCATCGCCCGGGTGCTGGCGGAGCGATAAGCGCCGCCTGCGGAACGGATCGACCATGGTCAAGATCATCAGCCTCAAGGAATGCAACCATCTCTGCCGCAAGTGCGTGCGGACCTGCCGGCAGCCGGCAGCCGTCCTCCTCCTCGATTGTCCCCGCTTCCTCCCCCGCCCCTTCAAGATCGCCGAACATCGCTTCATCCAGCTGGGCCTCTTCGACCAGAAACCTTCCAAGGGCAAGTAACCTCCCGCCAGGAAGGCGTTCCTCAACCTTGCCTTTGGGGCACGTCTCCGGACCAAGTTTTGAAGGGGAAGGTCAGGCCGGCAGACGGTCGAGGAATTCGACGACCTTGGGGGTGAACTTCTCCGGTTCGACGAGGAACGAGTCGTGGCCGTAGTCGGATTCGATGAGGTGGTAGGCGACCGGTTTGGCGAGCTTGCGCAGGGCCGTGACCACTTCTTCGGTCTGCCCGGCGGGGTAGAGCCAGTCGGAGCTGAAGGCGAACCAGAGGGAGGGGCAGCGCAGCTGCGTAAGGGCGTCCTCCAGGGAGTCGAAGTTCCAGCCGACGTCGTAGAGGTCGAGGGCCTTGGCGAGGTAGAGGAAGGAGTTGGTGTCGAAGCGTTCGACGAAGCTCGCGCCGTTGTAGGCGAGGTAGCGTTCCACCTCGAACTGGCCGAAGAAGTCGAACATCCCGTCCTTGAGGGAGTAGCGGCGGCCGAATTTGAGGTGCATGGAGGCATCGGCCAGAAAGGAGATGTGTCCCACCGCCCGGGCCAGGGCCAGGCCGTCGGCCGGAGGATGCTCGGGACGGTAGTTCCCCTTCTTCCACATCGGGTCGTTGAAGACCGCCTGACGGGCCAGGGCGTTGAGGGCGATTGCCATCGGTGAAGTGCGCCCGGTCCCGGCGATGGGAATGATCGAACGGACCATCTCCGGGTAAAGGATTCCCCATTCCAGGGCCTGCATCGCCCCCATGCTGCCGCCGAGGACGGTCAGCAGGGAATCGATGCCGAGACGGTCCAGAAGGAGCTTCTGGGCGCGCACCATGTCGCGCACCATGAGGACCGGGAAGGAAAGGTTGTACGGTTTGCCGGTGCGGGGATTGGTGCTGGTCGGGCCGGTGGAGCCCTTGCAGGAGCCGATCACGTTGGAGCAGAGGACGAAGTAGCGGTCGGTGTCGAGGACCTTCCCCGGACCGATCATGTCGTCCCACCAGCCCGGCTTGCGATCGCTCTCGGCGTTCTTGCCGGCGGCGTGGGCATCGCCGGTCCAGGCGTGGCAGACCAGGACCACGTTCGACTTCGAAGCGTTGAGGCAGCCGTAGGTCTCGTAGGCAAGACGCAGCGGCCCGAGGACGCGCCCGCTCTCCAGGCGCAGTTCGGTGTCGAAATCAGCGTATTCGGTTGTGACGATGCCGACCGAACCGGTCACGGATTCACCCTACGAAAAAAAGGCCCCTTCCCAAAACGATGAGAAGGGGCCTTTCGAATACCGGTCACGGCGTATCGTCGGGCTCCGTCCTCATCTTTCCCGCCGTTGCCCTGTAGGGCTGGCGGGAAGGAATTAGCACCTGGCATCCACCTTCGCAAAAAAAGCTCCGGCGGATCGGTTGCTGTGGCTTCACAGGGCCTTATCCCTCCACCACTCTCGATAAAGACGTGCTATGCGGTTGTAAGGCAGGACTCTAGCGGAATGGCGGGACCTTGTCAACCCGATTGCGGCGGGCGGGGAGCGGTGGTCCCGGGCAGGAATATCCCTTCCCGCGAACAGTGTTTGGTTTACAGACCCCGGTATCATACTATAAAATCTGACCTGCTGACGAGAATGGGGCGGCCGCACGGAAGTGGTCCCCCCCGAGTTGGTCATTCCGTGGGATTGTTCACTGCCTTTGTTGTTTCGAAAGGGGCGTGCCATGTGGAAGCTGCCCTTAGCCCTGGTCGGAATCGTTCTTGCCGATCTTTGCCTATGCCATCGAGCCGCACTACACCATCGTCCAACTGCCCTTTAAACAGTTCTTTACGCCCGGCAAGTCCGACTGGTGGAAGGTTCGGCTCCTCAAGCACGGCAAGGTGGTGACGGAGAGCGGGCGCGGCTGGTTCAATTTCAAGGAACCGTGATTTTCTGCGCCGGGACCCAAAGACAGGTTCCGATTGACAGCGGGCAGGCTCTCATTTAAGTTCGATGCCACATGTAATCCAATTTGGGAGGTCACGGTGAAGTTTCTGGCGGGAATTGTGCGACTGATCGACGGCATGAACGACAAGATCGGATATCTGGTCTCGTGGTTGACGACCGTGATGGTCCTGGTGGTTATCTATGACGTCATTACCCGGTATGTCTTTCGCTCCAGCAGCGTGGCGGTGCAGGAGATGGAATGGCATATCTTCTCCTTGATCTTCCTGATCGGCGGGGCCTATACCCTGAAAGAAGAGGGGCACGTGCGGGTCGATGTCTTCTACAGCCGCCTCTCGCCCCGGGGCAAGGCCTGGATTGATTTCTTCGGGGGCATTGTCTTTCTGCTTCCCTTCTGCCTGCTGATTATCTGGACCAGCCATCAGTTCGTAGCCATGAGCTGGATGATCAAGGAGATCAGCCCCGACCCCGGCGGGCTGCCGGGACGCTACCTCCTCAAGGCGGCGATTCCGGCCGGATTTGTTCTGGTCCTGCTGCAAGGGATCGCCCAGACCCTGCGCGCCCTCTTGACCCTCCTCGGCCGACCGCTGGATGGCCCGGCCTCGACGGGACAGGGGGCAGACCATGCATGAAATCATGCCCTTCGTCATGTTCGGCGCCGTCTTTGCCCTGCTCATGCTCGGTTACCCGGTGGCCTTCACCCTGGGCGGGGTATCGCTGGTCTTCGGCTATTTTTCCTTCGGTCTCGGTTTCTTCGACCTTTTGCCCCTGCGTATCTGGGGGACGATGACCAACTACGTCCTGCTGGCGGTGCCGCTCTTCGTCTATATGGGGCTGATGCTGGAGAAGTCGGGGCTGGCTGAGGAGCTGCTGGAAACCATGGCGCTCCTGTTCGGGCGCCTGCGGGGGGGGTTGGCGATCTCGGTGATCCTGGTCGGCGCGGTCCTCGCCGCCTCGACCGGCATCGTCGGCGCCACGGTGGTGACCATGGGGCTCCTCTCCCTGCCGACCATGCTCAAGCGCGGCTACTCGCCCGAGCTGGCGACCGGCACCATTTGCGCTTCCGGCACCCTCGGGCAGATCATTCCCCCGTCGATCGTCCTGGTTCTCCTCGGCAGCGTCATGAACATCTCCATCGGCGACATGTTTGTCGGCGCCGTCATCCCCGGGGTCCTGCTGGTGGTCCTCTACATCATCTGGATTTTCATCGTCGCCTGGCTGCGGCCCAACTCGGCGCCGGCCATGCCGGCTGCGGAGCTAGCCGCCTTTCGGGGCAAGGGGATGATGCGCCGGATCGTGCGGGCGCTGCTGCTGCCGGCGTTTCTGATCCTGGCGGTTTTAGGGTCGATCTTCGCCGGCATCGCCTCGCCGACCGAAGCCGCGGCGGTCGGGGCCCTCGGCGCCAGTCTGCTGACCCTCTGGCAGGGAAAACTCAACCTCTCGACCCTGCATCAGGTCATGAAGGGGACGACCATCCTGACCTGCATGGTCTTCGTCCTTTTGGTCGGCGCCACCGCCTTCGGCCTGGTCTTTCGCGGCATGGACGGAGACCGGACCATCACCCACCTGATCCTTGAATCGCAGATGGGTCCGCACATGTTCCTCTTCCTGGTCATGCTGGTCGTCTTCATCGCCGGCTTCTTTATCGACTTCATCGAAATCACCTTCATCATCGTGCCGGTCGTCACGCCGATCTTCGAACATCTCGGGATCGACCTGCTGTGGGTCGGCATCTTGCTGGCGATGAATCTGCAGACCTCGTTTCTGACTCCACCCTTCGGCTTCTCCCTCTTTTATCTGAAGGGGGTCTCCCCGCCGGAGGTGACGACCGGGCACATCTACCGGGGGATCATCCCCTTCATCGTCATCCAGGTTGTGGCGCTGCTGCTGGTGGTCTTCTGGCCCGAGACCGCGACCTGGCTTCCGAAGGCGTTGGCCAAGCATCCTTGAACCGGTATTCAAACAACCAAAAGGCCCGCCATTCGGCGGGCCTTTTGGTTGTTGCGGACCAGACCGGACTTCTTACTCGAAGATGGAGGAGTAGGCCACCTCGGAGATTTTTCCCCAGGCATTGTACTGCTTCTGGAATTTGCGGAAGCTCTCGTAGACCTTTTTGCTCATCGGATCGCTGGCGGCCACTTCCGCCAGAACTTCGTCGGAATACTTGCGGAGCGCCTTGATAACGTCGGGGGGGAAGGCCCGCAGCTGGACCCCTTCCTCTTTCACCAGTTTATCCAGGTAGAAGTTGTTCTTGGTCTCCGACTCGCAGAGCATCCACAGGTTGCAGGCCATGGCGGCGGTCGTCACGATTTCCTGGAGATCTTTCGGCAGCTCCTCGAAAGCCTTTTTGTTGACGAAGGTCTCGAGGACCGTCCCCGGCTCGTGCCAGCCGGGATAGTAGTAGTATTTGGCGACCTTGTAGAAGCCCATCTTGTAATCGTTGTAAGGACCAACCCACTCGGTCGCGTCGATGACGCCGCGCTCCAGGTTGGTGTAGATCTCGCCGCCCGCCGATAGGACCGCGGTGCCGCCGGC
This sequence comes from Desulfuromonadales bacterium, assembly GCA_038317685.1. Classification (GTDB taxonomy): domain Bacteria; phylum Desulfobacterota; class Desulfuromonadia; order Desulfuromonadales; family DDH964; genus JBBQBQ01. The sequence goes on along the minus strand of JBBQBQ010000030.1, from coordinate 6,644 downwards.
CTTGGCCAGGACCTTGCCGCCGAGGCCGGGGATGCGCATCTTCAGGCCCTTGAAGTCATTGATGCTCTTGATCTCCCGGTTGAACCAGCCGCCCATCTGCACGCCGGTGTTGCCGGCCGGCATCGGCTTCAGGCCGAAGGGAGCGTAGACCTCTTCCCAGAGCTCCAGGCCGCCGCCGGTATAAATCCAGGCGTTCATCCCCTGGGCGTTCATGCCGAAGGGGACGGCGGCGAAGAACTGGGTGGCCGGGGATTTGCCGGCCCAGTAATAGGCGGCGCCATGTCCCATCTGGACCATCCCCTGGCTGACGGCGTCGAAGGCCTGCAGCGGCGGAACCAGTTCGCCGCCGCCATAGACCTGGATCTTCAGGCGCCCGCCGGACATGATGTCGATCATGTTGGCGAGTTTGTCCGCACCTTCGCCGAGGATCGGGAAGTGGGGCGGCCAGGTGGTCACCATCTTCCACTGGATGGTCTTCTCGGCGGCGAGAACCGCCGGAGCCGACATCGTGGTAACCGCCGCCGCGGCAGCTGTCGCCACCGTGGCTTGTTTGAGAAACTCACGCCGGTTGGTCTGTTTCATGTGCTCCTCCTATGCAGGGTTGATGGGACCCGAACACTGTTTTACAACCGACAATACAATAGAAGTTGAAACGGACCTTGTCAAACAAACAAATCAATTCCTTGGGGAGGTTAGGAGGGGAACAGGCCCTTCTCCAGATCCTCCCAGAGGTCCTCCGGATCCTCGATGCCGGCGGAGATGCGCAGCAGGGTTTCGCCGATGCCGAGTTGCTTCTTGACCACTGCCGGAATGGCGGCATGGGACATCGACCAGCAGTGGGTGAGGATCGTCTCAACGCCGCCGAGGCTCGGGGCGATGATCGGCAGCCGCACCGTCTCCAGCAGTCGCTGGACGCCGGCGCGGGAGTGGAGGTCGAAGGAGAGGACCGCGCCGGGGCCTGCGGCCTGGGCGAAGTGGACCGCCCGGCCGGGGTGGTCGGCAAGGCCCGGGTAGTAGACCCGGGCGACCGCCGGATGGGCCTGGAGGCGCTCGGCGAGGGTGCCGGCGTTGCGCTGCGCTGCGGCCAGCCGCAGTCCCAGGGTTTTGATGCCGCGAGACAGGAGGAAGGAATCGAAGGGGGAGAGGACGTTGCCGGCGGCGTTCTGGTAGTGCTTGAGGCGCTTGGCCAGGTCGGGGTCGGCGGTGGTGGCGAGGCCGGCCAATAGATCCGAGTGGCCGCCGAGGAATTTGGTGCCGCTGTGAACCACCACGTCGAAGCCGAGTTCCAGCGGCTTTTGCAGCAGCGGAGTCATGAAGGTGTTGTCGATAATCGTCAGCAGTCCCTTGGTGCGGGCCAGGGCGGCGACCGCCCGCAGGTCGGTGATCTGGCAGAGGGGATTGGAGGGGGTCTCGATGAAGATCGCGCGGGTGGAAGGGCGCAACCCGGCGGCGAGCTTTTCCGGGTCGGTCATGTCGACGAAATCGACGGAGATCCCCTGCTGGGGGAGGATCGTCGTCAGGTACCGGTAGCTTCCGCCATACAGGTCGAGGGGGGCGAGGAGATGGTCGCCGCACTTCAGAAGCGAAAGAGCCCCGGCGGTGGCGGCCATCCCCGAGGCATAAGCGAAACCTCGCACACCCCCCTCGAGGAGGGCGATCGCTTCCTCCACCTGGCTGCGGCTCGGGTTGCCGCCGCGGGCGTAGTCGTATTCCTGCCCCACTCCTGCAGGGTGGTGGTAGGTGGAGGCGGTGTAGATGGGGACGGTCGCGGCGCCGGTCGCCGGATCGCGGTCGGTCCCCTGATGGACGAGGAGGGTGGCCGGGCGGTAGGGCTTGTGCATCATGGGGGGAATTCCTTTTTTAGGACGATAGGTTGTCATTTATCCCAGAGGTCCCATAACTCCCATAAGTCCCATGGGAGTCATGGGAAGAAGGGGAAGAATGGGAAGAATGAGGAACATTACCCGAGAGCTTGTTCCAGATCGGCGATGATGTCGGACACGCTTTCGATCCCGACCGAAAAGCGCAGCAGCGCCTCGCAGATGCCCCGGCGTTCCCGCTCCGCCACCGGGATGTCGCCATGGGTCTGGACCGCGGGCAGGGTCATCAGCGACTCGACCCCGCCGAGGCTCTCGGCGAAGGAGATCAGCTTCAGGCGCTTCAGCACCCGGCGGGCCGTCGCGGCAGAGTCGACCCGGAAGGAGAGCATGCCGCCGAAGCCGTCGGCCTGGCGCTTCGACAGTTCATGCCCCGGGTGGTCGGGGAGCCCCGGATAGTATACCGTCTGGACCCTGGGTTGGAACTGCAGCCAGCGGGCGACCTCCAGGGCGTTGGCGCAGTGCCGTTCCAGGCGCAGGGGGAGGGTCTTGAGGGAGCGCAGCAGCAGCCAGCAGTCCTGGGGAGGGAGGACGGCGCCGGTGGAGTTCTGCAGGAAGTAAAGGCGCTCCCCCAGTTCGGCGGTGCGCGCCACCAGGGCGCCGGCGCAAAGATCGTTGTGGCCGCCGAAGTACTTGGTCGCCGAATAGATGGTGACGTCGGCGCCGAAGTCGAAGGGGCGCTGCAGGACCGGAGTAAGGAAGGTGTTGTCGACGAGGAAGAGGAGGCCGTGGGCGCGGCAGAACTCTCCGAGCGCCTGCAGGTCGGCGACGCCGAGGAGGGGGTTGCCGGGGGTCTCGACGAGAAGCGCCTTGGTCTCCGGGCGCAGCGCCGCGGAAACGGCGGCGAGGTCGCCGGTATCGAGGTAGCTGGCACAGAGGCCGAACTTGCCGAAGACCTGCTCGATGACCCGGAAGGTGCCGCCGTAGAGATCCTCGGAGACGAGAAGGTGGTCGCCGGCGGAGAAGTGGAGAAAGAGGGTGGTGAGGGCCGCCATCCCGGAGGAGAAGGCGAGGCCGCGGCCCCCCCCTTCCAGGGTGGCGAAGGCCTCCTCGAGGAGTTGCCGGGTCGGGTTGCCGGAGCGGGTGTAGTCGTAGCCGGTGCTCTCGCCGACCCCGGGGTGGCGATAGGTGGCGCTCGGGTAGATCGGAAAGCTGATGCCGCCGGTGTGCTCGTCGCGGCCGACGCCGAGTTGAACCAGGCTGCTTTCCAGGGTGAGGTGCTGGGTTGCGGTGGTGGTCATCGATCATCCCCTTGGTGGTTTGAGGGGCATGCAAAAAGCCCCTTCTCGTGGGGATGAGAAGGGGCTTCGAAGGGTCGGATCTTTGAGCATGATCGTCCTGCGAAGCTCCGTCCTCATCTTCCCCCGGTTTCCCGGAGCAGGAGTTAGCACCAGCATCCGCGCGATGCGGATCGGTTGCTGTGGCTTCGCAGGGCCTGTCCCTCCACCACTCTTGATAAGTACGGTGCTTGCTCGACGGCAGGGCCGCCGATATTTGACCTTTAACCTAAAGAATATTCGAATGGGTGTCAAGAGGAAAGATGGGGAATGGATCAGGGCCTACCCCAGTACCCCGTGGGCATCCGGGTTGGTGGCCCGGAAAGGGAAACTGCGGGGTCGTCCCCGACGGGGCAGGGGCGTCCTCCCCGGACTCAGCCGTAGCGCGCCACCAGCTCCCGGGCGATCGCCTGGATGCCGATGCCGGTCGGGCAGGCGGCGTCGCAGCGACCGCAGAGATAGCAGGTGAGGTGGCCCCAGCGCTCGACGTCGGCGGCGAGCTTGTGGTGGATGCGGCGGCGGGTGCGCAGCGCCTCGCTTCCCAGGGGGTTGTGACCGCTCGCTTCGCGCATGAAGCCTTCCAGCTGACAGGAGTCCCACATCCGGCTGCGCTCGGTCCGGTCGGGGTAGCTCCAATCCTGAACCCCGTAGCAGGTGCAGGTCGGGCAGACCAGGTTGCAGGCGGTGCAGGCGATGCAGCGGGTGCCGATCTCGGCCCAGAAGGCGTCAGGGACGCGGTCGGCGCGGATCAGCTCCGAGGCCCGCTGCAGCAGTCGCTGCGGCTCGTCGGAAAGGGCGGCAGCGGCGGATTGGACCGGCCGCAGTTCGGGCGCGGCGGCCGGCACGCCGACCTCCCCGGTCAAAGACTGCCCGGCCGGAGTGTAGGGGTCCAGCAGGAAGGCGTCGCCGGTTGCGATCACTTCCAGGTCGCAGTTGCCGCCGGCCGGGGGCAAGATCTCTCCGGCCGGACCGAGGGCCCCGGTGAGGCCGGCGACGACCGCCCCGGCGCGGCGGCGATAGTAGAGATCGTCGCGGAAGGGGGCGGCAAAGAAGCGGTCGATGAACTCCAGGCAGGCGAGATCGGCGGCGGTGAAGCCGAGGACGAAGAGGGGTCGTGCCGCCGGCATCGCTAGGATGGCCCCATCGAGTGCGGCGGTCAGGACCGGGTCGTGCTGGGGGAAGAAGGCCTCGGTCGGTTTGCGCGGCAGGCGTCCGCCGGCCAGGGCCGGCGCGCCTTCATCGAGGCGCCCGAGGGCCCTGCTGCCGTCGACCAGCAGGACCGGCAGCAGGACCTCGAAGCGGTCCTCCAAACCTCGCAGCCAGCGGAGGAGTTCGGCTTCGGTCAGTCGGCGCATGGCGTTTTTTCCACCCGGGCGGCGCAGACTTTGAATTCCGGGATGCCGGCCTCGGGGTCGAGGGCGTTGTGGGTCAGGGCATTGGCTGCCCCTTCGGCGAAGTGGAAGGGCATGAAGATCGTCCCCGCCCCGACCATCGTCGTCAGCCGGACCCGGGCCCGGATCGTTCCCCGGCGGGAGGCGATGGTCACCTCCTCCCGGTCGCGCACGCCGAGGGCCGCTCCATCGTCGGGATGGAGTTCGACAAAGGGGCCGCGCTCTTCGCGGTCAAGGAGGTGGGTGCGGCGGGTCATGGTCCCGGTGTGCCAGTGGAAGTAGGTTCGCCCGGTGGTGAGGAGGAGCGGATATTCGGCGTCGGGGAGCTCGGCCGGGGGGCGGTAGCCGCTGGCGAGGAAGCGGCCCTTGCCGCGGGTGCAGGTGCCGACATGGAGGATCGGGGTGCCGGGGTGGTCGGGAGTCGGACAGGGCCAGGGGAGTCCGAACGGCTCCAGGCGCGGATAGGCGATGCCGCCGTAACTCGGAGTGAGGCCGGCGATCTCGGCCATGATCGCCCCCGGGTCCGGATAGTCCGGCCAGTCGCCGCCGCAGCGCCGCGCCAGCTCTTTGAGAATTTCCCAGTCGGCCCGTGCTGCCCCGGGCGGGGCTACGGCCCGGCGCACCCTCTGCACCAAACGTTCGGTCGAGGTGAAGGTGCCGTCCTTCTCGGCGAAGCAGGCGGCGGGAAGGACCACGTCGGCAAGCTGCGCGGTTTCGCTCAGAAATATCTCCTGCACCACCAGAAAATCGAGGGAGGTGAGGGCCCGGCGGGCGTGGGCCTGATCGGGGTCTGAGATCAGGGGGTTCTCGCCGAGGATAAAGGCCCCTTTGACCTGCCCGTCGGCCATGGCGTTCATCGCCAGAGTTGCCATCAGTCCGGGGTGCCCGGACAGGGCCGGCAATCCCCAGGCGTGCGCGAACTTTTCCCGGACCGCCGGTTCGGCGACCTTCTGGTAACCGCTGACGACATCGGGGAGGGCGCCCATGTCGCAGGCCCCCTGGACGTTGTTCTGGCCGCGCAGCGGGTTGACCCCGGTGCCGGGGCGTCCGAGGTTGCCGGTCAAGAGGGCGAGATCGGCGACCGCCTTGACGTTGTCGACGCCGTGGGTGTGCTGGGTGATCCCCATGGCATAGACGATCGCCCCCCGCTCCCCTCCGGCGAAGGTCCGGGCGGCGGCGACGATCTCCGCCGCCGTGAGGCCGGTGACGGCGGCGGCCGCCTGCGGCGTCCAGTCGGCGACGGCGGCCCGCAGTTCTTCAAAGCCTTCGGTGCGCTCGGCGATGAAGGCACGGTCCTCCAGCCCCTCGGCGAGGATGACATGCATCAGGCCGTTGAGGAGCGCTACGTCGCTGCCGCAGCGGTGGCGCAGGTGCAGGTCGGCGTGGTGGGCCAGGCGGATCCGGCGCTGGTCGGCGACGATCAGCTTGGTGCCCCGTCGTGCCGCGCCCAGAATCCGGGCGCCGATCATCGGGTGCTGCTCGGTGGTATTGGAGCCGATGACGAGGATGACGTCGGCCTGCTCCAGACAGGCGATGCTGTTGGTCATCGCCCCGGAGCCGAGGGTGGCGGCGAGGCCGACGACGGTGGAAGCATGGCAGAGGCGGGCGCAGTGATCGATGTTGTTGGTCCCGATGACCCCCCGCGCCAGTTTCATCAGCAGAAAGTTCTCCTCGTTGGTCGCCTTGGCCGAAGAGAAGAACATCAGGGCGTCGGGTCCATGCGCGTCGCGGATCGCCAGGAGCCGCTCGGCGACCAGGCCCAACGCTTCGTCCCAGGAGGCCGGCTGCAGCTCCCCGGAGCGGCGGATCAGCGGCGTCGTCAGCCGCTGTGGATGGTGGACGAAGGCGTAGGCGTTCCAGCCCTTGATGCAGAGGTGACCGCGGCTCACCGGGTGGGTGGCGCTCGGCTCGACCCCGACCAGGCGCCCGGCATCGTCGGCCAGCAGGTAGAGGGCACAGCCGGTGCCGCAGTAGGGGCAGGTGGTGAGGGTCTTCTTCACAGCGCCCCCGGCAGACCGCTCACCTCGTTCAGCCAGAAGACCGGGCCGTCGAGGCAGCAGTAAAGGTGGTCGATGGTGCAGTGGCCGCATTTGCCGACC
>JBBQBQ010000029.1:0-21474 GCA_038317685.1 Desulfuromonadales bacterium | reverse complement strand
GTCCCTCCAGGAAAGAGTAGAGGGGGGCCACGCCGAGGGCGCAGGCGGCGTAGGTCAGCAGGTTAAGGGGTGTGCGGATTTTGACCATAGCGGGCCAGGGCGGTCAGGAGGCGGAGTTTATGGGTCCGGCCTACGGCCGGCGGCAGGGTGACGGCGCCGAGGCGCAGGCCGACCGGCCGTCCGGCCCGCCAGGCGGCGCCGATCAGCCAGCAGGCCCCCCGGAGGCGCTCTTCCAGGCCGCTGCCCGGGAGCTGCGCCGGATCGATCAGGAGCGGCGGGGCGCCGGCCGCGGAGAGTTCCTTGACCATGAGGTGGTTCTGGCGGGCCGAAAGTTTCCAGTGGATCAGCTTCAACGGTTCGCCGCCGCGGTAGTCCCCGATGCGGGTCAATTCCCCCTCGTAGCCCCGGCCCGCCGCCCGCTCCCCCCGGGTCGCCAGGGTTCCGGCGGTCGCCGGCAGCGGCACCCGGCGGGGGGTCGGGAAGACCGTCACCTTCTGGTCGAGGACGAGGAAGCGGCTGCGCACGAAAAAGTTGATGGGAAAGTTGGAAATCACCCGGGCCCCTTCGAGCCGGTGCACTCCCCGGCCGGCAAAGGTGACCGGCAGGGCCAGCGACCGGGTGCCCCCGCGAGGAAGGAGGTGACAGCCGGCGCCGCCGCCCTGCACCTCGAACCGGAGCAGGCAGGCGGGGAGCCAGCGCCGTCGATTGGCGAGGCGCAGGGTCAGCAGCGTTTCAATGCCGTCGTAGATCTCTTCCGGGGTCTCCACCGTCAGCGTCACCCCGGTCAGGTTGCTGTGGCCGAGGAGCCCGGAGACCGCCATGAAGCCGAGGAACGCCGAAACCAGCAGGTAGAGGAGATTGTTGCCGGTATTGACGGCGCCGAAGCCGAGGAGGAGTGTGAGCAGGATGTAGAGGCCTCCGGCCTTGGTCAGTTTCAGGCCCGGGGCACGGGAAGGCTTTCGACGATTGATTGCAGGACCTCCAGCTTGGCGAGGGTTTCGTATTCCGGGCGCAGAATCAAACGGTGAGCCCCGACCGGCAGGGCCACCAGCTGCACATCCTCGGGGATGACGAAGTCGCGTCCTTCGAGAAAAGCGGCGGCCCGCGCCGCCGCTGCGAGGCTGATGGCGCCGCGAGTCGACAGCCCGGAGAGGATGTAGGGATGCTCCCGGGTCGCCGCCACCAGCCGGTAGATGTAATCGAGGAGCCTGGTCCCGAGCTGGATCTCCTGGTGGACCGTCCGGCGCGCGCTGATGAGGTCTTCCCGGGAGACCAGCGGGGTGATGAGGCGCAACTCCTCGCGGATGCCGCCGCTCATGATAATGGCCTTTTCCAGGGCCTCCGGGGGATAGCCGACTCCGGTGGAAATCAGGAAGCGGTCAAGCTGGGACTCGGGGAGGGGGTAGGTGCCGACCTGTTCCGCCGGGTTCTGGGTGGCGATGACCAGGAACGGCTCGGGGAGAGGATAGGTCGTCCCCTCCACCGTCACCCGTCGTTCTTCCATCGCCTCCAGCATGGCGCTCTGGGTCTTCGGCATCGCCCGGTTGATCTCGTCGGCGAGGAGGATGTGGTTGAAGATCGGCCCTTTCACAAAGCGGAAGGCGCCGGTGTCGCGGTCGAAAATCGACAGCCCGGTGATGTCCGAGGGGAGAAGGTCGCTGGTGCACTGGATGCGCCCGAAGGAAAGGTCGAGGGCGGCGGCGAGGGCCAGCGCCAGGGTCGTCTTGCCCAGACCTGGGATGTCTTCCAGGAGCAGATGACCTCCGGCCAACAGGGCGATCAGGGAGAGCCGCAGGGCGCGTTCCTTCCCCTGCAGGACCTCCTGGTCGAGGGTGACGAGAACCCGGTGGATTTCGGCGTGCTTGGCGGGCGGCATGGCGGGCTCCTGGAGGGGATTCACGAGCAAGTATAGCAGTACCAGCGGGAAGGTTCAGCCTCGGCCGGCCCCGCCGAGGACCAGCAGGTAGCCGTCGGGGTCATGAAGCCAGATTTCGCGACGGTCGAATTCTTCGTCTTCCAGTTCATAGAGGAGCGGCCAGCCGCGACGTTCCAGGCGGCGCAGGAGCGGCCGCAGGTCAGGCACTTCCAGTTCCAGGGTGATGCCGACTCCGACCGGATGGCGCGCCAGGTTCTGAAAGAGGGCCGGATGGAGGGCTTCGAGGACCGCCGTTTCCCGGAACAGCAAAGTGGCTGTCTCCCGCCTCAGGAGGAGGATCGGCGGATGGCCGGCCAAAGGAACGAAGCGCTCGATGGAGAGGCCGAGGGTCTCGGTGTAGAAGTGTTCGGTCACTCCCAGGTCGGCAATGGCCAGGGTGACGGTGAGACGATCTGACAAGGGCGGCCTCCGACGTTAGATCGGTGAAAGCGGGGCAGGGCTGTCGAGGGCGCCGCGGGGAGGGGGTGATGGCAGCATCTCCGGCTGCCAGTTGCGCAGGAAGTCGGCGAACTCCGCGGCGGGGAGCGGCCGGCTGATCAGGAAGCCCTGGACCAGGTCACACCCTTCTCTTCGCAGGCGATCCAGTTGCTGGGGATTCTCCACCCCCTCAGCGATCACTCGCAACCCCAGGCCGTGAGCCAGGGCGATGATGGCGCGGACGATCAGAATGCTCTGGCGGCCATGGTGCAGGTCGTGGACGAAGGACTGGTCGATCTTCAGGCCATCCAGTGGGAACTGTTTAAGGTAGCTGAGGGAAGAGTAGCCGGTGCCGAAGTCGTCGAGGGCGATGCCGACCCCCAGTTCCTTGAGAAACTGCAGGGTGGCGATGGTGCCGGCTCGGTTCTGCATAAGGATGCTTTCGGTGATCTCAAGGTGCAGCCAGCGAGGCTCCAGGCCGGTTTGGGCCAGAGATCGGGCGACGCTGGCGGTGAGATGTTCCTTCCAGAATTGGCGGCTGGAAAGGTTGACGGAAAGCTGCAGCGGCGCCAGTCCTTCCTCCTGCCAGCGACGGGCCTGCTCGCAGGCACTCCTTATGGTCCATTCCCCGAGTCGGTCGATCAATCCGCTTTCCTCGGCCAGGGGGATGAATTCGTTGGGCATGATCAGGTCTTTCCCCTGGTGGTGCCAGCGCAGCAGGGTTTCGGCACCGCAGATCCGGCCGCTGGCAAGTTCGATCTGGGGCTGGAAGTGGAGGATCAGCTCTTCCCGCTCCAGCGCCCGGTGCAGGTTCGCCTCCATGGTCAGCAGGCGCCGGGCGGCGGAATTCATCGCCCCGGCATAGAAGCGGTAGGTGTCACGTCCTTCATTCTTGGCATGGTGCATGGCGGTGTCGGCGTTCTTCAGCAAAGTTTCGACGTCGGCACCATCCTGGGGATACAGGGCGATGCCGATGCTGGTGGAGACGAAGACCTCCTGGTCGCCAAGGAGGAACGGCTCCCGAAAGATTTCCTTGAGACGTCGCAGGACTTTGAGGACGTCCTGAATCTCGTGGATGTCGGGGAGCCAGATACTGAATTCGTCGCCGCCGAGGCGGGCCACCGTCTGGGGAAATTCATCCCGGACCTGGCGGGCGACGAAATCGGTCTTGCGCAGCGTCATCTTGAGCCGTTCCGCGACCCGCCGCAGCAGGTCGTCGCCGGTTCGGTGACCGAACGAATCGTTGATCGCCTTGAAACGGTCGATGTCAAGGAAAAGCAGTGCCAGTTGGTGCCGCCGGCGGCGGGCGTAGGCGATGATATAGGCGAGTTGCTCGTTGAAGAGGAGGCGATTGGGGAGCCCGGTGAGGGGGTCGTAATGGGCGAGGTGGTGAATCTTCTCTTCCACCCGCCGCCGCTCGGTGACGTCCTGGCAGGTGCCGGTCAGGACGAATTGGCCGGCATTGGAGACGGAGGCCACCTGCCCTTGGCTGTGCAGGTACCGCAGGGTTCCGTCGGGGAGACGAATCCAGTGATCGAGGCTGAAGGCGGTCCCTTCGTCCCGGGCGGCGGAAAGGGCCTCGGCGAGGCGGGAACGATCTTCGGGCACGACCCGGCTGAGGAGGAGATTCTCGGTGATCGTCTGTTCATCGATGGCGAAGAGCCGGGCACATTCGGGGCTGAAGCGGATCTCCCTGGACCCCGGCTGCCATTCCCAGCTGCCGAGCTGGGCCAGGCGTTGGGACTCGCTGAGCTGGCGCTGACTGTCGCGCATGGAAGCCAGGTCGCCGCTGGCCCGCAGCAGGTAGCGAAGGCGGTAGCCAAGAAGGGTCAGATCGACCGGTTTGGTGATGAAATCGGTCGCTCCGGCCAGAAAGGCCTGGTGGATCGATTCGTCATCCTGGCTGGCCGTCATCATGACGATCGGCAGGTCGCGGGTGGTCGTTTGCTCACGCAGGGCGCGACAGACGGTGAAGCCGTCGTCCCCCGGCATGACCACATCAAGAAGGACCAGGTCCGGATGGAGCTGCTCCACCCGGGCCATCGCCTGGGGTCCCGTCTCCGCCTCGGCGGTGGCGAAACCGAAGGCCTCCAGGGCCTCACGAACGGCGGTGCGGGTAAATTTCTCATCGTCGGTCACCAGGATCAACGGTTGTCTCCGGGTGCCGACGAAAATGGCCTTTCCCGGACCCGGGCGGAGGGTTGATGCTGGCCGACCGACCGGCCGGGGCTGTCCTTTGGTCTTCTTTTCCATGGCCAATAGTGTAGCATCCCTCGGGAATTTTTCCGGTCATGCCGCTGATTTTCCCCAGCGGCATCGCTTATGCAAGGGTGATGGTTCAGGATACCCCCCGCGCAACTTCTTGCCAAGGAGAACCGCATCATGAAACTCGCACTGGTCGTCGATGACGAACCCTTGATCCGTCGTCAGGTGGCGGAAACCCTTTCCAACTACGGGTTCGATGAAATCGTCGAAGCGGAAAACGGTCAGCAGGCTGTCGAAATCGCCCTGGCCCGCAAGCCGCTGCTGATTGTCATGGACGTGACCATGCCTGTCCTCGATGGCATCAGGGCTGCCGAGAAAATAGGCAAAGAGGCGCCGGCGCCGATCGTCCTTCTCACCGGCGCCGCCGACCACGCAACGGTGGAGAGAGCCCGCCTGGCCGGGGTGATGAGCTATGTGGTCAAGCCGCTGCGCGAAGAACAGCTCCTCCCCGCCGTCGACCTCGCCATCCATCATTTCGTCAATGTCTCGACCCTGCGCGAGGAGGTCGCCCACCTCAGGGAGACTCTGGAGGCCCGCAAGGTGATCGAGAAGGCCAAGGGGGCCCTGATCACCAAGGGCTTGAGCGAGCCGGAGGCCTATCGGAAAATGCAGCGGATCGCCATGGACAAGCGCAAGACTCTCAAGGAGGTGGCCGAGGCCATTCTTCTCATGGAGGGTTGAAAAGTTGTGACCTTGCGCTATATCAGAAGCGTTTGCTGCGGCTCGGTTCACCCTGGCTGGCAGGGCGGCCCGACCGCCGGGAGGAGGTTGTCATGAGCGAGCCGCGCTTGGTCCTGCTGCAGGGCGATATCACCGGCCTGGAGGTCGATGCCATCGTCAATGCGGCCAATCCCAGCCTCCTTGGCGGCGGCGGGGTCGATGGAGCCATTCATCGCGCCGCCGGACCGGGGCTGCTGGAAGAGTGCCGCACCCTTGGCGGCTGTCCCACCGGCGAGGCCCGCTTCACCGGCGGCCACCGTCTCCCGGCCCGCGCCGTCATCCATACCGTCGGCCCGGTTTGGCACGGCGGCGGCCGCGGCGAGGATCGGCTCCTGGCCGACTGCTACCGGCACAGCCTGGAACTGGCCGTAGCTCATGGCTGCGCCACCGTTGCTTTTCCCTCCATCAGCACCGGGGTCTACCGCTTCCCTTTGGCGAGGGCCGCCCGGATCGCCCTGCGTACGGCGCGGGAGTTTTTGGTCGGGACCCCCAGCCTGCAAAAGGTGTTCTTCGTCTGTTTCTCCGCCGCCGATCTGACTGAATACCAGCAGGCCCTCCGGGAGCTGGTCAACGACTGAAGCCCCTCCCGGCCCCGCCCGTCCTTCGGGCACGGCTGCCCAATATTTCGGCAGCGGCCCCCGCCTCTATCTTCTTCCCGCCACCCATCTATTTGAAAAATAACAAGAAAATAAAATGGTACGGCCTTTGCTCTAGCTCCCTGTGACCCGATTTTTCATCGGTCTCTCTGGCAACGACCAACCCACGGGAGGTATATGCAATGTCCATCGCCTTCAACCCTCGGCTCCTGACTGCCCTCTGCGGTCTGCTCCTGACTCCTGCCCTGGCCTTCGCCGAAGGCGGAGCAAACCCGGGCGACACTGCCTGGATGCTGGTGGCTTCGGCCCTGGTCCTGGTCATGCTCCCCGGCCTGGCACTCTTCTACGGCGGCATGGTGCGGACCAAGAACGTTCTCTCCACGACCATGCACACCTTTGCCGCCATGGCGATCATCGGTGTCCAATGGGTGGTCCTCGGCTATACCCTGGCGTTCGGCGGGGCGGGATCCTTCATCGGCAGCTTCCAAAACGTCCTCCTCAACGGGATTACTCCGGATTCCCTGACCGGAACCATCCCCACCTACGTCTTCGTCATGTTCCAGGGGATGTTCGCCATCATCACCCCGGCGCTGATTTCCGGCGCGGTGGCGGAGCGCATGAAGTTCTCCAGTTACTGCGTCTTCATCCTCCTCTGGGGGATTCTGGTCTACGATCCCCTCGCCCACTGGGTCTGGGGGGAGGGAGGCTGGCTGCTGAAGATGGGCGCCCTCGATTTTGCCGGCGGCACCGTGGTTCATCTCTCCTCGGGGGTTTCGGCCCTGATGCTCGCCCTCTTCCTCGGGAAGCGCAAAGGCTATCCTCATGAGCGGATGGCGCCTCATAACCTGCCGATGACTCTCCTCGGCGCCGGGCTCCTCTGGTTCGGATGGTTCGGCTTCAATGCCGGCAGTGCCCTGACGGCCGGCGGCAGTGCGGCGCTCGCCTTCACCACCACCCAGACCGCGGCGGCCGCCGGAGCCCTCTCCTGGATGCTCGTCGAGTGGATAAAAACCGGCAAGCCGAGCGCTCTGGGCGCCGCTTCGGGGGTGGTGGCCGGCCTGGTGGTCATCACGCCTGCCGCCGGTTTCGTGACCCCGGCGGCGGCCCTGATCATGGGACTTTTGGCCGGAATCGTCTGCTATGGGGGGGTGATGCTCAAGCACAAGCTCGGTTATGACGATTCCCTCGATGCCTTCGGAGTCCATGGTGTCGGAGGTGCCTTCGGCGCGCTGGCGACCGGGGTCTTCGCGACCGTCGGGGCCACCGGACTCTTGGCCGGCAACGCCCATCAGCTGTGGGTCCAGTTCATCGGGGTCGTCGCCGCAGGCGGCTACGCGGTGGTGGTGACGGTGATTCTGCTGCTGGTCATCAAAGCCACCATGGGGCTGCGGGTGGAGAAGGACGAGGAGGTCATGGGCCTCGACCAGACCCAGCATTCCGAGACCGGCTACAACATTTAAACGCCTTCCTCGGATTTCGGGCAGGCGACGGGCGGTGCCGCAGGGCACCGCCCGTTTTTTTGTGTACCCATTCAACACGACAAAATTTTCGTTTGGCGGTCTTGACCCACTTCCCGGGGCCGGCAACGGTCCGGGGACAATTTTTCAAATGGCTGTAATAAAAAAGAAAAATAATGAAGTATGGTCCTTGATTAAAGCTTGAAATTATCTATGTAAAAAATGGCACTTATTTTGCAAAAAGGTGTCTGGCCTGCGCAGTCATGAGCGCGGGACACCAAGCAACGGGAGGAAACCGACCATGTGTCGTATCGGCGCCATCAAGAGCCTGAACTACGTCCACCCGAGCCAGGCCCTGCTCCTTATGCAGTCGCAGCAAAAAGGCCACGACAACTCCGGGTTCGCCATGGTCATGCAGGACCTGGGCGGGATCTTTGAGGGCTACAAGCACCTCCCGACCCTGTCGCTGGCCTGCACCGACGAGGGGCTGAAGATCGCCGAAGATTTGCTCCATGCGGCCGGATTCCAACGGGTAATGCAGTGGGTCCCTGAGACCAGCCAGCTCCCCGGCCTGGACATCAACGCCATGCCCAATTACGTCTTCGAGACCTTCGACTATCCGAAGCACTACAAGAAGGCCGAGGCCAAAGAGAAGGAAGACCTTCTCCTCGACATGCGCCTCAAGTTGCGCCGGGCTCTGCAGAACGACGAGCAGGGTTTCGTCTACTCCTTCTGGCCGGATGTGGTGACCCTCAAGGAAATCGGCGACCCGAAGGATATCGGCACTTATTTCAACCTTTGGCAGCCGGACACCAGGTTCACGGCGCGGGTCATTACCGCCCAATGCCGGCAGAATACCAATTACGACATCGTTCGCTACGCGGCCCACCCCTTCTTCCTGCAGGGCTACACCGCCCTGGCCAACGGCGAGAACACCTTTTATCTCAAGAATGTGGAATTCCAGCGCAAGCTCCACCGCGGCTACATCGGTTTCGAGTCCGACTCCCAGTGTTTTCTCTACACCATGCACTACGTCCACCGGGAACTCGGCTGGCCCCTCTCTTACTTCAAGCACGTGATCACCCCCCTTCCGTTCGAGGAGATCGACCAGCGTGAGGACAAGGGATCGCTCCTGGCGATCCGTCAGTCGCTGGCACACCTGGAGATCAACGGCCCGAACACCATTATCGGCGTCCTCCCCGACCACACGCTGTTTACCTGCTGCGACGCCAAGAAGCTGCGGCCGATCGTGGTCGGACGCTCCACCGACACCGTCGTCTTCTCCTCGGAGGTCTGCGGCATCAACGAAGTCCTCCCCGATCGCGACTGGGAGACCGACATCTACCCCAACGAGCGGGAGGTGGTGGCGATCGACGGCAACCTGGAGGTGCATAGATGGAAACAATGAAAGCCAACGACATCACCCCCAACGATCTGCCGTGGAAGATCCGCTATGACGCCAGCCGCTGTACCCTCTGCGGCTCCTGCGTGGCGGCCTGTTCCTTCCGGGCCATCATCCCCAAGGTCGAACGCCGGCGCATGATCTTTTCGGAAGGGGATTTCCCCGAGCCGAAGCAGCGCTTCTCGGCGGTGCCGGTGATCCGCCAGGCCCATTCGATCATGAACTACTGCCGCGGTTGCGGCATCTGTGAAAAGGTCTGCCCCAACGACGCCATCGGTCCGCTACGCAACGTCGACTCCCGGCACTCCATCGTGACCCGCTGTCTGGCCGGCGACTCGATCAAGCGCGGCGGACGCAAGAATCTCGAAGGGACGGTGCGGACCCTCGACCGGCTCCGGGTCGGGCGCATTTCGCAGATGACCGACCCTTCCCTCGACGCCCAGCGCCACACCTTCGACATGCTGGCCCCTTTCGGGCGCATCCTGCCGGCCAAGAAGCTGCCGCTGGGGGTGACCCCCGAAGGCCTGCTGCAGGCCAACGGCCAGACCCCGCCGGTGCGCTGGATCTATCCGGTGATCATCGGCGACATGTCGATCGGCGCCCTCTCCTGGCGGATGTGGGAAGCGGTCGCCATCGCCGTCGCCTACCTCAACGAAGAGTGCGGTCTGCCGGTTCGCATGTGCTCCGGCGAAGGCGGGGTGCCGGTCAAGCTCCTCAAGAGCAAGTACCTCAAGTACCTGATCCTGCAGATCGCCTCCGGACACTTCGGCTGGAACCGCATCGCCAAGGCGATGCCGCACATGATCGAGGACCCGGCCGGGGTCCTGATCAAGATCGGCCAGGGGGCCAAGCCCGGTGACGGAGGCCTGCTGATGGCGCAGAAGGTCGCCGAGCACATCCAGGCGATCCGCGGCGTCCCCAAGGCCGACCTGCTCAGCCCGCCGAACCATCAGGGGCTTTACTCCATCGAGGAGAGCGTGCAGAAGATGTTCCTCTCCTTCAACGCCGCCTTCAAGTTCCGTGTTCCGGTGGCGATCAAGGTGGCGGCCTCCGCGACCTCGGTCAGCGTCTTCAACAACCTGGTGCGCGACCCCTACAACATCGTCGGCGGCTTCTTCGTCGACGGCATCGACGGCGGCACCGGCGCGGCCCACGAGGTCTCCCTCGACCACACCGGCCATCCCATCGTCTCCAAACTGCGCGACTGCTACCTCGCCGCCGTCAACCAGGGTCGCCAGGGGCAGATCCCGCTCTGGGCCGCCGGTGGCCTCGGCAAGACCGGCGACCTCGCCGCCGACGCCTTCAAGATGATCTGCCTCGGGGCCAACGGCGTCTTCACCGGCAAGCTGATCCTGCAGATGGCCGGCTGCGTCGGCAACGAGATGGGACGCTGCAACGCCTGCAACACCGGTCTCTGCCCGGTCGGCATCACCACCCAGGAGCCGGCGCTGGTCCACCGCTTCGACGTCGACCGCGCGGCGCAGAACATCGTCAATTACTTCCTGGCGATGGACCAGGAGCTGAAGAAACTGATGGCCCCCATCGGCAACTCCTCGCTCCCCGTCGGCCGCGCCGATGCCCTGGTCTCCACCGACCGTGCCGTCGCTGAACGGCTGCAGATCCAATACGTTTGTTAACGGGAGGATAACCATGCCCGCTCAGATTATCGGTTTCGACGAGAAGAACCAGCGCATCTCCACCCAGCAGCTGTTGCAGAAGATCTACGCGGGGCTGGAAGAAGGGCAGACCGAGTTCGAGGTCCTCTCCTCAGGCCACCACGACATCGGCGGCCCCCTGTGGACCGCCGACGGCACCCCCCTCAAGTTCCGGGTGAAGAACCCCGGCCAGCGGGTCGGCTCCTTCGGCCTCGACGGCACCGAGATCATCGTCGAGGGCTCGGCTCCGGCCGATGCCGGCTGGCTCAACGCCGGCGCCACCCTGACCATCCTCGGCGACGGCGGCGACACCACCGCCCACTGCGCCGCGGCCGGCCGCATCTACGTCGCCGGGCGGGTCGGCACCCGTTCCGGCTCGCTGATGAAGCACGACCCGGCTTACGAGGCGCCGCAGTTCTGGGTCCTCAAGAACACCGGCTCCTTCTCCTTCGAATTCATGGGCGGTGGACTCGCCGTCATCTGCGGCGTCGGCTGTGAGGACCTCGATTCGGTCCTCGGCGACCGCGGCTGCGCCGGCATGGTCGGCGGCACCATCTACACCCGCGGCAAGGTCGCCGGGCTCTCCGATGACGTCTGGCTCCTCGCCCTCGACGACGGTGACCGGGCGGTCCTCGCCGAAGGGTTGCCGGTCTTCCTCGACCAGATCGGCCGGCCTCAGCTCCTCCCCGAGCTGACCGACTTTGCCCAGTGGCAAAAGATCGTCGCCAAGACCTACGAAGAGCGCAAGGTCCATCACCGCATCACCATGCGCGAATTCCGCACCACCAAGTGGGTGGCGGGCGGGATCTTCGGCGACCTTGTCCACGACGACTACACCCAGGTCGCCGGCCTGGTCAATGCCGGGGACGACCGCCTCAAGGTTCCCCACTGGCAGGACAAGCGCTACGGCGCCCCCTGCCAGGCGACCTGCCCCTCGGCGATTCCGACCCAGGACCGCATCAACCTGCTGCGCCAGGGGAAGGTCCAGGAAGCCCTGGAGCTGGTCCTCCACTACTCCCCCTTCCCGGCCAGCGTCTGCGGCGAGGTCTGCCCCAACCTCTGCATGGACGCCTGCACCCGGCGCTTCATCGACCACCCGGTGGCGATGAAGGAGCTCGGCCGCATCTCCCTCGACGCCGTCTCCCCGGTCCCCAAGGCCGCCAGCGGCAAACAGGTGGCGGTCATCGGCGGCGGCCCCGGCGGCCTAGCCGCCGCCTGGCAGCTGCGCCTCGCCGGCCACGGTGTGACGGTCTACGAGGCCGACAGCGAGGTCGGCGGCAAGCTGCGCCAGGTCATCCCCACCGAGCGCCTGCCGCGGCAGGTCCTCGACCAGGAGATCGGCCGCATCAAGGCCCTCGGGGTGCGGATCGAAACCGGCACCAAGGTCGATCCGACCCGCTTCGCGGCGATTCGGGAGCAGAACGACGCCGTGGTTATCGCCAGCGGCGCCCACAACCCGGTGGTGATCCCCTTCCCAGGCCATGAGCGCCTCGTCAAGGGTCTCGACTTTTTGAAGGAGATCAACCAGGGCGGCCGCCCCCCGGTCGGCGAGCGGGTCGTCGTGCTCGGCGCCGGCAACGCCGGCATGGACGTCTGCCTCGGCGCCTACGCCATGGGGGCGAAGCAGGTCACCGCCATCGACATCCAGCGTCCGGCCGCCTACCACCACGAAATCGACCGGGTCAAAAGCCTCGGCGGAGTGATCCGCTGGCCGGTCTACACCGCCAAGGTCGACGCACAGGGACTCCACACCAAGGACGGCCAGCTGCTCGAGGCCGACACCGTCATCATCGCCATCGGCGAGCGTCCCGACCTTTCCTACGTCCCCCGC
Source organism: Desulfuromonadales bacterium (assembly GCA_038317685.1). Classification (GTDB taxonomy): domain Bacteria; phylum Desulfobacterota; class Desulfuromonadia; order Desulfuromonadales; family DDH964; genus JBBQBQ01. The sequence goes on along the minus strand of JBBQBQ010000029.1, from coordinate 9,195 downwards.
GAATGGCTCACCGACAAGGGGATGATGGATGTCGATCCCTGCTGGCAGGTCCTGAAGGCCCCCGGCGTCTTCGCCATCGGCGACACCATCAAACCGGGACTTTTGACCCACGCCATCGGCGCCGGGACCGAAGTCGCACAGTACCTCGACGACTTCCTCGCCGGCCAGACTCCGGTGCCGATCAAGAAGCCGGAGCTGATTCCCCAGAGCTGCCTCTCCAAGGAGCTCTTCCGGCCCAAGAACCGGGGCCGCTTCTGCGTCACCGACGCCAGGGACGAGACCAACCGCTGCCTTTCCTGCGGCACCTGCCGGGACTGCTTCATGTGTCTGGAGGCCTGCCCCGAAGGAGCGATCCGGCGCCTGGAGCTGCCGGACGGCAAGTTCGAGTACGTCTCCGACGACCACCTCTGCATCGGCTGCGGTATCTGCGCGGGGATTTGTCCGTGCGGGATATGGGCGATGGAACAAGTAGTCTAGCGTCGGGGTGGCTGAAATGCCGCCATCTGCTGCGTTGCTCTCGCCCGCGTCGCTGCGACGTAGCTCGCGCTACGCCTCACTCCTTGGTCTTCGAGACGCCTTGCATCTGACGACATTTGAGCCGCCCTGGACCGGTCTGCTGGTTCGGGGCGGCTCATGCTTTTTTTGGGGATGGGCGGCTGAAATGCCGCCATCTGCTGCGTTGCTCTCGCCCGCGTCGCTGCGACGTAGCTCGCGCTACGCCTCACTCCTTGGTCTTCGAGACGCCTTGCATCTGACGGCATTTGAGCCGCCCTGGACCAGTTTACTGGTTCGGGGCGGCTCATGCATTTTGGGCGGAGGGGGAATCATGGATTTGGGTGGTCCGTCAGGTGGTGGACAAAGATGTAAAGGGAGCTACGATTGAAGGGCAAATCCACTTCTAATGAAACCGTTTCAGAGATGAGTCTCCTTTCCCGACCAAAGAGGACGTTCTTAACGGACCGCTATGACCCTGCCGCTGCGTAGAACCGGGCTGAACCGGCAGACACCCTTTTTCTTCTCCTGTGCGCGGTGCCTGAGCTGCTGCCGTCACAAGCAGATCCAGGTCAACCCTTACGAAATTGCCCGCCTCGCCGGTAATCGCGGCCTTGCCACCGGCGAATTTATCGAACGCTATACCCACGACAGCGGCACCATTCTGAATTGGGACGATGACGGCGCCTGCGTCTTCCTCGATTCCAACGGGTGCGGCGTCCATCCCGACCGCCCCCTCGTCTGCCGGCTTTACCCCCTCGGTCGTCACGTCCTGCCTTCCGGCGAGGAAAGTTTTTCTGAAATCGAACCGGACCGGGAATGCCAGGGCGTCCATAGTGATGACGGCGTGATCACGGCTTATCTGGACTCCCAAGGGGCCTGCCCTTTCATGGCGGCCGCCGACAACTATCTCGATCTGTTCTGGAGACTCTGCCGAGTCCTGGAAGAAGCGACGGCTGAACCCGAGAAACAGCATGCCGTCGTCGGAGTCTTTCAGAAGTTCGCCGGTGGCGAACGGAGTGAGGACATCGGGTTCGCCGATGTGGATGCCATCGTCGCCGCCTTCTGCGAAAAACTTGACATGCCGCTTCCATTGGATATCGACGCCAAAATGTCGATTCACATACGGGCAGTTGAAGCTTGGGCGAACATCACCAGGAGGAGATCGCAAAATGAAACCAAAAAAACCAAACGCAGCGCCGCAAAAAGGTTCTGAAACCGGTTCCATCAGGCAGGCCATCAACATCGCAACGGTTGTTGCCTCCCTCGGAGCCTCCCTCGGGGTCGGCGTCACCGACCTGATTGCCGCGGGCCCGACCACCGCCCCGGTTCGCAGTGAAGCGTTACAGCATAAAGATGTACAGCCTTTGGACTGGGCCAATTTAAACGCCAATCAGCTGAAACTCTCGGATCAGATTAAATGGTTCGAGTCATCTCAGCTCAAGTTTTGGAATCAGATTAAATGGGAGTCGCGCCAGGGGAAGGTCGAGTTGAAACAGTTCAGGGAATTGCAGGCCAATGAATACAAGCTTACCGACCAGATCAAGGGCTTGCAGGCCGATGAATACAAGCTGTCGAATCAATTCAAGTTCTTTCGGCCGAACCTGCAGAAGTCTAATCAGGCCGACCAGCTCAAATACAAAGGTCTCGAAGCAAACGAACTGAAGATCTCGAACCAGATCAAGTTGTTTGAAGCCAATCAAATCAAGATTTCTGAACAGATTAAGATGCTTCAGTCGAAATAGGATAATCACTGAGCAGCGACAGGCATTGACCTGATGCCGTGCGGCGTGGGAGTCAACGAGGGGACGTTTCGGATATTCGATTCTTCACCCTATGCCAGGCACAACTCATGCCGAAGGGTCGGGCTTGCCGCAGCCGGTGACCGCCGGTAGCTTATGTTCAGCCTTTATCCTGTCGAGCAGATTTCCCGTCCCCCTTGGCGAATGCCGGCCAGGAGGGACGTTTCTTGTCCGTCACACGAGGCTTTTGACGTAGCCCATATCCCCCACCCAAAGGCAAGCCATTGAAATAAAATGAAAAAAAGATGGCCCGGTGCTTGCTGATGAGAGTCCTGACCGCCGCCGCCGGCATCGACGGCCAGACCAAGCGGTTTCGGTGCCGAGCGGGGAGTTGCAGCTCAATCGCAACCCGGGACTCTGCTCCGAAGTGTCTGAGATGGCGCTCGACCTCGGAGCCCGAAAATCGCTTAATTATCAGAACCAGGGCGATCTCTACCCGGTCCGGCGGCCGGGGGCACAGATCGCATGTCTGACCAGCACCTGTTCCACAGGAGGGAATGAAGTTCCTGGATCGGGAACAGTTGATCCTGTCCCGGCTCTCTGAGTCGTCCGGGCTTCGCCCCGGGGCTGAACAGCCTCCAAGCCCCGGGGCCTATTTTCGTGATGTATGGGGGCTGGCTGCTCAACCCGCCTCTAAAGCCAATCCCTCCCAGGCAGGAACTGCTTCACCTCGCCAAAGACCCCCCGCTCCAACTTGCATCTGACGATATTCGAGCCGTCCTGGACTGTTACCATGGGTCAGACGGATTTATTTTTCACTTGCCTGAGGGTGGAGGGGCGTCAGGCCTGGGCCGGCATGAGGCATAGTTGTCAAGTGGCCTTAGGCTTTGTTCAATAACCCAGGCACGATCCTTCCCCTTCGGTAAGCTGGAATCCGGCTCATCGGCAGAATCTGGATTCATTGACGGGGAGGCTGTGAAAAAATTTGTGAACCCGGTGACCATTCGGCCACCCTGGGCCAAGTCCTCATCGACATTCAAGTAGTCATTCTGCTTGCATTAATTCCTTGCAGGTGGTTGATTAGGAGAAATTCAATCCCAGCCGCCGGTGATCGATGGGTCTTTACGGGCATCTCAAAGAACTACTGAGCGAACTGGACGTCCGTTCCATGGGGCGCCCTCTGCTGCTCAGTACCCTGGTCGGGGTGGTGGCGGGCTTGGGAGCGATTGCCTTCTCTGCCGGGGTGCACTGGTGCGACACCTTCTTTCTCAAGGGGCTGGCCGGCTTCCATCCCCCGGAGGAGGGGTTCGATATGGCCAGTATGGAGGCGATCTCCACGCTGGCGATGGAACACCGCTGGTTTTTGTTCCTGATCCCGGTCATCGGCGGGCTGGTCTCCGGCTTTCTGGTCTTCAACTTTGCACCGGAGGCCGAGGGGCACGGCACCGACGCGGCGATCGATGCCTTCCACAACAAGGGGGGGCAGATCCGTGGCCGGGTGCCGATCATCAAGGGGCTCGCGTCCATCGTCACCATCGGCACCGGCGGCAGCGCCGGCAAGGAGGGGCCGGTGGCTCAGATCGGCGCCGGCTTCGGATCCTGGCTGGCTGGACGGCTGAGGCTCGCGACCGCCGACCGGCGCATTCTGTTGCTGGCCGGGATGGCCGGAGGCATCGGGGCCACCTTTCGCGCTCCCCTGGGGGGCGCCCTCTTCGCCGTTGAAGTCCTTTACCAGGACCCGGAGTTTGAGCACGAAGGGCTGATCCCCTGCATCATCTCCTCGATTGTCGCCTACTCGATCTTCGGCGCGGTCACCGGCTGGAAACCGCTGCTGGTCACCCCGCACTTCGTCTTCGAGCATCCGAGCGAACTGATCTGCTACCTCTTCCTCGGGGTCCTCTGCGCCTTCGTCGGCAAGTTCTACGCGAAGACCTTTTACGGCATCCAGGCCGCGTTCCGTGCCCTCCGGATCCCGCCGATGTTCAAGCCTGCGATCGGCGGGCTCCTCCTCGGCCTGCTGGCGATGCTTGTTCCCCAGGTCCTTGGCTCCGGGTACGGCCTGGTGCAGGCGGCACTTTACGGCAAACTGGCGCTCTGGCTGATGCTGCTGATCGCTTTCGCCAAGATCCTTGCCACCAGTTTCACCATCTCCTCGGGGGGCTCCGGCGGGGTCTTCGCCCCCAGCCTGGTCATCGGTGCCATGCTCGGCGGCGCTTTCGGGGCCACCGCCGCGGTCCTGCTGCCTGGCATAGTCCAGGACCCCCGGGCCTATGTTCTGATCGGCATGGCCGGTTTCTTCGCCGGGGTTTCCAATACTCCCATCGCCACCCTGATCATGGTCTGCGAGCTGACCGGCAACTATTCACTGCTGGCGCCGCTGATGCTGGTCTGTGTGGTGGCGATGATCGTCTTCCGCAAGAACACCATCTACCAGAAGCAGGTGGCCGGTCGCATCGATTCGCCGGCCCACCTCGGCGACTTCGTCGTCGATGTCCTGGCGGGGCTGCACGTCGCCGACCTGGCTGAAACCGGGCGCAAGCCGCACCCGATTCCGGAGGAGATGTCCCTCGGAGAGATTCTCCAGGAGATCGCCGATGCCGAAGGGGCCTACTACCCGGTGGTCGACAGCGAAGGCAACCTGACCGGCATTTTTTCCGTCAATGATATCCGCCGCATCCTGGCCGAGGATATCCCCCACGGCCTGATCAGGGCCGGTGACCTCGCCACCGGCAAGGTCATCACCACCCGGCCCGACGAACCCCTGACCGAGGTGTTGCGCAAATTGACCAGCCGCGGCCTCGAAGAGATTCCGGTTCTCGACCTCGCCGACCCGCGCAAGGTGCATTTCATGCTTTCGCGCCGCGCCGTTTTGTCCCGCTACGCCAGCGAACTTGAAAAACAAAAGGGGCTTTACCGGGAGGTCTGAAGGGCCCAAGAAGAGTCGAAGACCTAGTTCGAATTGCTTTGGGGCAGTGACTGGACGATCCAGGAGGCGGTTCTGTTCAGTTCGGGGGTGTCACCGAGCCGGCATAGAAGATCTTGCAGCCCCCGCCGGGGAGTAGGTCTCGGGCTTTTTGGAAGAGATTGATGGCCGGCCCCGCCAGAGAAGCCAGGAAGTTCGGTCTTTCGACGACCGGTTTTTGCAAGGGGCCGTTAATGGTCTGCTCCACAGTGGCACACCCCTGGGCATCGACCACCGCCACTGTCATTGCCACCAACTGTTGGTTGGGGAAATCAATTCCACCCGTTAGCGCAATGCGATTTTTCCGAGTCGCCATGGCGACGTCCTTGGCGTGGGCCACCCCGTCCTCAAGGGTCCAGATGGAAACCAGAGTCCGGATTTCGCTACTTCCCTCCGAACCGTTAACGAGACTTGCAAAAGTGTAGCCTTTGGTGGCCGCAAGTCCGATGGGGCCGGCGAGGAAGACGGCTGTCAGGTCAACCAGATTGAAGTGTTGACTCGATTCATACCGCGAAATCTCCATGTCGAGATCCTGGCCGTGCAGGGTGAGGTTCTCACCCAATAGGGAGGCACGACCAGTGATGGAACGCTCAATTTCGGAGATGTCCTTGCCCTTCCCCGCTACCTCTGCGGTGAAATCCAGCGACCCCCTCGCATCAAGCCCCGGAGCCAGGGCCCTAAGGGTCTCTTCCAGATGAAATTCTGAGAGCCTGAAGTGGCCTTGATAGGTGGGGATTGCTTGGGAATAGTCGAGCCTCAGATCCCCGCTCCCCGATCCCCCGAAAAGTGACAGGGTGATCGGGTTCACCTCGAAAACTCCGTCCTTGCCGTCGATCGTGAACGCCACCTTGGAGAGTGACCATTGCTTCCCCCGGATTTCCTTGCAAGAGCCGGATGCTGCAAAGGAAAGGTTTTGCCGGGATACCGCGTTGGTCTGCGCGGGCTGTCGCAGGGCACTCAATCCCAGGTCGAGTGTCTCGACGGTGAATTGATCCCCGGATTTCCGGTCGAGGTAGTGGAGGCTTCCGCCGGTGATTGAAAGGGCCGCCAGATCAATGGATGAGGACGGAGCACCGTCCGCCGGCATGGTTGACTGGAAGTTGAAGGTTCCGTCGGCGGATCGCTCAATGAAGAAGCCCGGCTCCAGTAACCAAATGCTGTAGAAATGAATCTGCCCGCGAAGGAGGGGCCACATTTCAATCCCCAGGCGGGCCTTCGGGACCACGGCGAGTTCGGTCCCTCGGTTGCGGACCTGGAGGTCGGCGAGGGTGACATGCAGGCCGGGCCAAAACCCGAACCCCATATGGCCAGCGATGCGGACTTCCATTCCCAGAGCGTCGCTGGCCCTGGCCTCCAACTGGGAACGATAACTGTTAAGGTCCACCAAAAGGACCACTGCCAGAACCGCGAGGAGGAGGCAGCCACCGAGGCTGCCGCCTGCAATGAGAAATTTTTTCCACGTCTTCGACATCGGTTCCCGTCCCGGTCGTGCAAAGTTAAGTAACACTGTAGAACACTATAGCAGAGGAAAACCGACCTAAGGGGCGGGCTGACCGAGTTTTTGGCCCCTCCGCGCAAGGCCTTCCGACTCGCCTCCTTGACGTTGACCTCCGGGCGCGGAGCGTGCTTTAATCGTCCGATGCAAAGTGTCGTCGTTACCGCTTATCTGGCCCTCGGCGCCAACCTCGGTGACCCTGGGGCAATGTTGCGCGTTGGCCGGGATGCCCTGGCGGCCCTCCCCGAGGTGGAGATGACGGCTTGGTCGGGTCTCTATCGAAGTGCCGCTGTTGGTGGACCCTTGGGCCAGCCAGACTATCTGAATGCGGTGGCGGCGGTACGCACTCCTCTCATGCCTCGGACGCTTCTCGAAAAGGGGCTGGAGGTCGAGGCGGCTTGTGGGCGGCAACGGCATGAACGATGGGGCCCGCGCACTCTCGACGTCGATCTTCTCTTCTATGGAGATGAGATTATCGAAATCCCGGGGCTGAGCATCCCCCATCCGCGCCTCGCCGCGCGGCGCTTCGTCCTCGCGCCCCTGGTCGAGCTGGCCCCCGATCTGATCCATCCGGTTTACGGCAAGACCGTCCGCCAGCTCCTGGCCGACCTGACGGATGCCCCGCCGGTCTTTCGCCTGACTCAGGCCTGGTGACGTCATGATCCGTTTGTTGCAGTTGGCGCTCCTCTTCTATATCGGATTCACCCTCTTCAAAATGCTGGTCCGGAAGCTCTCCGGCAAATCCGGCGGTCCGCCGCAGGCGCGGACCCGGGACGGCGAGGAGATGGTCCGCGATCCCCAATGTGGCACCTTCGTTCCCCGCAGCAACGCACTGAACGCCACGGTCCGCGGTGAACGCCACTACTTCTGCTCGGCCGCTTGTCGCGATGCCTTCTTGAACGGGAAGTGACCCAAGGCTTTCGAATCTTTATCTGCGTTACAACCAATAACCGTACAAAAGGAGATAGTCCATGAAATTTTTCATCGATACCGCTGAGGTAGCCGAAATCCGTGCCGCCTGTGAACTCGGGCTGGTCGACGGCGTCACCACCAACCCCTCTCTGATCGCCAAGAGCGGCCGTGACTTTCGCGAGGTGATCCACGAGATTGCCGCCCTCGTCGATGGGCCGATCTCGGCCGAGGTCATCGCCCTCGACGCTCCCGGTATGCTCAGCGAAGGGCGGGAACTGGTGAAGATCGACCCCGAAAAGATCGTCATCAAGGTCCCGATGACTGCCGAGGGTCTCAAGGCGACGCGGATCTTCACCGCCGAAGGAATCAGAACCAATGTCACCCTGGCTTTTTCGCCGTTACAGGCCCTTCTGGCCGCCAAGGCCGGGGCGAGCTTTGTTTCTCCCTTCGTCGGCCGTCTCGACGACGTCGGCCATGACGGCATGGCGGGGGTGGAACAGATCAAGACGATCTTCGACAACTACGGGTACACCACCGAGATCATCGTTGCCTCGGTGCGCTCCCCCCTCCATGTCCTGAATGCCGCGCTGATCGGTGCCGACATCTGCACCATCCCCTATGGGGTTCTGCTGCAGTTGGCCAAACACCCCTTGACCGAGGTCGGGATCGAAAAGTTTTTGGCCGACTGGAACAAGACCCAGAAATAACTTCTGCGCTTCGCGCTCTGTAGTCCGCTGCTGGCCCGGAGGCCTGATCCTGCTACACTCGTGGCGGAATCAGGGTCCCGGGCCATTTTCTCCGGGCGGGGGAAGTTCGGCCCGAGGAGTCTGAAGGGAGGTTGGCGATGAAAAAACCGCTGCATCAGTTGATCGGGCAACCCGTGGTGGTCCGGACCGGGGACCTCATCTACCGTGGGGTGCTGCGGGAGGTGACCGAGGAGTCCGTGTCCCTGCGTGGGATCACCGGGTGGCGGGTGGTCCCCATGGAAAAGGTGGTGGCCATCGTTCCGGAGGAGGATGAGGAGAAAGGGCTGCCCCCTTTAGGGGAGAACCGGGATTCGGTCCCGGGTTGAAAAATTTACTAAAGGTAAAATTTCAACCAAATTTTTTCATTTTGTTTATTTTATGCTGTTGACAAGGGCGAATTGGTATTTTATAAAATGCTCTGACCATTTTACCAATGGCGCCTGATGGTTTTCCGCCGTTTTTGGCCGGAAGTTACCGCTTTCGGAGATATTGGTGTGGTCTAAAATAAATATTTTATTTTAATTTCAGTAGGTTGCCGGCTTGGCATCGCCATTGCTCCGAGTTCCACCGGAAGATTCCAGCGGCGAGTGTTTCTATCCACCTAAGACCACGAGGCAAGGCATGAACATTCATGAGTACCAGGCGAAGGAGATTCTCAGGAAGTACGGCGTCACCGTCCCCGACGGGCACGTCTGCTACAACAGCGCGTCGGCGCGGGACTGGGCGAAGCGTCTGGCCGATGGGCCGTGGGTGGTGAAGGCGCAGATCCATGCCGGCGGGCGGGGCAAGGGGGGCGGGGTGAAGCTGGCCCGGACCCCCGACGAAGTGCGCAACATCGCCCGGGAG
>JBBQBQ010000028.1:0-21769 GCA_038317685.1 Desulfuromonadales bacterium | reverse complement strand
ACGGCTTCGTCTTCCGTGTCGACCTGCGCCTGCGCCCGGAGGGGAACAACGGCGAGATGGCCTGTTCCCTGCGGAGCGCCGAGGTCTATTACGAAAGCTGGGGGCAGAGCTGGGAGCGGGCAGCACTCCTCAAAGCTCGCCCGGTGGCCGGCAGTCTCGCGTTCGGGGAACGGCTGCTGAAGAACCTGGAACCCTTCATTTATCGCCGCTACCTCGATTACGCGATGATCGAGGACATCAAGGTGATGAAGCAGAAGATCGACCGCAGTCTGACCCGGGAGCGCGAGGGAGAGCTCAACCTCAAGCTCGGTCACGGCGGCATCCGCGAGATCGAATTCTTCATTCAGGCGATGCAGCTGATCTACGCCGGCAAGAATCCGGCCCTGCGGGAGAAGAACAGCCTCAAGGCCCTCGACCTGCTGCGCGCTGAAGGCCTGGTCAAAGAGCAGGATTACCACACCCTGCGCGATGCCTACCGCTTCCTGCGGACCGTCGAGCATCGCATTCAGGTCGTTCAGGAACGCCAGACCCACAACCTGCCGGTCCAGCATGACGAACTGCGCAGCCTGGCCCGGCGTTGTGGATTTGCGGATGAAACCGGCTTTCGCGCCGAACTCGACCGTCATCGCCAGGGGGTCGAGACGATCTACCGCGACCTCTTCTACACCAGCGAAGAAATCGTCGGCGACGAGGTCCGTCCGGAAGTCCTTTTCCTCCTCGATCCCAACGCCGACAGCGACCTTGCCAAGGACATCCTCGAAGAGAAGGGCTTCCAAAATCCGGAAGCGGCCTTCGACAGCCTGCAGCTGCTGCGCGGAGCGCCGCGAACCTTCCTCACTCCCCGCGCCCGGCGTCACCTGGAGCGGATCGCGCCGTTGCTGCTGCAGGAAGTGATCGATTCCCCGGAGCCGGACATGGCGCTCCTCAACCTGGAGAAATTTTTGGGGGCGCTGCGGGCCCGCGCCACCTATTACGCCCTGCTGACGGAGAACAAAGGAATCATCAAGCTCCTCGTCTCTCTCTTCGGCACCAGTCAGTTCCTGTCCCGCATCTTCATCCAGCATCCGGAGATTCTCGACTCCCTGGTCTCACGCTCCTACGCCGCCCCCTTCAAAGACCGTCCGACCATGGCCCGCGACCTCGCCGAACTGCTGAAGTCCGCCGACGACTACGAGCTGAAGCTCGAAGTACTGCGCCGCTTCCGCAACGAGGAATTCCTGCGCATCGCCATCGGGGACATTCACGGTCATACCCCCCAGGCGGACGGGACGCTGCAGCTCTCCTGGCTGGCTGAGGTTTGCCTGGAACAGGCGCTCAGCATCGCCCGCGAGGAACTCCTGCCGCGCTTCGGTACCCCCTTCTGCAAGAATGCCGAGGGGGAAGACCACGAGGCCGGATTCGCCATCGTCGGGATGGGGAAACTCGGCGGCCTCGAGCTCAATTACCACTCCGATCTCGACATCATCTTCATCTTCGAGGGGGAGGGTGAAACCCATCCGGCTCCCGGGGGTGATCCAGCGCGTTTCCGCCCCCAGGGGAATCAGGAGTATTTCTCGCGCCTGGCGCAGCGTATCATCTCGGTCCTGACCCTCATGACCCGCGAGGGGATCGTCTACCAGATCGACACCCGCCTGCGTCCGTCGGGGAATCAAGGACCGCTGGTCACCTCCCTGGCCGCCTTCGAACGCTACCACACCTCTTCGGCCCAAATCTGGGAACGGCAGGCCCTGACCAAAGCCCGCACGGTCGTCGGCCCCCCGGAGCTGGTCCGGCGCATCGACAGACTGCTCTGCCGTTTCGCCTTCGAACGACCGGTACCGGCGGGGCTGCAGGGGGAAATCGACCGGCTGCGGGGCCGCATGGAAACCGAAATCGCCCGGGAAGGAGCTGACCACTTCAATATCAAGACCGGCCGGGGGGGGATGGTCGATGTGGAATTCCTGGTGCAGTACCTGCAGCTGCAGCATGCCGAAAAGCAGCCGGCGCTGCGCAGCAACAACACCCTGACCGCCTTGCGCTTGCTGCGGGATGCAGGTATCCTGAGCGAACCGGAGTTTGCCGCCCTGGATGCCGGCTACCGGTTCCTGCGGCGGCTGGAGAATAAGCTGCGGCTGGTCCACGACCAATCGATCAACGAAATCTCCTCGGACCGTGCCACCCTGATGCGGCTGGCGCGACGCCTCGGCTACCCGGAGCGGCCTCGCCACCCGGCGGACGTCTTCGTGGAGGAATACCACACCATCACCGAAAAAATCCGCACCATCTTCGACCGGCATCTCCGACCGGAACATCCGGCTGGAGGCTGAAGATTCTCCAACGGGGGCAAAAAGGATCCATGGCCAAAAAGATCGCCATCATCGACGACGATCAGAACATCTGCCGCTTTCTGGGCGAATCTCTCAAGCTCAGGGGATATCTGGTCGATGCCTTCCCGGCCGCCGACCCCGGCCTGCCGAAGATTCTGGAGGGGGGGTACGATCTGGCGCTTCTCGACGTCCTCCTTCCCGGCCTTTCCGGCCTTGATATCTGCCGGGAACTGCGGAGCGCACAGCAAACGGCCCGGCTGCCGATCATCCTGATGACCGCCTTCCAGAAGGAGGCCCGCCACATTCGCCAGGCCCGCGAGGAGTACGGGGCCAGCGACTACCTCCTCAAGCCCTTCAGTCTGGCCACCCTCCACGACAAGGTCCGGGATCTCATCGGGACGGCCGACACCCCGGCGGCTGAAAAAAAATTCCGCGTCGAAGGGTCCCTCGCCGACATCCCGCTGCCGCAGCTGCTGCACAACCTCTATACCCTCAAAACCACCGGCCTCCTCCATCTGGAGCGGAGCGATCTGAAAAAGGTGGTTTACATCAAGGACGGCTATCCGATCTTCGTCCGCTCCAACCTGCTGAGTGAATGTCTCGGTCCCCTGCTGGTGCGGGAAGGGCTGATTACCCAGGCGCAGAGCGATGACTCGCTGGCCCAGGGGAAGACCAGCGACCGGCGGCAGGGGACGGTGCTCATCGAGATGGGGCTCCTCTCCCCCCCGCAACTCCACGAACTCCTCAGCCGGCAGGTGAACGACAAGCTTCTCGAAGGCTTCGCCTGGGCCGACGGCAACTACCGTTTTGTACAGGTCCGGAATTTCAAGGAGGGGGTCACGGTCATCAATCTCTCCCCCGCCGAGATGATCCTTCAGGGGATTCGCCGTCACTTCGCCGACAGCCAGGTGGCGGCGATCCTCAAGCCGCACCGGCAGCGCTATCTGCTACAGACGGAGAATCCCCATTACCGCTTCCAGGATCTGCGTCTCAGCCGCCGTGAGACCGAGTTCCTGGCCCTGTGCCGGGGGCATCAAACCCTGGAGAATTTGCTCGGCCGCTACCCTTTGAGCCGCCATGAAAATGAACAGCTACTGGCTGCCCTCCTCATCGCGGAGGTGATCGAGAGCCGGGAAATCCCCGTTGCGGGTGGTAGTTTCGCCCCGGAACCAGGGCCGACCCCGATCGACAAACAGCAGTTGCGGGAAAGCGTTCTGGCCGATTATGCCCGCCTGATGCCCCTCGACCACTTCGCCCTCCTCGGCGTCGCCAGAAATGCCTCGACGGAGGAGATCCGACACAATTATTTCAACCTCGCCAAGCAATACCACCCCGACCACTTCCAGCGGCAGTACCTTTCTCCCGACCTGTTGATCAAGGTCAACCAACTCTTCCAGCGTATCGGCGCGGCCTACCATCTGCTCACCGACCCGGTCGCCCGCCGCGACTATACCGAGTCGTTAGGCGGGAAGACCAAACCCCACCAGATTGACGTTTCCGACATCCTCCAGGCTGAAACCGCCTTTCAGAAAGGGTTGGTCTTTCTGCGCACCAAAAATTATCACGAAGCCTTGGAAGCCTTTGCCTGGTCGATCAAGCTCAACCCCAAGGAACCCGAGTACCTCACCCAGTACGCCTGGGCCAAATTCAAATGCAACCCCACGGACAAAGAGCGCCTTTCCGAGGCGCTCCAGGCTCTGCAGCTCTCCCTTGATCTCAACCACAAGCTCGACAAGACTCACCTTTATCTCGGCTATCTCCTTAAAGAAAGCGGCCGCGAGGCCGAAGCCGAGAAACGCTTCGAAAAGGCCATCAAGTGCAACCCCAACTGCACCGAGGCGTTGCGGGAGCTGCGGTTGATGAACATGCGACGCGGCAACGCCAGCGGTCTCTTCGACCGGGTCTTCAAGAAGTAGCCGTTGGCCTAGGGTGGGCCGGAACAACGACGGGCCGGGAATCTTTCCCCGGCCCGTGCTGGTTTTCGCGCTCCGCCTGCCAAGGTCGCTATTCACTCACCAGACACCTGGCAGCCCAAGCGGCGCCGGACAGCGGGGGAGATGGCGAAATAGTCGAGGCCGGCACAGAAAATTTCGGCGGCAAACCGCACTCTGACCCGCTCCAGGAAACAGCTCACCACGTAGTCCCGAATGGCGGCCCGAAGCTCGGCGGAGGGGCGGGTGAAAAGGATGCCGATGTCGTTTTGAGCGTGACCAGCGGCATCGCCGCGCGGGACCACGTAGATCACCCTGCCGAACTGCCGGTAACTGACTCCCTCGATCGTGAATTCGAGTTCGACCACCTCGTCCTTCACCGACTCCCGGGAGAGGATGAACCGCATCCCCAGGTCGGAGATGCTGGTGATGGTGGTCGCTTCCTCCGCCCCCCGCAGACGGGCGAGAGCCTGCATCTGCCGGGCGATGCGCATATGGTTGCGGGGCGGTTTGTGGAAGCGCGGCTCCAAGGCGGCCCACAACTCCTCCACTACCAGGGGGAGCGACAGCCGGTTGCGGGCCTGACAGGGGGATCCGCCGAGCCGGATGAGGGTGCCGACTTGTTCCGGGACCGGGCAGCCTTCTTCGGCGAGAATCAGGCAGCCGGACGAGGCTCGGGGGAGGAGGGCATAGTCCCATTCCTCGAGGAGCGCTCCCAGAACCGCCAGGAAGCTCGGGTCATGGGTGATCAGGCAGACCCTTTTGGCGGGTTCGCGTGGGGCCGGTTCCAACAGCATGAGGTGAATCCCAAAGGGGTGAGGCCGGCCTTCAGACAGCCGATAATCCATGAAATTCGACGATGATCGCGGTGCGGTCGTCGTCGGGCAGCGTTGCCGCGCCAAAATCATCCAGCGCGGCGAAGAGTCGGTCCAGAAGCTCCTGGTGATCGCCGTCCTGCTCCAACAGCACTCCCTTGAGACGCTCGACCCCGAAGAAATCACCCTCGCTGTTGGCGGCTTCGGTGATGCCATCGGTGAAGAGCAGGAAACGGTCCTCCTTGAGAAACTGAAAGGAGCCACTGCCGAAGCCGGGGTCATCGAAAAATCCGACGGGGGGCCCGGTGGCGGGGAGGGTCAGAACCTCTCCACCCCTCAAGATCAGCGGTGCCGGGTGGCCGGCGTTGACGTAATCCATGGCAAGCGTATCGGGGTTGATGCTGGCGCAGAAAAGGGTCGAGGAAAAATAATGGTCAAGGACCTGGGAGCGCGCGGCGAAAGTCTGCAGAAAGTGGTTCACCGAAGCCACCAGGTCGACCGGAGAGCAGAATTCCTGCGAGGACCGGTGGATATACCCGTACAACAACGACATCACCACCGAAGCATGCAGGCCGTGGCCGGTGACGTCGCCGATGAAGACCGCCTGGCAGCCGTCGGGCATGGTGATGAAATCGAAGTAGTCCCCCCCCAGGCCCTGCGCCATAAGGTTCTTGGTGCCAATGCAGCACCAGTTGCACAAGGGGGAGTTTTTCGGGAAGAGCAGTTGTTGGACGTGGCTCGCGAGACTGACATCGAGCCCGCAGGTGCAGGACGGTTGACCCATGATCTCCCCTGTTATTAGGTTCGTCCCCACAGTGTAGCGGAAATTGCGCCGCCTGCCAGGCGAGCTCAAAAATCCTTGAGCGCCCGGTCGAGAAGATGGCGCGGTTTGACGTTCCCCAGGGCTCGGAGAAGACTCGGCTTGAGATGGGGGTTCTCCCCGGCGAGCTCCCTGATCAACCGCTTCATCCGCTGCCGTTTCTGGTCGACCTGGCCGCAGACCGGGCAGGCGCAGCAGATCACCGGCAAGGCGTGTTCTTTCACCAGGGCCATGATCTCCTGCTCTTCGACATAGACCAACGGCCGGATGACCGTATGTCGGCCATTGTCGGCAGCTAGTTTCGGACTCATCGCCGCCAGGGTGCCGACGTAGAATTGGTTCAAAAGCAGGGTCTCGATAAAATCGTCGAGGTGGTGTCCGAGGGCCACCTTGTTGCAGCCGAGTTCGTCAGCCAGAGAATAGAGGACCCCCCGCCGCAGCCGGGCGCAGAACGAACAGTAGGAGGATCCGGGACGCCGCTTGGTTTCGATGATCTCGAAGCAGTTGGTCGTTTCCATCCGGTAGGTGAAGCCGTGCTCCCGCAGGTGGGTTTCGATCAGGTCCTGGCGAAAACCGGGGAAGCCCGAATCGACGTTGACCGCCACCAGCTCATAACGCACCGGGCTGCGCCGTCGCAGGCTATCCAGGACATGCAGCAGGGTATAGGAATCCTTGCCGCCGGAGACACCGACGGCGATACGGTCACCGGCTTCGATCAGATTGAAGTCCCCGATCGCCCTGCCGGTCAACTTGCGGATCCGGCGGAACCGCGGGTCAGTGTCCAAAATCAAGCAAATTTCTCCCACAAATCGGCTTGTTACAGATATTTCCCGGCTCATTGAGCCGCCCGGAAAAGACCTCAGTCTTGCGGTTCATCGAGAACTTCGAGCTGGTGAAGCACAAAATTCTTGGCCCGTCCCGTCGGGGCAATCATCCCGTACGCCAGGGCTTCGCGCAGTTCCGCCCGACTGGCACCCGCCTGCTTCGCGACCGCGAAGTGTTTGTGGAGTCAGTCGGGGCAGCCGACCGCCACCGCGCAGGCCACCCGGATCAGTTCCCGGACCTTGACGTCCAACACCTCTTCATACTCAAAGTCGAGAATCTTTTTCCGCACCTTCATGGTGACCTCCTGGCTGGGGTTGTGGCGGATACCTTACCAGCAGCAGCCAACGGGCGCAAAGGAGAAGAGCAAACCCGAGGGCGGCGGCCAACTCAGAAATAGTCCTGAAGACCGGCGGGCACGACCTCCCAGGGGGCCAGTCCGGCCAGCGATTCGGGCCAGGGACGGTCGCCATCGCCGCCCAGCCATCGCTCCAGATCGTGCAGCTGGGCGCGGCTCAGCGGCAGATCGCCGCTGGCTTCCTGCCGTTCCACCACCAGCGATCGCCCCCCCGAAAGCGGCACCCCGCGCAGCAGGAGGCGTCCGGAAGAAGCGGGACAGATGGACGCTTCGGCATAATTCACCCGCCACTCCCCCGGGGCCTCCGCCAGACGCGGCCAGAGTCCGGCGGCGAAGGCCAGGCGGGAGCCGTCCGGGGCCAGAGTCCAGCTCTCCGCCCCGCAGCCGGCTGCCGTCAGATCGGCGGCGAGACGGCGCAGCGTTTCGGCCTCGTCGCAGAGTTCCAGCTGCCGCAGGTAGCCGGCTGCCGTCACTTCCCGGCCGCCGCCGGCCCCGGAACGGGCCGCCCGGGAACGGGCCGCCGCGCCCTGAAAGCGGTGTTTGTAGACAAAGGAGCAGTAGTTGACGGGGAGTTGGCAGCCGCTG
Organism: Desulfuromonadales bacterium; assembly: GCA_038317685.1. Lineage (GTDB taxonomy): Bacteria > Desulfobacterota > Desulfuromonadia > Desulfuromonadales > DDH964 > JBBQBQ01. Next base: position 14,132 of record JBBQBQ010000028.1, on the reverse strand, counting down.
GTCACGGCGTGGCGGAGAAGCTCCAGAGCCGCCAGTTCCGAATCGAGGACAGTGACCTTTTCTCCGTGCAGGAAGGTATAACCTCGCGCCAGCAGCTGCGGATAGTTATGGGGCGTCAGCCGCAGCTGGTGCAGGTTCAGGTGGGCCACCCCGGCCGCCAGCAACTCGGGCAGCAGCGCCTTGAGGTGCGGCAGCTCCTCCGGAACCGCCGGGATCTCCACCGTCACCAGCGGCAGAAAGCGGGCGGCGAGAGCGGTCTGCTTCAACCGGTAGCGGGTTGCGCCGATGTCGAGGCGGATCTCGTCGAGGCCGATGGCCTGCAATTCCCGCAGCAGGTCCGGGGTGAGGAGGGTGCCGTTGGTATAAAGCCAGGTGTGGATAGCGGGACCGAAGTGTTCCTTGATGGCGGCCAGATAGCGGAGGGTCAACTTGGGGGTCAGGAGCGGTTCGCCGCCGCTGATGCTGGCACCGGTGAAACCAAAAGCCTCAAGGTAGGCGACATAGTCGGCCGGGTCGGGGAAGGCCAGGCTGTTGGTGGTCGGCACTCCCCGTTCGTCCTGCGGAGCGGGGCAGTAAAAACATCGGCCGTTGCAAAGACCGTTGATGAAGAGGCACGACCAACCTCCCGCCACGCAGCAGCGGCAGCCGGGAGACAGGTTGCGGCAATCGAGTTTGGTGCCGCGGCAGCCGACCTCGACGGCAGCTTTGAGCACTTCCAGCAGGCGGGCCCGCTCGGCCAGAGCCGCGGCCGCCTGGAGCGGCGCAGGAAAGGTCAAGGCATCGTAGCGGTAGCCGTATTCGTTCTGGTTACCATTGACCAGGCGGTCACGGGCGGCAAGGCGAGTGTCCATCGGGATTCCAGGAGAGGGGGAGATGTCGAGTGGCCCGTTCATACACCCGGAAATCATCAATCGTCAAGGGGTTTCGCGGCATTCAGGGGCGTTTCTGAGGAGCAGAGGGCAAAAAAACGGCGCGCCGCCCAGGAGGGTAAAGTGCGGCGCGCCAAAATGAAGGCGTTGTTGAAGGAGTGCTTTTAGGAGGGAAGAAGCTTGCTTCGACCCAGGGATTAAGCAGGTCGTCGCTTGAGTAGGACTATACCCCCTCTCCCCATCCTCCACCACGTGCCAACCCGTATATTTTCGCAAGGGGTATGACAGAAGATTACTGTGCAGTTGCACACCACAGAGCTTTTCAAAATCGGGTTGTGACCAGCCAGAAGAGCCCCATGCCGAACAGGACGGTCCCCGCCAGGGAGCGGGTCTTCCAGGCAAAGAGAAGAGTCGGCAGCGCCACCCAAAGTTCGGGACGCCCCAGGTCGAGAACGCGCGGGGTTCCGCCCAGGAGCAGGGAAGGAGCCAGCAAGGCGCTGAGAATCGCCACCGGAATCAGGCCGAGCCATTCCTCCAGCCAGAGCGGCAGACGCCTCCGGGCGAGGACCTGCAGCGGCAGCCAGCGGGGGAGGTAGGTCACCAGCCCCATGCCGACCAACAGCCAGAGGTAAGACGATCCCTTCATCGTTCCCTCCGGCGGCGGCCGAGGAAAAAGCCGAGGGTGGTGGCGACGACGGCGGCGACCATGACATGGGAATTCCCCGGGACCCAGAGCGCCCAGGCGACCGCCAGCCCTCCCGCCAGAAGCGCCGTCAGCAGGTGCAGGCGGCTGCGCAGCTGATAAACGAGGAGGCAGATGAACATGGCAGGCAAGGCGTAATCAATCCCCCCCACCCCGGAGCTGAGAAACCCGCCGAGAACCCCCCCCGCCACCGTCGCCACGATCCAGGTCAGATTGGCCACCTGGTTGACGACCAGGGCCCTTCGGCGATCCCAGCCGCCCTGGCGGAAGCGGGTCGCGTTGACGGCAAAGCTTTCGTCGGTCACCCCGTAGGCGAAGAGGGCCAGAAAGGACCGGCCGGCCCCCCGCAAGGGGACCGACAGGGCACTGCTCATCAGCAGATGGCGCAGGTTGACCATGCCAACGGTGGCGATGATCGTTGCCGGGGCCGCTCCTGCCGAGAGCATCCCGACGGCGATGAACTGGGCACTCCCGGCAAAGACCAGCACCGACATCAGGCCGATCTGCCAGGGATCGAGGCCGGCATTGCGGCCTAGGACCCCCAGGGCCAGGCCGATGGGGAGGTAGCCGAGACAGATCGGCCACCCCGCACTCAATCCATCCCCGATGACCCCGGAACTGGCGGATTGGGATGGAGCGCTATCGGGCATTTTCCCTCCTCAGCTTCAATGGCATCCACCTGGGACATTGATCGGACTCCGGCTCACACCTCCGGGTATGAAAAAAGCCCCGGAGGTGTGAGCCGCCGGGGCCATGAATTCTATTTTTGGAGGGTTCAGAAGCCAACATTGACCATGAAGTTCACCTTGTAGAAATTATCCGGGTCGGCACTGGCGCCTTTATTCTTGTAGAAGTCGCCAACAAAGGCATAGGCCCCGGCCAGGCTGACATCGACCAACTCGGCCACCTTGGTGCCGACCCTGGCGTCGACTTCGAAGCCGAGGTCTTTCCCGGCCTTCTGCGGGTCGGTTCCGACCTGGTCGTCAAAGGCGGTGAAGTAGCCGGCCCCGGTGTTCAGGTAGAAGTTGGCCGGGAGCTTGAAATCGGCCATGGCATTGACCCCGAGCAGGCCGTAGCCCCGGTAGACGGCGTCGGTCAGGGCGTGACGGCCGCCGGGCGAATCGGTGTAGAACTTGTCGGCGAAGAAAATGGAGAGATTCTCATTCGGGAACTCATAGACACCGATGCCCCCCTGCCAGGGGACCTCGTCGGCCTTGCCGGTGCTGCTGAAGAGTGTGGCGCGGACCCCGATCTTGGCCGGGCCGGCCTTCAGCGTGGCCTTGGCACTGGCGCCGAGAGCTTTGTAGTCCTTATCCTGGGTGGCGACGGCGATGAAATCCTGGGTACCGAATTGGTAGGCCAGCCAACCGGTCAGGCCGATGTCGGCGATTTTGGCATTGACGGCGACGCCGAGGATGTAGAGGTTGTCGCTCTTTTTCGCCGCATCGGAGTTGTCGTCGAGGTAGTATCCGTCGCCCATCAGGCTGAAGGAGTCGCTCAGCTTGAAGGTGGTCTGGACCACGTAGAGATCCTTGTCATCCCACTTGGTGGTGTCGTTCTCGGAGGCCTTGAAGTACCCGAGGGCCGTGTTAAAGGTCGGCGCAATCGCCAGATTGGCCACAGCGCCGGCCCAGTCATCGAAGATATAGGTGCCGTCGAAGCGGTCGGAGAAACTCTGAATCCCGGTGCGGAAGGCGAAGATGGTGCCGGGGATCTTGAAATCGAGATAGACGTTCTTGGTCTCGACATTTACGCCGTCGGCCCCGGCCTGGCCGCCACCACCGATGCCGCCCTTGGAGGGTTGCCCCCAGTCGGTGTCGATCTCGGCGTAGTAGACAAAGAAAACGTATTCGTTGAGGGTGTTCTTGTAGAGCATGCGCAGGCGCTGGGTGATCTGGCTCTGGGCAGCCTTGTCCTTGGCCGGCGCGCCATTGAGGTTGTCGGTAATCATCTGCATCCGGTAATAGCCGCTGACCTTGCTATCGGCAAACCCCGGAATAACGCTCCCAAAAAGAAAGACCATCAGACCCAAAGCAACCAGGATCTTCCCATATCGTCCCTTCATGTCCATTTGCCCTCCTGTAACTGTTTGAAGGAGATAATCCCCACGTTGTCGGATGTGTTCATAGCGGGGGACCCAATTCCCTTCCGACCGCCGGCTTACCTTCCGGCGGGGAAAGGTGCATAAATTACCGCAAAATTCCAGGTTCTTGCGCTGCAATTTCGATATTGGTGGAACGGACAAAAGATGCCAAAGGCCAAAGATCACGAAATTGGGAGAACAATAACAATTGACGAAAATTAGTCAAGGGGTTGGGCAAGGGGCATGGCAGAACAACGGGTCCCGAGCTTTTCGTCGTCACGACCCGGCAGCTCCTTGAAAGGACTCCCTCTCCCATTACACTAGATGCGTAGCCTCCAAGGTCCAACTCAGGGCCAGTCGAGCCGATATTCGGTCCGGAAGATCTGGAATACAGGGATGCAAGGGGGTCTTCACCCCACGAAAGCAACCTATGGACATCGCCTTGGTACTCGCCATCCTCGCCGGTGCCGTCGCCCTCTTCATCAGCGAGAAGTTTTCCGCCGACCTGGTGGCCTTCATGGTCGTCGGCGCCCTGCTCCTGTTTGGCCTGGTCACTCCTCAGGAAGGCATCTCCGGCTTCAGCAACCAGGCCACCGCCACCGTTGCCGCCATGTACGTCCTGAGTGCCGCCCTGCAGAAAACCGGAGCGGTCGCAGCAATCGGGCGACTCTTCACCCGCCTCGGGAAGAATCACCTGCTGGTGTTGATCCTGATTATGGGAACAGTCGGCGCCGTTTCGGCCTTCATCAACAACACGGCGGCCGTTGCGGTCTTGCTGCCGACGGTGCTGGCGGTGGCAGCCCGGCGCAAGCTTGCCGCCTCCCGTCTCCTCATTCCCCTCTCCTACGCCTCCCAGTTCGGCGGCGTCTGCACCCTGATCGGCACCTCCACCAACCTGCTGGTCTCGGCCATCTCGGAAGAAGCCGGCTACGGTCCTTTCAGCATGTTCGAATTCAGCCGCCTGGGACTGATCATGTTTGCCGCGGGCACCGGCTATGTCCTGATCTTCGGCCGTTGGCTCCTTCCCGAGCGCCAGGTCCAGGAGCTTACCGCCGCCTACGAGTTAGGGGAATACATCACCGAACTGAGAGTCATGGCCGGTTCGCCGCTGGTCGGCAAGACGGTCCAGGAAACCCGCCTCGAAACAGAGCACGACGTCACCATCCTGAAGCTCTTTGAGATGGATCGCACGGTCTGGGCGCCCAGCCGGCAGCGGCTGAAAGAAGGGAGCGTCCTCTTGGTGCGGGGCCGCCTCAAGGAACTGCTGGCGATGAAGGATGCAGCGAGGCTGGAACTGCACGCCGAGTTCAAATTGCGGGACGAATCCCTGCAGGACGAAGAGATGGTTCTGGTCCAGGCTCTCATCTCCCCCAAGTCCCAGTTGATCGGGCGCACCCTGAGAACCAGCTTCTTCCGGCACCGCTATAACGCCCTGGCCCTCGCCATTCACCGAAGGGGCGCGCTGTTGCGCGACCAGCTCAGTGCCGTGCGCCTGGAACTGGGGGACGCACTCCTGGTCATGGCCTCCAAGCGGGATATCGATGAACTGCGCGGAGATGACGACTTCATCGTTCTGGCCGAAGTCGAGGAGTCCCAACTGCCCCGGAAAAGGGTCCCTGCGGCCTTGGCGATCGTCGTTGCGGTCGTCGGCCTGGCGGCCGCAGGAACCTTGCCGATCCTGGTTTCGGCCATCCTCGGCTGTGTCGCCATGATCTTGTGCCGATGCCTCTCGCTGGAAGAGGCCTATCGGGCGGTCGACTGGAAGGTGATCTTCCTCCTGGCCGGAATCCTGCCGCTCGGGATCGCCCTGGAAAAGACCGGCGCGGCCGGATGGCTGGCGGCCCAGGCCATCGGCGGGGTCGGGGGATACGGCCCGGTGGCGGTGCTGGCAGCCATTTATCTGCTGACCGCTGTCCTCACCGAGCTGATGAGCAACAACGCCACGGCCGTGGTGCTGGCGCCGATCTCGATCGCCACGGCGGTGCAGCTCGGCATCGACCCCAAGCCTCTCCTGATGGCGGTCACCTTTGCCGCCTCGACCAGCTTCGCCACCCCGATCGGCTACCAAACCAATGCCATGGTCTACAACGTCGGCGGCTACCGCTATGCTGACTTCCTCAAGATCGGCGCCCCTCTTAACATACTCTTCTGGATCCTGGCGACCCTTCTCATTCCGGTCTTTTGGCCGTTCTGAGGTCCTCACGATTCCGGTGTTATCAATCTCAACAGGCCAGCACTTCCTCCGGCCGCAGCGGGCGCGGCGCCACCTGGTCGAGAAGGCACAGCATGATCGTCCCCTATCAAAAGCTCCTCGGTCTTCTTCTCCCCCAGCGCTTTTTTCGGGAACCTGCAGAGAGAGACTGCAGGTGTCGTGGTTTTCGGTTACACTTTCGGGCAGATAGCTTTCCCTGGAAAGGACCGACCCGATGGAACTCTACCTGATGCAGCACGGTTTGGCCGTCCCCACCGAAGAGGACCCCGAGCAGCCCCTCTCCCGCGAGGGGGTCACCCAGTTGCAGAGTGCCGGACGCGCCCTGCAGCGCCTGGGACTCCGCTTCGACCTGATCGCCTGCAGCCCTTTGAAGCGCTCCCGCCAGAGTGCCGCCCTCATCGCCGAGGCGGTCAACTACCCCTACAGCGACCTGTTGGAGAGCGATCTCCTCAAACCCCTCGCCCTCCCCCAGGAGGCCTTGCGCCTGGTCCGGCACCACGTCGAAAGCAGCGCCGTCCTCCTGGTCGGCCACCTCCCGTCCCTCGCCGAGATCGCCTCGCTCCTCCTCGGCAACGGCCAGCGGGTCAGGGTCCATTTCGAGAACGGCGGTCTGTGCCGCTTCGACCTGCCGGAGCTGCCGGAGCTGCCGGCGGAATTGCGCTACAGCCTGACCGCCGCCCAGATCAAGCTGATCGCCAGGTGATCCCCCGCAGCCTTCCGCTCCCGGCCGCCGCAGCAGCCAGGCCAGGTTCTCGCCGAGGACCCGCATCGTCCAGAGCCCCTCTTCATCCTTCGCCGATCTCCCTCCCGGTCCCGATCTTCCCGTCGCTGGAACCGGGAACGATCATCTGCCCGATCAGAAAGAAGTCGCGCCCTCCCTGGATATCGCTGGTCCGGTAATTTAACGTCCGATGACCGCGGATAGCATCGACATGGTCCCTCCCTCGAATCCGTCCACCGGAAACTCGAGCGCCTCCCCCGGTTTCCTGAGGGCTGCCAGGTATAAGAGCGGCAGGTAATGGTCGGGGCTCGGCGCCGCCAAGGCCGCCGTCTCCCCCAAGGCGCGATAGCCGGTCAGCCCGGCTGCGTCGTTCAACAGCTGGTCACGCACCCAGTCTTCAAACGCCACGGCCCAGGCGGGGGGCGAGGCGGAAGGGTCGTGCCAGGCGTAGCCCGCGAGATTATGGACGACGTTGCCGCTGCCGAGGATCAGGAGGCCGGCCTCCCGCAGCGCCGCCAGCCGCTCGCCCAGCCGATAGTGGTTTTCCGGGGATAGGGTGCGGTCCAGGCTCAGCTGCAGGACCGGGATCTGCGCCGACGGAAAGAGGTGACGCAGCACCGACCAGGTACCGTGATCGAGGCCCCACCGCTGGTCGAGGCTCACGGGCCAGGGGGCGAGCGCCGCGACAATCTCCCTGGCCAGCTCGGGGTTTCCAGGCGCCGGGTACTCGACCTGGAAAAGCTCTTTCGGAAATCCACCGAAATCGTGGATGGTGCGCGGCTGCGCCATGGCCGTGACCCGGATTCCGGGAAGGTACCAGTGGGCCGAGATCGCCAGGATGGCCCGGGGGCGGGGCAAGGTCTCGCCGAGAGCCCGCCAGGCCCGGGTGAAGGGATTATCGCTGAGGGTGAGCATCGGGTTGCCGTGGCCGACAAAAAGGGCCGGCATGGACTTCATGTCAGAGTCGCTCATCGATCTCTCTCCCTTAAACCAGCCGGATATGGTACGGAAAATCCTGACCCCGCGCCCCCAGGACCAGCGGCTCCCCCGGGCCCGGAGAACCGCTTGGCCTGAGTTCCGAAATACCCTTCTGTCAGCCCTTCAGTGAAGCCATGTCGATGGAAAAGCGATACTTCACATCCGACTTGAGCATCCGCTCATAAGCTTCGTTGATCTTCTGGATGGGGATGATTTCCACATCTGCGGTGATGTTGTGCGCTCCGCAGAAGTCGAGCATCTCCTGGGTCTCTTTGAGGCCGCCGATGAGGGAGCCGGAGAGGCTGCGCCGGCCGAACAGCAGGGCGAAGCCAGAGACGGGGAACGGCGTCTCCGGAGCGCCAACCAGGGTAAGGTTGCCGTCACGGCCGAGCATCCCCAGATAGGCATTGAGGTCGTGCTCGGCGGCGATGGTGTCGAGGATGAAGTTGAAACTGCCGGCATGCTGCTGCATCTCTTCCGGGTTGGTGGAGATGATGACCTCATGGGCGCCGAGGCGCAGCGCATCCTCCCGCTTGCCCGGCGAGGTGGTGAAGACCACGACCCGGGCGCCGAAGGCACGGGCGAACTTCACCCCCATGTGCCCCAGGCCGCCGAGGCCGACCACGCCGACCTTCTTGCCTTTGAGGTCGCCCCAACGCCGCATCGGCGAGTAGGTGGTGATCCCGGCGCAAAGCAGCGGCGCGACCCCGGCCAACTCGAGGTTGGCGGGGACGCGCAGGACGAAGCGCTCATCGACGACGATGCTCTCCGAGTAGCCGCCGTAGGTGACCGGTGCCGTGCCGTGCTTGTCCGGGGCGTTGTAGGTAAAGGTCGCGCTGGGGCAGAACTGCTCGACGTTGGCCTGGCAGCTGGGGCAACTGTGGTCTGAGTCGACCAGACAGCCGACGCCGACCAGGTCGCCCAGCTTGAAGCTGGTGGCTGCGGAACCGGCCTTGACGACCCGGCCGACGATCTCGTGCCCAGGCACGCAGGGGTAGATCGTGGGCATGATGCTGCTCCACTCGTTGCGCACCGTGTGCAGGTCGGAGTGGCAGACGCCGCAAAAGAGGATCTCGATCTGCACGTCGCGGTCGGTCGGAGCGCGGCGCTGGATCTGGGTGGAAGTCAGCGGCGAGGTGGCGCTGGCGGCGGAATAGGCTTTGGTTTTGTTCATGGGGTTATCCTCCTGAAAGTTTGAGAGAGGCCTGTGAACCATTTCTTTTGATGTCCATATTTCAGTTCCTGTCCCGTTGATATTATCGCTTTTTCTCCTGATTCCTATGTGGGTTCGACCGCTCAGCGCCCGGTCATGGCCAGTACGGCTTCAGGCAGCCGCGCGCCCTGCAGCGGAATCTTCGCCGCGGCGGCAACGATCTCGCTCAGGTCTTCGGCGGTGAGTTCGACGGCCACGGCTCCGAGGTTTTCCTCCAGACGATGCAGCTTGGTGGTCCCCGGAATCGGCACGATCCAGGACTTTTGGGCCAGCAGCCAGGCGAGGACAATCTGTGCGGGGGTGGCGCCTTTACGCGCTGGGACATTACGGACCAGTTCGACCAGGGCCAGGTTGGCCTTGAGCGCCTCGGGGACGAAGCGCGGCACGCTGTTGCGGAAATCGGAGCTGTCGAACTTGGTGGTCGCGTCGATCTTGCCGGTCAAAAAGCCAGCGCCGAGGGGGCTGAAGGGGACAAAGCCGATACGGAGTTTTTCGAGGGTTGGCAGGATCTCCGCCTCCGGGCCGCGATACCAAAGGGAGTATTCGCTCTGCGGCGCGGTTACCGGTTGGACGACGTGGGCGCGGCGGACGGTCTGCGCGGCGACCTCGGAGAGGCCGAAGGGTTTGACCTTGCCGGCTGCGATCAACTCCTTGACGGTTCCGGCCACCTCCTCGATCGGCACTTCCGGGTCGACCCGATGCTGGCAGAAAAGGTCGATGGCGTCGACCTTGAGGCGCTTGAGTGAGCTTTCTGCGACCGCCTTGATCTGTTTATTTGAGTTGGCAACTATGCTGACAAAGCGGGCCTTGCCTGTGAGAAAACCCCGTCCGGGTGACCGGACGGGGTTTCGGTGTTTCAATCCTCGTGATCAATTGATCATTATCCGAGGAACCCGATATTTCTTCCAAATCAAAGTCGATTCAACGCATGATTCTTGATTGACCCCTCATATTCGATGGACACTGGCCTGGATCTGCTTTAAACGACCACCCCACGGATCTTATCGCTCAGGTTCTTCCGTAAGGTCTGTTCGACAAAGGTCAGGGTGCCGGCCGCGCTGCCGGCGCACCCCTTACACGACCCCTGGTAGCGGAGGTGGACGTTGACATTGCCGTTTTCCCCGGGCTGGACATCTTCGAGTTCGATACCGCCACCATCACGGGCCAGAGCAGGGCGGATGTATTCGTCGAGGGCGGCTTCGATCGCCTTGATCTGCTTGACCACCGAGAGCTTGGCAAAGTCGTCGGTGAGAGCTCTTTCGGGGTGCCGCTCCCGCTCGATTTCGGCGCGGACCCGGGCGAGAATATCGACTAGGTAATGCTTGCGCTTTTCGTGGCCACCGGGCTGGATGCAGGATTTGCAGAAGGCCCCGGCCTTGGTGTAGTCGGTGACTTCCTCGACAGTTTTCAGATCGTTGATCCGGATCACGTCTTCGACGGTCTGCAGGGTGACGCGGGCGCATTCGCAGACGATGTCGGCTTCTTCGAGGGTTGAAATGTCGACGTTGCGATAGATCGAGGTGGCGCGCTTGATCACTTCGTAGGCCATGACGCTGCAGTGCATCTTCTGCGGCGGCACGGCGGCCTTGTCCTCTTGGTCACGCAGGGCGTGCTCGACATCGAGGTTGGTGATCTTGGCCGCTTCATCGACGGTCTTGCCGATGCACATCTCGGCCATCATATCGGTGGCGGCGATGGCGGTGCCACAGCCGAACGATTTAAAGGTCGCTTTTTTGATCGTGTCGGTTTTCTCGTCGACGATCCAGAAGAGGCGCACGGTGTCGCCGCAGGATTCGGCCCCTTCGTTGGCGATCACCAGCCGTCCCCCCATTTTCTGGGCATCGACTTCCGTCAGGTCGCCGAAATTGCGCGGGTTGTTCATCCGGTCAGCCACCTTGTTGGAATACTGTTCCCAGAGTTCGCCGCCGATCAAATCATTTTTTGCCATGAATCTTCTCCTGTTATCCGTTCAATTCGGTACCAGCTGCTGTTTAGTATGAGGTCGACAGCCCACGCAGCCGGGTGATCGCTTTACTGATCACGTAGATAGTGTAGTCGATCTCCTGTTCGGTGGTAAAGCGTGACAAACTCAGGCGCACACCGGTATGCGCCAACTCTTTGTCGGCGCCGATGGCGGTCAGAATCGGGCTGGCTTCCAGCGATTCGGAGGCACAGGCGCTGCCGGTCGAAGCCGCGATGCCGTTCTGGTTCAGGTCCCAGATCAGGGCTTCCCCCTCGACCCCGCGAATGCTGACGTAGACGGTGTTGGGAGTACGGAGTTCCCGCTTGCCGATCACCAGGATATCGTCAATTTTCAGCAGCGCATCCTCAAGTTTGTTACGCAGGCGTCGGACTTCGGTGTTCTCATAGGGCAGATGGGTGTTGGCCAACTCCATCGCCTTGCCCATCGCGACCATCCCAGGAACATCGACGGTTCCGGCCCGGCGGCCCCCCATCTGCTCGCCACCATGCAGTAATGGCGGCAGGCTGGCGCCGTTGCGGATGAAAAGACCGCCAACCCCTTTAGGTCCATGGAATTTATGGGCGCTGAAGGTCAGGTAATCGACGGGAACCTCCTTGAGGTCGACCTTGACCTTGCCGATCGCCTGCACGGCATCGGAGTGCAGGTGAACGCCGCGTTCCTTGCAGACCTCGGAAATCTCTTTGATCGGCAGAATCAATCCGGTTTCGTTGTTGGCCCACATGGCCGAAACCAGCGCGGTCTGATCGGTAATCGCCTCCTCAACCATCTTTGCGGTGATCAGGCCTTCGCGGTCAGGCGCCAGATAGGTCACCTTGACGCCATGCTTTTCCAGAAAGCGGCAGGATTCACGCACGCAGGGATGCTCAAGCTGGGTGGTGATGATGTGTTTCTTGCGCGTATCCTTGAGCAGATTGAAGTAGAAACCGAGGATGACCGTATTGTTCCCCTCGGTGGCGCAGGAGTTGATGATGATATCATCCTCGTCGCTGGCGCCGATGCCCACGTAGAGCTGCTCCATCGCCCGATGCAGGTAGGGGCGCACCTCGATGCCGAAGGAGTGCAGCGAATTGGGGTTGCCGTACATGTGGCAGTAGAAGGGTTCCATGGCATCGCGCACCGCCGGATCGACGATGGTGGTGGCATTGTTGTCGAGATAGATTCGTTCCATAAATCCGTTCCTGAAATTTGACCAAAGAATTGATGCGTCGCCAACCGACCGACTTATCGCTCCACTTTTTTGGGGGAAAATCTTGGTTCTTGCTCCAAGACTTCATGATCACTACATATATCCCTAGAATAGACCGAGAAAAGCAGCAGGTCAATTAATATGACTGATTTTATCAGCTATTTTCATGAAACGGGCAAATAAAAAAGTCAGACAACTCTCAACTTTTGGTTGGAGTTTTTTTTGAATTGCCAAGGGCTGTGAATTTGCCCAGATCAGAATCCCTGCCATGAAGAACGGCCACGCCATTTTTGGACTGCCTTGAACTGTCCCTTAAACAATCCGAAGCAACGGTTGAGAAGGTTTTGGGGCTGACTCGTTTCTGGCCTGAGATTTCCGACATTTCACTGAATGAGCGTCAGATCAAGCTTGTCAAAAAGCTCCTGGATGCGGGAGAAGGTGGATTTGAAGAGGGCTTGACCGCCGGGAAATACCAGGGGATGGTCAAAGCCAGTCGGGCGGCCCTGACCCGAGACCTTGTCGATCTGGTCGGTAAAGGGATTCTGATTCTTACGGTTAAGCGGAAAGCGGCCCGGTCTTATTTGAACGGGGAATTGGCCGGGAAGAAATGATGATGGCAGGAGTTGCTGAGAAATGGACGAGCATAGGGGGGCTAATCGACTGATGAACTACGTCCTCGAATCCAGCGGGGTATGGCACGGAAAGACCTGTCCCCTGGCACTGTCCCCTTCGGGCAATCGGGACTTATCATGGATGTCCCTAGTTTTCGATGCCGTGGTTACTGCGGGGTAGGCCGACCGAGCAGGCCACCGGCCGCTACGCGCGGTGCTTATTCTTCGGCCAATTTCTCACTCACCGTACAATGTAGGAGAATAAAACAATCCACTCCTTTGACCTAACCTCTCTACGGGATATAATTGGCAATGCCTTATTTGTAACGCAATTCAAAAATCGGTGTTTAGGACTTACAGTTCCACAAATGCGTCATGACTAGGTCCCCTTTTTCTTTCTGAACCAGCTTGTATTAAGGAAAATCATGTCTTTTCGTTTATGGGTCATGGGTTGGCTGACGACTGCTCTGCTTTTCGGCGGGCCTGCGCTTGCATCAGACAAGGAAGGGGCAATTCCACCATTGCTAGAGAATCTCCGCCTGGAACAGACGTTGTCTTTTTGTGGTGAGGCTGTCCCCCTGGAAGATCCCGATGTGCGAGAGCGCATGGAAAAGGAACTCCTGCTGTCCCTCTGGGATCGGGATCAGGCTATTTTATGGTTGAAGCGATCCACCCGCTATTTCCCTGAAATAGAAGCCAAGCTTTCCGAGGCCGGGCTGCCCGATGACCTGAAATATATCGCACTTGCTGAGAGCGCCTTGCGGCCGCATGTCGGCTCGCCCAAGGGGGCTATCGGCTTTTGGCAATTTCTACCAGAGACAGGTCGTCTTTACGGCTTGACCGTCAATGAGCAAATTGATCAGCGAAGAAACCTGACCGCTTCGACCAAGGCTGCAGCGAGTTATTTCTCCAAGCTCTACGAAAAATTTGGATCCTGGAGTCTGGCGGCAGCCGCATTCAACATGGGGGAGCAAGGGCTGCAGGCGGAAATCTTGGCCCAGAGTGTCAGTAACTTCTACCGTCTTTACTTACCGTTGGAAACCCAGCGGTATCTTTTCCGGGTTCTTTCGGCCAAACTGATTCTGACGCAACCCGAGCGTTACGGCTTTCACTTGCATGACGGGGATTATTATCCTCCCATCAGGTTTACCACCGTCGAATTGACCTGCTATGAGGAGACCAGCCTGACAGTGGTGGCCCAGGCGGCGCAGACGGATTTCAAGCGGATCAAGGATTTGAACCCGGAGTTGCGCGGTCACTATCTGGCGGCGGGAACCTACACGTTAGCCGTCCCTGAAAACACACCCCTTGATTTTCAAACGCGTTTCGACAAGATCCACCAGGAATGGAGTCAGCAGAGGCAGGAGCGGGTCTACATCGTTCAGTCCGGCGATAACCTCTCGACCATTGCCGAACAATTCCGCGTACCCTTGGCGGCGATCCTGATATGGAATCGCATCAATATCAATCGCCCGCTTCATCCCGGCGATCGTTTGATTATCTACCCCGCTGGGAGTGGCGCCGACGATCCCTGATGTCAGTTTTTCCCTTTGTCGCGCCCCGGAACAAGCG
>JBBQBQ010000027.1:0-21839 GCA_038317685.1 Desulfuromonadales bacterium | reverse complement strand
CTCGGGCCACCTGCCCCTGGCGCTGGCGCCGCAGCTCCTGCACCCGATGCTGCTCGACGAGGGCCGAATCGACCTGGCTGCCGTCGACCAGCCCCGCCGCCACCAGGTCTTCGCCGAGGCGCCGGCGCTCGAGCAGCACCTGTTCGAGGGCCTCCGGCGCCAGGTCGCCGCGCTCCACCAGGATCTCGCCGAGGCGCTTGTAGGCCTCGGCGTCCTCCGGCCAGCCGTCGGCATCGATCAGGGTGATCGTCACCTCGCTGTCGTCCTCGATGAAGACGAAGACGTCGCGGATCGCGTCGAGATCGGCGGGGGTGGTGAGGATGACGTCCCAGAAGAGGTAGCAGTTCAGCGGGTCGTAGCTCTCCAGCCCGGGGACGGCGCCGCTCTGGGCCACCGCCGCCGCATCACCGAGGAGGGTCAGCTCCCGCAGGAAGCCCAGCGGGCTGAGGCCCCTCTGGAAGATGTCGGGGGCGGGACGAAAGCGGATCCGGTAGGTGCGGCTTTCCCCCCCGGCGGCGGCTTCCGGCCCGGGGTCCTGCGGCGCCGCGGCGGCAGCCGGCCGGCTGGGGCTGAAGGCCTGCAGGGCCGTGAGCAGCCGGCCGCCGTCGGCGGGTGCGGCGGCCTCCCCGGCGGCCGCTGCGACCAGCCCCTTGAGCCGGTCGAGGGCTCGCAAGGTCAGGTCGATAAGCGGGGTGGTGACTGGCAGGGCTCCGCCGCGCACCAGCTCGAAAAGGGTTTCGGTCTCATGGGCCAGTTCCGCGATCGCATCGAACCCGAACATCGACCCCGACCCCTTGAGGGTGTGGAGGATGCGGAAGACTTCGCCGACCCGTTCCGGGTCCCGGGGCTCTCCTTCCAGGGCCAGCAGGGCGCCCTCCAGAGTCTCCAGGAGCTCCCGCGCCTCCTCAATGAAGATGTCGCCGGGGTCGTGACTCATACCAGGACCATGCGAACCAGACCGACCAACTGCTCGGGCTTGAAGGGTTTGGTCAACCAGGCCGAGGCCCCCGCCGCTTTTCCTTGCCGGCGTTTATCTTCCTGGGATTCGGTCGTCAGCATCACCACCGGGGTGAAGCGGCAGCCCGGCATCTTGCGGAACTTCTCGATGAGGCGGATGCCGTCGAGGCGCGGCATATTGAGATCGGTGATCATCATGTCGACGTTCCCCGTCTCCCCGCCGAGTTTGGCGAGAGCATCCTCGCCATCCTGGGCTTCGAGGATCTGATAGCCCTGGTCGTGAAGGGTGGCGGAGATCAAAGCTCGAATGCTCGCCGAATCGTCCACCACCATGATCTTTTTCCCCATAAAGTAACCCCTCTGGTTGCGTGTTGCAGCGGATCGGGCCTGCGGCCGGAGCGCGCTGTGGTTCTCCTTCCAGACCCCGGCGGGACTGCAGCCCGGCCGGCAAATCCTTCCTTACCCCGGCGTCGCGGGGACCGGCAGCCCTCCCCGGTTCATCGCCAATGCTCCTCCAGCCACAGGCAACTGCCGTCGGTGCTGCGCGGGCAGGAGACGTGGCGAATGAATCCGGCCTCCCGCAGCAGCCCGGCGGCTCCCCGGTTCTGCCAGCCAACCTGCAACTCCCGACCGCGGGCGGCGGCGCTGCGATGGGCTGCACACAGAAGCTGGAGGAAAGCCAGGCTGACCTCCTCCGCGGCGACCGACAATTCCACCCGGGTGGCGCCGGCCATCAGGGCGGAGAGCTGCGCGGCGAGGGCCGGAAGATCCTCCAGGTCGGGGTTCCGTTCGATGGTCAACCTTGCCGTCCCGGTCGACTGGTCCTGCTGCATTGCGGCCATGGTTCTGATATCTCCTGGCGGGCCGGATAGGACCGGAGTCCCGCGGCCAGCGGCTCGGCGTTAATTAAGACAAGTAAACTATTTGCCGAATACGTCCGATACCGGCCGAATAATTGGTCGTTTAGCTTGGTCTTTATCAGGAAGCATGCCATAACATTCTCATTAGAATTTTTGGCCCACGGGCCCCCGGCCGGCCGCTCGACGAGCCCGGCAGAATCGGGAAAAAGTTTTAAGCTATCGGGGATTAGGGGCGGAAGGAAGGCTTTGGGACGGACGCGGCGGCGGCCCCGACGAGGGGGCGGAGCGGGTTTGGGAAAGGGCGGGGACGTGTAGCGTGCCCTGCCCCTGTCACACCATTGTGCCGGCAGAAGTGTGACAGGGGGCGCACTGTCACGGCCAGGCTGGGGAGGACTAGTCCAGCCCTTCCAGCTTGCGGTAAAGGGTGCGGCGGCTGATGCCGAGGAGGCGGGCCGCCTTGGCCTTGTTGCCGCCGGCGGTGACCAGGGCCTGTTCGATGGCGGCGCGGCCGGCGTTCCCGTCGTCGGCATCGGGGGGGAGCGAGAGCGCGGGGACCGCCACCCCCCGAAACTCGGCGGGGAGGTGTTCGCAACGGAGGAGGGGACCGCGACTGAGGATGAAGGCGTGTTCCACGGCATGCTCCAGTTCCCGCACGTTGCCGGGCCAGGGGTGGGCGAGCAGGCGCTGCAGAACCTCTTCATCGACGGCCCGGACCTGCCGCTGGAACTTCTGGTTGAAACGGGCGATGAACTGCTCGATCAGCAGCGGCAGATCTTCCCGCCGCTCCCGCAGCGGCGGCAAGTCGATGCCGACCACCTTGAGGCGATAGTAAAGGTCCTCCCGAAACTCGCCGCGGCGGACCTTGTCCTGCAGGTCCTGGTGGGTGGCGGCGACGATGCGCACGTCGACGCGGATCGGCCGGTGATCGCCGACCCGTTCGAACTCCTTCTCCTGCAGGACCCGCAGCAGCCGCATCTGCAGGGGCGGAGAGATGTCGCCGATCTCGTCGAGGAAGATCGTCCCACCGGCGGCCGCCTGAAAGCGCCCGATCTTGTCACGGATGGCGCCGGTGAAGGCTCCCTTGGCGTGACCGAAGAGTTCACTCTCGAGCAGGTTGTCGGGGAGGGCGGAGCAGTTGACCTTGACCAGCGGCTGCTCCCGCCGGGGTCCGGCAAAGTGCAGCGCCTCGGCGACCAGTTCCTTGCCGGTGCCGCTCTCGCCGCTGATCAGCACCGTCGAGTCCACCTCGGCGAGGATTTCGATGAGCCGGAAGATCTCCTGCATGCGCGGACTCCGGCCGGTCAGGCGATGGAGCCGGGTGCGTTCCTCCAGATTGCGTTCCAGGACAACGAGACGGGTCTCGTCCCGGATCACCAGGACCGCCCCGGCATGGCGCCCCTGAGCGTCGATCAGGGGGGTGGCGGTCAGGGTGACGACCCGGGGGCTGCCCCCCCCCCGGTGGGCACAGGGGACCCGGTCCACCTCTTCCAGTTGCCGGCTCTCCAGGCATTTGTGCAGGAGCGACTGACAGGGTGGGGCCTCGCAGGCGGGGGTAAAATTATTGAAAAGCCGCCCTTCCCCATGGGCGAGCCCGCAAAAGGTCGAGGCCCGGGAATTCAGGGCGAGGACCCGCAGATCGTTGTCGACGGTCACGATCCCGTCCTGCACACTGTTGAAGATCGCCTCCAGGTTGAGCCGGAAGCGCTCCTTCTCTTCCCGCAAACGGGAGACCGCCAGGGCCATGCGGCTGACCCGCAGGAGGATATCCCGGGTCACCGGCTTGGGGATGTAGTCATAGGCGCCGAGCCGCACCGCCTCGGCGGCGGTGGCGACCTCGGGGGCCCCGGTGATGAGGATCACCGGGCAGAAGCTGTCGTAGTCCCGCAACCGGCGCAGCAGATCGAGCCCGGTTCCGTCGCCGAGGAGGATGTCGGCGTAGACCAGGTCGAAGCGGGCGTTGGCAAGGAGCACCAGCGCCTCGCCCTGGCTGGCGGCGGTCGTCACCTGGTAGCCTGCGTCGCTCATAAAGGCGGAGAAGGTGTAGCGGATGCTCTCCTCGTCGTCGACGATCAAGACCTTTGACTTTTCCATAGATTATTCCTCGGTCGTTGGGATCGGCAGATCGATCCGGACCCGGGTCCCATGTCCTTCGACGCTCTCCAGCTTCAGATTCCCCTGGTGATCGGCGATGATGCCGTGGCTGATGCTCAGCCCCAGACCGGTCCCCTTGCCGACGGGTTTGGTGGTGAAGAAGGGGTTCATGACCCGGTCGAGGATTCCTGCCGGGATGCCGATGCCGTGATCGATGAAAGCCAGCCGCACCCGCTCCGGGGTCCCGGAAACCAGGCTGACCCGCACCTCCAGAATCTTGTCGGGGTGGGTGCCGGCAAAGCGTTCGTTGAGAGCATAGCGGGCATTGTTGATGATGTTGAGAAAGACTTGGCGCAGCTGGCCGGAATTGGCGAAGACCCGGGGGAGGCCGGGGTCGATTTCCAGCCGGCATTCGATGTGGTCGTCGCGCAGCTGGGTTGCGGTCAGGCCCAGGACTTCCTGCAGCTCCTCGGCCAGGTCGACGGGTTTTTTCCCGCCGCCGCCGGAATGGGCGAGAGAGAGGAGATGGCGGACGATATCCGAGATCCGCTCCCCTTCGCAGATGATGCGGCCGGCCAGGTCCGCCGTCTCCGGGCTGGCCTGCAGGCGGTCGGCGAGAATCTGGGCGTAGTTGATGATGCCGTTGATCGGGTTGTTGATTTCATGGGCGACCCCGGCGGCGAGTTCCCCCAGGGAGGCAAGGTGGGCGGTGCGGATGCTCTGCTCCTGGGCGCGGATGCGGTCGCTGATGTCCTGCGCCAGCTCGATGACGTTGACCACCACCCCCTGCTCGTTGCGGATCGGAATGGCCCGCAGGTCGAAGGTACGGCCGCCGGGACTCTCCATCTGTCCCTGTTCGGGCTGCCCCGAGGCGAAGCAGCGGGCCGAGGGGCAACCGGCACAGATTTCCGCGGAGTCGTCCCAGAGCTGGTAGCAGAGTTTCTGTTCCTGGCGGGGATGACGGCGGCTCCCCATGGCGTAGCCCCCGCCCTCCCGATTTGACCAGACCACCTGAAGATTCGGATCGAGGAGGATGATCCGGTCGGGGATTCCTGCGAGGAGCGCCAGAAACTGCTGAGAGAGGACCCGGAAATTGGTTTCACTGCTGCGCAGCGACTGCTCCGCCCATTTGCGCTGCAGGGCCCGCCACATGCCGTTGATCAGCAGGGTCAGGTGGCGGACGTCCGCTTCGTCGTAATCCCGGTCCTTGTTGCCGACCCCGACGAGGACGACGATTTTGCCCGCGTCGATCAGCGGGACGTTCAGGTGCCGGGTCAGGGCAAGGTGTCCCTCGGGCAACCCCTTTTTCCAGGGATTGTCCGCCGCGTAATCGTTGGTGATGATCGGCCGGCGCTGGCGGACCGCCTCCCCCCAGAGGCCGGTATCGGCCACCAGAAATTCGGTCGGCGCCTTCTCTACCCGGCAGTTCGACATCACCTCGCCCGTCCAGGCATGGAGCTTGAGGGTCTGCTCCGATTCGTCGAGGAAGAAGAGGTAGCCGATCCGGCTGCCGGTGATCCTCACCGACTCCTGGAGGGCAAAATCCTTGATCGCGGCCTCCGTATCCTGGACCATCTGGGAGAGTTGGTAGAGAACCTCGAACCGGATCCGTTCCAGCTGGGTGGTCTCCTCCGCCTGGCGACGGGAGGTGATGTCGTCGGCGATCACCAGCAGATGGCCGGGACGGCCGGTGCGGTCGGCAAGGGTCAGGACCCGGGTCTGCAAGTGGAGGAGCAGCCCCTCCCCGGAGGGGCTGAAAGTCCGGGTCGCATCCCAGGTTTCCCCCGGGGCGGGGATCTCCCCCAAGCCGTGGCCATCGACGAACCAGCTCTCCAGCAGGGGTGCCGCACTCGCGGTGGCCAGCGCGCGGTCGATGCCGAAGAGGCCTTCAGCCGCGCGGTTCCACAGGACCACCTCGCCGCCGTGGTGAAGGTCCCGGACGGCGACGGCATGAGGGATATTCTCGACGATGTTGTCGAGGAGCACTTTGGAGGCGCGCAACTCTTCGGTCCGCTCCCGGACCTTCCCTTGGAGAGTCGTCCGGGCCTGGGACAGTTTTTCGACCATCGTCGCGATGGCCCGGGTCATGGTGGCGATCTCGTCGCGGCCGGAGGTTTCAAGCCGTCCCTGCTCTCCCCCCCCTTCGCTGATGGCCGCCGCCTCGCGGCTCAGGGCGATGATCGGGGCGGCCAGCCGTTTTCCCAGGATGCTGGCCATAAGATAACCCAGACCCAGCAGCAGGGCGGCGGAGACGAGGTAGATATCGACCACCCGGGTCAGCGGCGCGAAGATCTCCTTGCGGTCCTCGCCGAGGACCATCGTCAACCCCAGATCGTTGAGGGGTGACGGCAGCTCCAGTGGCCGGTTCAAGGCGAAAAGGTCCTGGGGAGGGCGCGCCCAGTCACTGGGGACGACCATCCCCCCGACCCCGCGGAGCTGGTGGAAGAATCGGGGGGGGAGGTCCCCCGTCACCGACTGGAAGAGGGGAACGAGGGGTAAAATCCCGACCACGGCCCCCTCCACCGAACGGGTCGGGGCGAAGAAGACCGGCCGGACGACCTCCAGGACGGTCCCGCCTTCCACCTCCCGCAGGCTGGCCAGGGGCCGGCCGCCGGTCAAGGCGGCCAGAACCGTGGGCGAAGCTTGCCAGGCGCCGGCGCCCCCCCCTTCCCGGTCCCGGGCGATCAATTCCCCCCGAAAATCGACCAGGGCCAGGGAGGAGAGGCGGGGGGCATGGGCCTTCTGGTCGCGCAGGAAGGGGGCGAGATAGATATCCCGGTCGGAGGTATCGGTCAGGGCGTTGGCGACGAAGGAACTTTTCGCCGCCCCCGCCATGACCCGGTCGATGTGGTTCAGTTGGTCCTCGACCTTCTCCCCGAGGGTCGCCAGTTGGCCGGCCAGGTCGGTTTCGATGTTCTTTTGCAGGAGCTGGCTCATCGCCAGGTAGCTGCTGCCACCGACCACCGCCAGCATCCCGGCGGCGCCGAGGAGGACCGCCAGGGTCAGGCGGTTCGCCAGGCTGGAGTCCTTCCAGTATTTCAGCGCGGCCCACGGATGGCGCAGGTTCCGGCGCCATCCCGGGCCGGCCGGCGCAGCAGGGCGGTCAGGGGCGGATGGGGACAATCGCGTGGTCCTCCGTCGCATAGCGCGCCATGAAAACGTCGCTCCGGTTCAGGGCATCGTGCCGACCGGGAGCGAAGGGACGGGGAAAGTCCCGGACCAGTCCGGCATAGTTTCGCACCTGTTCCAGGGCATCCCGCACCCTGGTCCGGTCGGTGGTGCCGGCGCGATCGATGGCCAGCGCCAGGATCCGGGCCAGATCATAGGCATGCGCCAGCCCGACCGGCGAGGGGAGAAGTCGGGGGTTGTCGATCCCGAAGAGCCGCCGGGCCGCCGCGAGGACCTGCAGGGCCCGGGGCTTCTTGGTGCCGACGAAGGAATAGGTCTGGACTACGGCGAGATCGATTTTTCCCAGGTTGGCCCCGACCATCTCCGGGAAGGTCCCGCCGGTGACTCCCCAATGGTAGAGGAGGGGGAGGCGTTCCGCGGGCGGGAGTGCGGCCACCTCGTTGGCCAGAACCGCTCCGGTTTCGCCGTTGGTGACCATGATGATCGCCTCGGCGCCGGCCTGGCGAAGCTTCCGGTAGCGCTCGACAAGGGACTGGTCCTGCCAGTTGAACCAGGCATGGCCGACGATTTGCGGGGGGGGCGGGGAGGGTCTGCAGGTAATCCTCGGCGGCGTTGAAACTGCTCCGCCCCCAGCTGGTATTGAGGAGGAGGAAGCCGAGGCGGCGCGCTCCCCGCTTTCGGGCATGGTCGATCATGACCGCCATGGCGTCGCTGTCCCGCAGCGAAAGGCGGAAGACGAAATTGGGGTCGTAGCCGTTCTCGACCACATCGTCGGCCGCGGCCCAGGGGTCAAGGAGGATCAGCCGCTGCTGGTGGACCAGCGGCAGGGCGGCGACGGCCGGCGGGCTGAACCGGCCGCAGAAGACCGCAACCAGGTCCGGGGTCGCCGCGAACTCCGCGAGGTTGACCAGAGTCCGGGACGGGGTCGAATTGTTCGGGCGTTCGATCAGCGCCAGGGGACGCCCACCGAGGACTCCCCCGTTGCGGTTGATCTCCTCGATGGCGATTTGGACGCCGCGGCTGATCGCTTCGGCGGAGGTGCTGTCCTGGTAGCCGAATTCGGCGTCGATTCCCAGGTAGACTGGTGCCGGCCCGGCGGCGCCGGCGCCGGCGCCGGTCAGGATCGCGGCCGGCGCCAGGACCGCCGCCGCCAATCGGATAAAGGATTCGAGTGCCACGGATCCTGCCCTTTCCTTGTGTGGTGCCGCCCGGGGTACGGGTCGCCGGGGACGATCCGCGAGCCGCAAACCCGCCTTCGGCGAAGATTCCCCGGCAATTTGGAGATGAATAAATCTACCCCGACGCGGGACAATTGCCAAGGGGGTAAATCCGGCGCGGAGTCGCCGGAAGGCCTTTGCATTGCTTCTTGACTATGCTAGCGTTTCGGCGATCCCTTCCCGAAACGGAGGCCGACTCATGTCCAGGGATGTTGCCAGCGCCTTTTCCCAAAGATCGATCCCTGTTCTGCCCCCCTCCCCCGGGGCGCCCGGGCCGGCGACGGCCTACTGCGGCCGGTAACCGCCGGTGCCGCTCCCGGTCCTGCTCCTCGCTTATGCCGCGGGCCTGGGGTGCGCCCCATTCCTCTTCACCGCCCCCTGGACCCCCGCCCTGCCGGCTGTCGCCGGCGGCCTCTGGTTGCTCCTGCGCCGCCAGCCCACGGCCCGCTGGCTCCTCCTGGTCTTCCTCTTCAGCTTCGGCCTGGTCCGTTACGACCTCCAGCTTGCTCCCCCTGCCGGGCCGGATCACATTGCCGCCTGGACCGGTCGTGACGGCCTGAGCGTGACCGGCACCATCATCGCCGGCGCCTCCCGGTCCGGTGATCGCAGCAGCCTCGACATCGCCGCCGACCGTCTCGGCGACCACGGTCGCTCCTGGCCGGTGCGGGGGCGGCTGCGTCTCTACCTCGATGCCCCGGCCGGCACCTTGGATGCCGGCACCCGGGTCGCCCTCCGCACCCATCTGCGCCGTCCCCAGAATTTCGGCATCCCCGGCGAATTCGATCAATCACGGCACCTGGCCCGGCAAGGGATCTTCGCCACCGGCTATCTGCCGGGCCCCGCCTCTCTGGCGGTCTTCGCGGCCATCGAACCAAGCGCTGATCTCTGGATCGGCCGGGTGCGGGGAGCGGCGGGACGCACCATCGACCGGGTGGTGGCAGCGGGCGACGCGCCGCTGGTGAGGGCGCTGTTGATCGGCGATGGGGGCGGAATCCCCCCCGACCAGCGCAGCCTGCTGTCACGGGGCGGCATCTCCCATCTTTTCGCCATCTCCGGCATGCATTTCACCATGGTGGCAGGGGTCCTCTATCTCCTCGCAGGGGCCCTCTATCGCCGCAGTTCCCGCCTCCTGCTCTGGTCGCCGCCCCGCCGCGTCCTCCCGCTGGCCCTCCTGCCAGCCCTTTATGGTTATCTCCTGCTGACCGGAGGCGCCCTGGCCACCTACCGCGCCTTCCTGGTGGCGGCGGGGATGGCGCTCTATCTGGCCCTGGCGCGGCGCACCCCGCCGGCAAGGCTGCTGCTGGCGGCGGTCTGGCTGATCCTGCTGGTCGATCCGCTGGCGCTCTTCGAACCGTCCCTGCAGCTCTCGGTTGCCGGGGTTGGGGGGATTCTGGCCCTCCTCCCCCGCTGTCAGCCACGCCTGGCCGGATGGTCCCGTCCCTGGCGCTGGTTGGCGAATGGAGCCCTGACCACCGTCGCCGCAACCGTCGCCACCACCCCGCTGGTCCTCTGGCACTTCCACCTGCTGGCCCCGGCCGGACTCCTCGCCAACGTCTTCGCGGTCCCCCTGATCGGCGGGCTGGCCCTCCCCCTCGGCCTCGCCGGACTGGCCCTGGCGCCTCTGGCCCCGATCCCGGCCGAGCTCTGCCTCAAAGGCTGTGGCCACCTTCTGGATTTGACCCTGCAGGGGGTCGACCGCCTCCTCGCCGTTCCCGGCCTCCAAGGGTTTTTCTGGTATCCAGCGCCAACCGTCCTGATCGGACTCGCCCTGCTGGTCCTGGCGCTCCTGTCCGGAGCCCAGCCCCGACCCCGGAGCTTCCTGCCGGCGTTTCTGGCCGGCCTCGGCCTGATCCTCTGCCTCCTCCCTGCTCAGCCGCGGCAGGGATTGACCATCACCGCTCTCAGCGTCGGTCAAGGGGAGGCGATCCTCGTCTCTCTCCCTGATGGCCGCCACCTGCTGGTTGATGGGGGCGGCAGCCGCAACCCCTGGTTCGATGTCGGGGAGCGCCTGGTGGCTCCGGCCCTCGGCTCCCTTGGAGTTCGGCAATTGGCCGCCGTCATCCTGACCCATGACCATCCCGATCACGCTCAGGGACTGCGCCGAGTGCTGGAATCCTTTCCGGTCGGGGAACTCTGGCTCGGGCCGGACGCCCCACCGGCGGCAGCAGAACTGGCCGCGGCGGCCGCCGCCCGCCGGATCCCCGTCCGGCATTTCTCCGGCGGCTGGCAGGCGCCGATTCCGGAGCTGTCGGAAAGCCTACAGCTCTTCGCCCCGCCGGCCTCATTCGCCGACGCCAATGATCGCTCCCTGGTCCTCCACCTCGCCCACGGGAGCGACGGGGCGCTGCTGACCGGAGATCTTCAGTCCGGCGGCCTGGCAACGCTCCTGGCGGCGCAGCCACCCGGGCCGGTGACGCTCCTCAAGCTCCCTCACCACGGCAGTTGGCACTCGGCACCCGGTTTGCTTTTCGATCGGTTTCAGCCGGCGCAGGTTTTCCTTTCCGCCGGCCGCGACAACCCCTACCGACTCCCCGACCGGCGTACGGTCGCCGTCGTCGCCCGCCTGGGATTGCCCCTGTGGCGCACTGATACGGATGGGACCCTGCGGTTTTCGAGTGACGGCCACGGCTGGCGGGCCGAGCACTGGGAACAGGGCCTTTTCCGTTGACAGAACCTAAGGATTTTGCTAGGTTTGGGCCTTCATTTCGGGGAGCACCTGTGGATGCGCGAAGCGACCATTCTGGCAGTTGACGATGAACTCTTCTTTCGGCGCCTGTTTGTCGACATCCTTGATGGGAACGGCTATCGGGTCGAAACGGTCGAATCCGGGGATGAGGCCATGGTGCGGATTGGACACGGCGGCGTCGACGTCGTGGTCACCGATCTGGTCATGCCCGGCATTGACGGCCTGGAGTTGTTGCGCCGGATCCGCAGTCTGGAAAACCCTCCGGAGGTGATCCTCGCCACCGGCCATGCCACCATGGAAACGGCCATTCAGGCCCTCAAAAACGGCGCCCGCGACTACCTCGTCAAGCCTTTCAATCCCGAAGAACTCCGCCACCTGGTCCGCACCTGTCTCGAACAACGCCGGCTCCTCGACGAAAACAGCCTCCTGAAAAGCCAGATCAGGCTCTTCCAGAAAGGTCAGAACCTCGCCTCGATCCTGGAGATCGGCCGTCTCATTCCGCAAGCGGTCGAAACCATGCTGCACGAACTCGGCAGCGGCCGGGGCTTCGGCTTCCTGACCGGAAAGCATTCCGTCACCCGGCAGCTCGGCAATTTCGGATGCAACGAGGAGGAGGGGCTGGCGTTGGCGACGGCGCTCCTCAATCCCTTGAAAAAACTCACCGGGATCGCTACCTTGCGTGGCGACCAGCTGGTCGCCAACGAGCAGTTCCCCCCTGCCCTGCAGACCCTCATCCTCTTCCCGCTGCGCTGTCAGAACAGCGTCAAGGGCGCCCTGGTCTTCTGCAACCCTCAAGACCGGGACTTCGGCCCCATCCCCTATGAGAGCCTGCAGTTCCTCTCCGAGCAGACGGCTCTCGGCTTCGGCAACGCCTTCCGTTTCCAGGGCGCCCGAGAGCTGATGTACACGGATGATCTCACCGGGCTCTATAATCACCGTTATCTGCATATGGCCCTCGATCAGGAAATTCGCCGGGCCGGTCGCTATGGTTTGGAGTTTTCCCTGATCTTCCTCGATCTGGATTTCTTCAAGAAGATCAATGACCAACACGGGCATCTCGCCGGCAGCAAAACTCTCAAGGAAGTAGCGCAGCTGCTGCGCAAGAGCGTCCGCGACGTCGACAGTCTGTTCCGCTATGGCGGCGATGAATTTACCGCCCTTCTCGTCGAAACCGACGCCCGGGGCGCCGCGATCGTGGCCGAACGCATGCGCCACACCATCGAACAACACGTCTTCCTGAACCAGGAAGGGATTGACGCCCGCATCACCGCGACCATCGGCTTTGCTTGTTTTCCGGACCACGCCAATGATCGCAAGACCATCATCAACCTGGCGGATCGGGCCATGTACGAGGGGAAAAAACTCCGCAACGTGGCGCAGGGAACCGGCGAAAAACCTCTGAGTTGAGTGCCAGCCCTAGTCCCCTCCCGACCCAGCCCAGCAGCACCTCCTCCTGTTTGGCCCTATCGATGCCCGGCCGCCGGTCGGGACGCTCTGCCGCCGGGGTCCCTGCCTGCCATGCTTCTTGACAAGCCGCTGCGAACCCTGCAGAATCTCCCCCGCCGACCGCCGCCCGAGTCGCCGCAGCCGACAACTTTCAACCGTATCCGAGAGGTGTAAACCGTGAGTATTACAGGCATCAAAGGCATGAACGACATCCTGCCGGGGGAAGTGGAAACCTGGCAGCACCTGGAAAACCTGGCCCGCGAGATTTTCGCCGCCTACGGCTTCGCCGAGATCCGCGTCCCGGTGGTGGAGAAGACCGAGCTCTTCTGCCGCTCCATCGGCGAGGCCACCGACATCGTCGAGAAGGAGATGTACACCTTCCCCGACAAGAGCGACAACTCCCTGACGCTGCGCCCCGAGGGAACGGCGCCGGTCATGCGCGCCTTCATCGAGCACAAGCTCCACGCCCAGGACCCGGTGGCCCGCCTCTACTATCTGGGGCCGATGTTTCGCTACGAGCGTCCGCAAAAAGGGCGTTACCGCCAGTTTCACCAGATCGGCGCCGAGATCGTCGGCCTCGACTCCCCCCTCATCGACGCCCAGCTGCTGGTGATGCTCTCCCACTACTTCGAGGTCGCCGGGATTCGTGACGTCGCCCTGCAGATCAACTCCCTCGGCTGCCCCGAGTGCCGCCCCGGCTACCGCCGGATGCTGGTCGACTTCCTCGCCCCCAAAATCGAGCACCTCTGCGCCGACTGCCGGCGCCGGATCGAGACCAACCCGCTGCGGGTCCTCGACTGCAAGGTACCGACCTGCAGGGAGGCGACGCAAGGCGCGCCGTCGATCCTCGACGCCCTCTGCGGCGGCTGCAACCAACACTTCGGCGCCGTCCAGAGACACCTTAACCAGGTCGGCACCCCCTTTTCCATCAACCCGCGCATGGTGCGCGGCCTCGACTACTACACCAAGACCACCTTCGAGATGGTCACCGAAAACCTTGGCGCCCAGAGCGCCGTCGCCGCCGGCGGCCGTTACGACGGCCTCATCGAATCCCTCGGCGGCCCGTCCCTGCCGGGGATCGGCTTCGCCATCGGCCTGGAGCGACTGGTCCTGTTGCGCGGCGACAACCGCGTCGCCCCGGCCCGCCCCGACCTCTTCCTCGCCGCCCTCGGCGACGAGGCCCGCGACCTCGCCTTCCCGCTCATGACGGGGCTGCTGCGCCGGGGGTTCAAGGTCGACATGGACTTCGCCGGCAAGAGCCTCAAGTCCCAGTTGCGCCGCGCCGACAAGCTGCAGGCAAAGCGGGTGCTGATCGTCGGCGAAGGGGAGATTGCCGCCGGCCAGGCCCAGCTGCGCGACATGGACAGCGCCACCCAGCAGACCCTGCCGCTCGCCGGTCTGGAGCAGACGCTGGGGGACCTTCTCGGCTCGGGCCAAGCCTAGCCGCTCCGCACGCATTGCGCCCCCCCGCCCGTGAGAGTTGCATTGACTCCGCCGCAGAAGGCCCTGGGAGAAGGCCCTGGGGACGTTGTTTAGAAGGCCCTGGGGACGTTGTTTAATTGTTGCCTAACAACCTTGCTCATGCTAATTTTCCTCCATGCCCCGCTCCGCACGCATCGACATTCCCGGCCTCCTGCAACACGTGATCGTCCGCGGCGTCAACCGCTGCGACATCTTCATTGACGATCGCGACCGCCGCAGATTCCTCGAAAGGATGTCGCTGCTCCTGCGCGAAACCGGCACCGACTGCCTGGCCTGGTCGCTCATGACCAACCACGTTCACCTTCTCCTGTGCCCGCGCCACACGCGCCTTGCCCCCTTTATGCGCCGACTGCTGACGGGATACGCCGTCGGTTTCAACCTGCGCCACCACCGCAGCGGCCACCTTTTCCAAAACCGCTACAAGTCCCTCGTGTGCGAGGAAGATTCCTATCTTCTGGAACTCGTCCGCTACATCCACCTGAACCCGCTGCGTGCGGGGCTGGTCGCGGAACTCGATCAGCTCGATGGTTTTCCCTGGTCCGGGCACGCGGTCCTTTTGGGTCGATCTGTCCTGGAAGGGCAGCGGACGGATGACGTTCTGCTGCTGTTTTCCAAGGACAGGACCGAAGCGCAGCGTCTATACCGGAGTTTCGTGGCCGACGGCGTTGCTGCCGGAAGACGTCCGGAACTGGTTGGTGCGCCGCGGAAACCGGAGACCGACCCCGATGCTGTGGCGACGGAGAGAGGACACGATCCGCGAATCCTCGGAGGGAGCGACTTCATCCAGTCTCTCCAGGTCCGGCCCGGGTTGGAATCGAGGGGGCTCTCCGGACTCGGTATTGGCGAGATCGTCGAAAGGGTCTGCCGCCATTTCGGTGTCGACCCGGCACAGATCCGGAAGCGATCGCGGACAGCCCGGCTTGCCGAAATTCGCGGCGTCATCTGCTATCTTGCCGTGCGCGAGACCGGCCACAACGGCGCGGAGGTGGCGCGCCACCTGAACCTAGGCCGGGCCGGGGTCAGCCACGCCGCCAGTCGCGGAACCTTGATCGTGAAACGGCTACCGCAGTTGCTAAGGTTGCTTGACAATTAAACAACGTCCCCTTCCGGCTTGCGGCTCCGCCGGGGTTTTCCCCTTGACCAACCCCGCAGCTCCTCACTATAATTCGACGCTTCGAATAATAGTTTCGTCATCCCCCTACGGAGGTTTCAACCGTGAACGACATCCTCGGCGACTGGAAACGAAGTCACTACTGCGGGGCGGTCACCGCCTCCCTCATCGGGCAGGAAGTCTGCCTGACCGGCTGGGTACAACGTCGCCGCGACCACGGCGGCCTGATCTTCATCGACCTGCGCGACCGCGAGGGGCTGGTCCAGCTGGCGCTCGACCCCGACCGCGACCCCGAAGCCCACAGCAAGGCCGACCGGGTGCGCGGCGAGTATGTGGTCGCCATCCGTGGCCTGGTCTCGCCCCGGCCGGCGGGGACCGTCAACCCGAAGATGAAGACCGGCGAAGTCGAGGTCGAGGTCCGCGAACTGCGCATCCTCAATACCGCCAAGACACCCCCTTTCATGCTCGACGAATTCTCTGAAGTCGCAGAGAACATCCGTCTCAAGTACCGCTATCTGGATCTGCGCCGCCCGGCCATCCAGCAGAACCTGATGCTGCGCTACCAGGTGACCCGTACCGTACGCCGCTATCTTGATGCCCACGGTTTTCTCGACATCGAGACTCCGGTCCTGACCAAGAGCACCCCGGAAGGAGCCCGCGATTATCTGGTTCCGAGCCGGGTCAATCCCGGCACCTTTTACGCGCTCCCCCAGTCGCCGCAGCTCTTCAAGCAGCTGTTGATGGTCTCGGGTTTCGACCGCTACTTCCAGATCGTGCGCTGCTTCCGCGATGAGGACCTTCGCGCCGACCGCCAGCCGGAGTTCACCCAGATCGACTGCGAGATGAGCTTCGTCGACCGCGATGACGTCATTGCCGTCATGGAGGGGATGATCGCCACCATCTTCAAGGAAGCGATCGGGGTCGAGGTGACCCTGCCGATGGCGCGCATGACCTACCAGGAAGCCTTGGCCCGCTACGGGGTCGACAACCCCGATCTGCGCTTCGGCCTGGAGCTGGTCGACCTCTCCGATCTGGTCAAGGGGTGCGGCTTCAAGGTCTTCGCCGACGCCGTTGCCGGCGGCGGCCTGGCCAAGGCGATCAACGTTAAGGGCGGTGCGACCCTGTCCCGCAAGGATCTCGATGAACTGACCGAGTTCGTCAAGATCTACGGCGCCAAGGGCCTCGCCTGGGTGAAGATCACCGAGGAAGGGTGGCAATCACCGATCGCCAAATTCTTCACCCCTGACGAATTAAAGGCCATTGGCAGCCGCCTCGACGCCCAGCTCGGCGACCTCCTCCTGTTCGTCGCCGACTCC
This sequence comes from Desulfuromonadales bacterium, assembly GCA_038317685.1. Classification (GTDB taxonomy): domain Bacteria; phylum Desulfobacterota; class Desulfuromonadia; order Desulfuromonadales; family DDH964; genus JBBQBQ01. The sequence continues at coordinate 5,544 of JBBQBQ010000027.1, read as the reverse complement.
GCCAAAATCACCAACGAAGGACTCGGCCGCCTGCGGGGCCATCTCGGCCAGCGTCTCGGCCTGGCCCAAAAAGACCAATACCGTTTCGTCTGGATCACCGACTTTCCGCTCCTTGAGTGGGACGCCGAGGCCCGCCGCCATGTCGCGGTCCATCACCCTTTCACGGCCCCGATGGATGAAGATGTCCCCCTTCTCGACAGCGATCCCGGCCAGGCTCGCGCCAAGGCCTACGACCTGGTTCTCAATGGGTCCGAAATCGGCGGCGGCAGCATCCGTATCCATGACCAGGCGGTCCAGAGCCGGATGTTCGACCTGATGGGGATCGGTCACGACGAGGCGCGGATGAAGTTCGGTTTCCTCCTCGACGCCCTTGAGTTCGGCGCCCCGCCTCACGGCGGCATCGCCTTCGGTCTCGATCGTCTGACCATGATTCTGACCGGCTCCGATTCGATCCGCGACGTCATTGCTTTCCCCAAAACCCAGAAGGCGACCTGCCTGATGTCCGAAGCTCCGGGGGAAGTGGATGAAAAACAGCTGCGGGAATTGTCCATCCGCACCGTTGCCCGCCCCAAATAAATCCTGTCTTCCCCGCCCCGCGCCTTGCGCGGGGCGTTTTGGTGCCCCCAATGCACAAACCTCTGGGGATTCTGCTCTGGTTAACACTCCTTTTGGCGAGTTGCGCCGTTCCGCAGCCGCAGCCGCCTCCGCCGGAGTTGGCTGTGGCCCGCGAGGCTTTGGCTCGGGCCTATGCAGCCGGCGCTGCCCAATCGGCCGGGGAGGATTTCCGGATCGCCGACCAGGCCCTCCGGGACGCCGAGAAGCAGTTCGCCGAGGGTCATGACGAGGCGGCCCGCGACTTGCTCCCCTTTGCCGCTCGCTGGGCCCATCGGGCTCAGGTCCTGGCCCGATTGGCCAAGGAAGATCAGCAACGGGCCGAGGAGGAACGTTCCCGGCCGGCACTCTCCTCATCCTCATCCTCATCCCCTCCCCAGCCACCCGTCACGGATCAGATCGAAAAACCGAAAACAGCGTCTCTTCCCAAACCGCCAGCCCTTCCAGTCCTCGCGAAAAGCCATGCCGTAAGTAACGGCGAAACCCTTTGGACGATCGCCGCCGAGCAAAGCGTCTACGGGGATTCCTTGCTCTGGCCGCTCCTCTACAAGGCCAACCGGGATCAGATCAAGGACCCCCGCCATGTCTATCCGGGGCAACTTCTGCGCATCCCCCGGGAGGTCCCCGCCAGTGAAGTCGAAGAGGCCCGCCAGAAGGCCCAGACCTCGGACATCTTTCCGGTGCGGCAACGCCAGCCCAGCCTCCCGCCCCCTTCCCAGTAACCATCAAAAAGTGTTATTTTGCGCCCTTGAAGGGGGTGCCGGGCTCCATATTTTTTCTTGACAGCCCTTGCCGGTTTGTATACTGTATACAGTGTTCATGGTCCATTCAGCTATTTTACAGACTCATCGGCGGACAATTTTTTTCAAGTCGGCTTAGTGCTTTCAACTCTCTTTAGTAGCGCGGCAGAGAAGATCTTCCAGCTTGATACAAACACCGTTCGAAGAGCTTGAAACCCATCCTCCCCTACTAGATCATATTGGTTACAGAGCAAAAGGTTGGTGTTTGTTCATCCTCAACTAGATCGGTTAATAAAGGCGATATTTGCCTTTTCTGAAGCCCATGGTGATATTGAGGTAACAATTTAAGGAGAGAACATGACAACGAAGAACGCAACGATTATCTGGTCGGAGATTGACGAAGCACCCGCCCTGGCAACCTATGCCCTCCTCCCGATCGTACAGAAGTTTCTCAAGGGGTCCGGCGTCAACGTCGAGATGCGCGACATCTCCCTTTCGGGCAGAATCATCGCCAACTTTCCCGAGAACTTGACCGAGGCCCAAAAAATCCCCGACTATCTGGCCCAACTGGGTGAACTCACCCAGGACCCCACGGCCAATATCATCAAACTGCCGAACGTCAGCGCCTCCATCCCCCAGTTGCAGGAGGCCATCAAGGAGCTGCAGGAGAAGGGATTCAAAATTCCCGATTTCCCGGAAGAGCCGAAAACCGACGCCGAGAAGGCCCTCCAGGCCCGCTTCGCCAAGTGTCTCGGCAGCGCCGTCAACCCGGTCCTGCGCGAAGGCAACTCCGACCGCCGGGCGGCGGCTTCGGTCAAGAAGTTCGCCCAGAAAAATCCCCACCGGATGATGAAGCCGTGGCCGGCCGGGTCCAAGACCCGCGTGGCCCACATGACCGCCAACGATTTCTACGGCAGCGAAACCTCCACCACCGTCAAGAACGCCACGACGGTGAAATACGAGTTCGTCGGCGCCGACGGCAGCGGCTCCGTTCTCAAGGAGAAACTGGCCCTGCAGGCGGGCGAGGTCCTCGATTCATCGTCCATGAACATGGCAGCGCTGCGCAAGTTTTACGCGGAGCAGATCGAGGCGGCCAAAAAGGATGGCATTCTGCTCTCCCTGCACCTCAAAGCGACCATGATGAAGATCTCCGACCCCTACATCTTCGGTCAGTGCGTCACGGTGTTCTATAAGGACGTTTTTGACAAGTACGGCGACGTCTTCAAGGAACTGGGCGTCAATATCAGCAACGGTCTCGGCGATGTCTATGTCAAGATCAAGCGTCTCCCCGAAGCCAAACGGGCCGAAATTGAAGCGGCCATCATGGATGTCTACAAAACCCGCCCGGCGCTGGCGATGGTCGACTCCCGCAAAGGGATCACCAACCTGCATGTCCCCAACGACGTCATCATCGATGCTTCGATGCCGGTCGTGGTCCGGGACGGCGGCCAGATGTGGAACCTTAAGGACGAGCTGCAGGATACCATCGCCATGGTTCCCGACCGCTGCTACGCCACCATCTATCAGACCATCATCGAAGATTGCCAGAAGCATGGCCAGTTCAACCCGGCCACCATGGGCCACGTCTCCAACGTCGGCCTGATGGCGCAGAAAGCCGAAGAATACGGGTCGCATGACAAGACCTTCTTCGCCCCCGGCAACGGCAAGATCCGCGTGGTCGATGCGTCCGGTGCGGTCCTTCTGGAGCAAACGGTAGAGAAAGGCGACGTGTTCCGCTCCTGCCAGACCAAGGATGCCCCGATTCGCGACTGGGTCAAGCTGGCGGTCACCCGCGCCAAGGCGTCCGGCGTCCCGGCCATTTTCTGGCTCGACGACCGGCGTGGCCACGATGCGCAGATCATCGCCAAGGTCAACACCTACCTCAAAGACCACGACACCAAAGGCCTCGACATCCGCATCATGCGGCCGGACGATGCCATGAAGTTCGCCTGTGAAAGGGCCCGCAAAGGGCAGGACACCATTACCGTCACCGGCAATGCCCTGCGCGACTACCTGACCGACCTCTTCCCGATTGTCGAACTGGGAACCAGCGCCCGGATGCTCTCCATCGTCCCGCTGCTGGCCGGCGGCGGGCTGTTCGAGACCGGCGCCGGGGGCTCCGCGCCCAAGCATGTGGAGCAGTTCCTCAAGGAAGGACACCTGCGCTGGGATTCCCTGGGTGAATACTGCGCCCTGGTCCCCTCCCTGGAGCACATCGCCAACCGGAATAACGACGCAACCGTCCAGCTGTTTGCCGACACCCTCGACCAGGGGATTACTAAATATCTGGAGAATGCCAAGGCGCCGTCCCGCAAGGTGAATGAGATCGACAACCGGGGGAGCAGTTTCTTCCTGGCGATGTACTGGGCACAGGCCTTGGCCGCTCAGGACAAAAACGCCGACCTGAAGGCCCGCTTTACCAAGGTGGCCGCGGCCCTCGAAGCCAATGAAGCCAAGATCAATGCCGAACTGCTTGGGGCGCAGGGCAAACCGGTCAATATCGGCGGATATTACAAACCGGATGTGGCAAAGACCAAAGCAGCCATGCGCCCGAGCGCAACCTTAAACGCGATCATCGACGGGATGTGAACAACCTGGTAGCAGCGGGGTAACTTTCTTACCCCGCTGCTGAAATTCCATTTTCCAACATAAGGAGAGAAAATCATGGCAAGACCGAAAATCGCTCTTATCGGTGGTGGTCAGATTGGTGGCGTTCTGGCTCAACTCTGCGCCCTGCGCGAACTGGGTGACGTGGTGCTGTTCGACATCGTCGAAGGCCTGCCCCAGGGCAAGTGCCTCGACATCGCCGAAGCGGCTCCGGTCGACGGTTTTGATATCAACCTGAAGGGGACCAACGACTACGCCGACATCGCCGGCTCCAACGTCGTCATCGTCACTGCCGGCCTGCCGCGCAAACCGGGCATGAGCCGCGACGACCTGATCGAGGTCAACTCCAAGATCATGTCCTCGGTCTCCGAGGGCATTAAAAAGTATGCCCCCAACTCCTTTGTCATCATCATCTCCAACCCCCTCGATGCAATGGTGACCCTGTGCCAGAAGATCACGGGTTTCCCCTACAATCGCGTCATCGGTCAGGCCGGCGTCCTCGACTCGGCCCGTTTCAAGGCGTTCATCGCCTGGGAACTCGGCGTCTCGGTCAAGGACGTGGTCGCCATGACCCTCGGCGGGCACGGCGATGACATGGTGCCGCTGGTCCGCTATGCCAGCGTCCAGGGGATTCCGGTCATGGAACTTCTGGAGCAGAAGTACGGTAGCGCCGCCAAGGCCAAGGAAGTGATGGAAGCCATGGTCAAGCGCACCCGCGGGGCTGGCGGCGAAGTCGTCGCCCTGCTCAAGACCGGCAGCGCTTTCTACAGCCCGGCCTCCTCGGCGATCGCCATGGCCGAATCGATCCTCAGGGACTCCAAGCGGGTTCTCCCGACCTGCGTCTACCTGAACGGCGAGTTCGGCGTCAAAGGCTACTTCGTCGGCGTGCCGACCGTCCTCGGCGCCGGCGGCGTGGAAAAGATCCTGCAGTTCAAGCTCGACGCTGAAGAGCAGGCGATGATGGACAAGTCGGTCGCCGCCGTCAAGGGTCTGGTCGACAGCATGAAATAAGGAGTTCCTACGGATAGACCGCGGGAAGGGCAATGGCAACATTGCCCTTCTTTGCTGTCTTCCCCCGAAGGATTCCGCTACCGCCGGCTTCGGTTCGCTGCACCGTCACCATCCAACAAGAAGCCTTGGACAGCCCGGCTGCAACGACGGTCAAGTCCGCACCGCACATCGATAATTTACTGGAAAACAGTTATTTTTTAAGATAGTATGCGCGATGTTTGTCCACGCCGTTGCCTAACGGTCACCACTGTAAAAAAGGAGAACATGGGGAATGAGCAGTCCAAGATTGGAAGTCATCGAAAGGTACTGCAAGGGGTGCAGCATTTGTGTCGAGTTCTGCCCCACCAACGTCCTTGAGATGGACGGGTTCATCGTCAAGGTTGCAAGGCCCGAGGCCTGCATCAAGTGCATGCAGTGCGAACTCCGGTGCCCTGACTTTGCCATCAAGGTTCACACCGAATAATTCATCCAGAGGAGGTCGGTTAACGTGGCTAAGAAAGTTGCTCTGTTGCAGGGGAACGAGGCGTGCGCCCAGGGCGCCCTCTATGCCGGCTGTAATTTCTTCGGCGGCTAC
>JBBQBQ010000026.1:0-21913 GCA_038317685.1 Desulfuromonadales bacterium | reverse complement strand
GTTGGCGGCCGGGATGAGTTCGATAGCGACACCGGTGGCCCTAGTCAGCGCCGATACAAAGAGGGAAATCTCAGGGAAAGCCGATTCGCCGGTCACGACCGTCACTGGACCGAGGTTCAGCGGGCTGGCCTCAGCCAGAACTTCCTCCGCTTCATCGCGGAACAATGCGAGGAGCCCGACGCCGTTTTCGAGTTGCGGCAGATCCTCGTAAGCAGCAAGGGAAGGGACCTCTCGCCCGGCCTTGAGGTAAAGCTCGTCAGCGGCGAATACGAAGCGACTCCCGCTGGCGGATTGAAAGAGCTCCTGCCAGGTGTGAATTCTGTCGACAAGGGTTGCGGCCTCGGTCTTCCCAACGGATCGCAACTGCGGCAACCGCTGCCGGTAACCAGTCAGGCCGACGGGGACCACCGCCAAGCTGCGAACCTTGGGGTAGAGCGCCTGAAGCTCGACCACTGTTCGTTCCAGAACCGGTCCGTCGTTGATCTCCGGGCAGAGCACCACCTGGGTATGGATTTCGATTCCGCCGGCCGTCAGACGCCTTAGCAACTCGAGGACCGGCGGCCCCTTCCGCCCCAGCAGCCGTTCCCGCAGTGGTTCTTCAGTGGCATGAACCGAAACGTACAAAGGGGAAAGATGCTGGTCGATGATCCGCGTAATCTCGGCTTCGGCAACATTGGTCAAAGTGACATAAGCGCCGTAGAGATAGGAGAACCGGTAATCCTCGTCCTTCACATAAAGGGTAGGACGCATCCCTTTGGGCAATTGGTGAACGAAACAGAAGAGACAGTTATTGCCGCATTGGGTAGGTTCGGGATGCTCGAGTTCCAATCCGAGGGGTTCCGCCGCATCTTTCTCAAGTTCAAGGTCCCAGAGTTCGCCGTTCGGCTTGCGCACCTCCAACAGGAGTTCCTCGGCCACCTGGTAAAGTTCGAAATCAAGGAGGTCGCGGACCGGCTCACCGTTGATGGCCATAAGCCAGTCACCAGCTTCAAGCTCGAGTTCTGAGGCGATGCTCCCAGGAGCGACAGACAGGATTTCAACCATGCCCTTCCTCACTAGCTCGGGCCAGATAAAAATCGGAGGAGCGGTAAGCTCCCAGCAAGTGTCCGAAGAGGACGTTGAGGGCGGCTGTGACTGGAACCGCGAGAAGAAGGCCGAAAAATCCAAAGAGTTCCCCACCGATAAGGACGGCCAGAATGATCATCATTGGATGAAGGCCGACGCTTTTTCCGACCAGACGGGGAGTGATGACAATCCCCTCCAGTGCCTGAACCAGAGCGAACCAGCCGACGACCATCAGGGGATGGAGCAGATCCTGAAACTTGACCGCCGCCATGGTACCGGCGATGAGAATCCCTAGAATCGTTCCAAGGTAGGGGATGATAAAAGCCAATCCGGAACCGATACCGATGACCAGAGCCAGATCCACACCGATCAGAACCAGACCGAGGCTATAGAGGATCGCAAGGACCATGCAGACGCTGAGCTGCCCACGCAGGAAGGCGCCCAGCACCTGGCTGATTTCCCGCACAAGTCTTTCTGCCCCCGGCCGATCCCGGGGAGGGATCAGCTTGAAAAATCCGCTCTTTAGCCGCTCAAGGTCTACCAGGAGATAATACAGGTAGATGGGAATGATGAAATACCCGAGGACCGCTACCACAAACCCGATGGTGGTGGTGAAGGCCCGAGAGACAAAGACCAGCACCTGTTTGACAACATCCAGGGAGAGATTTTTCACCCCTCCGAGGGTCTGTTCCAGCAAGGTTTGGAGATTTCCCGCAGTTGAGATTCCCAACCGTTCCAGGACCGGCTGTGGAACCGCGGCCACCAGGTTGCTGGCATATTCGGGGAGGGCTTGTTGAATGACAACCAGCTCCCGGCTCATCGCCGGCACCAGAAACAGCAGCAAGGCGATGGCCAGCGACAGGAATATTCCAAAGACCAAACCGATCGCTACGGACCTCGGCAACCGCAGCCGCTCCAGGCGCTGCACCGCCGGATCGAGACAATAAGCCAGAAGGAGTGCCAGCAGGAACGGGACCGCCACGGAACTGACCAGAGTCAGCAGCCCGGCCAACAGACCGACGACCAGCAAAGCGCCGAAATATCCCCAAAAATGACGATTCATCACCCTACCGACCCATGTTCGTCAGCGCTAATCGCCCCCAAGGGGGTTGGCCGGAGAATGAATCCCTCACCGAATTCATGGTTCATTTCCAACGCTTGCCAGGTTGCCAAAAGAAAAACACGAAGGTCCCCGCCGGAAGGAGAAATGACAACCCTCCGCACAGGGACCCATCAATCGTGCCTCGTAAAAACCGTGAAAAGGGTGGATCAGTCCTTGCCTCCATGGAGCCGGAATGACCCATCGGTGGAGGTAATGGATGAAACAGCGTGTTTGTAGAGAAGGATGTCTCCGCCGCTTTCAACTAGGACACAAAAGCTGTCGAAAGACTTGATGTAACCTTCGAGTTTCTCTCCCGACATCATAACGACGGTGACGCGCACCCGCTCTTTGCGGGCTTGATTGAGGTACTGATCCTGGATGTTGAATGGGGTCTTTGCCATATCCGCTCCTTCAATCGTTCATAAAATCATCAATCGACGACAGGATTCTAGCAGACTCTCGCAAGGAATCAACCCAAATTATTGATTTGTCTCTGCGAAACCAGGTCCCTTGGCGCTTGGCGTAGCGGCGAGTATTGCGAACGATCTCGCTTCTCATCTCCTCAGCGGTATGATGCCCGGCCAGGAAGGCCACTGTCTCCCGGTAACCGATAGTCTGCATGGCTTTCAGGCCTGATTGATACCCCGCCGCCAGCAAGCCTTCCACCTCGGCCAGCAACCCCTGCTCCAGCATGTCACCGACCCGCTCGGCAATCCGGCTCTGCAAAACCTCCGGCGCGATGTTCATGCCAAAGGTCAGCAGCCGATAGGGACAATCGGTGAAGCGATGATCCGCTTGCCAGGCGGACATGGGGCGACCGGTGAGTTCCAAGACTTCCAAGGCACGGATGATCCGCACCAGATTGCGCGGGTGGATGGCCTGGGCGGCTCCCGGATCGACCTCCTCCAGCTTCCGGAAGAGCGTTCCCTCCCCACCCCGGAATTCCTCGTTTTGCAACCGTTGGCGCAGGGCAGGATCCTCTCCGGGGGCGTCGATCAGCCCGGAAATGAGGGCACGGATATATAGCCCGGTCCCTCCGACCAGCAACGGCAGCCGTCCGCGGCCTCGGATTTCGGTGATGGCAGGTCCGGCAAGCTTGACGAAATCGGCAACGGAAAAATCCTGGTCCGGGGGTACGACGTCGAGCAGATGATGGGGCACCCGCTGTCGTTCAGCGAGGGTCGCCTTGGCAGTGCCGATATCCATGCCGCGATAAACCTGGCGGGAATCCGCCGAGACCACCTCCACCGAGAAGCTCTCGTCCAAGGTCAGGGCCAGACGCGTCTTGCCGCTCGCAGTCGGGCCGCAGATGACCACGAGTCGGGGACGCTCGTCGATTCCTGCAACGTCTCGGACTGGTTCGGAATTAAACAAGGGTCCTGCCACCTTTCCTTCGCAGCGCCATCCATCGGGTCGGTGCCGACGGTCATTTCCGTTTGAACATCCGTTCGATCTCCGTCAGGGTCAGCCGCTGCAGCACTGGGCGGCCGTGGGGACAGTGCCCGCGGAAATCGACCCCATCGAGGTCCAGCAGCAAGGCCCGGATCTGTACCGGATTGAGGGACTGATTGGCCCGCACCATGCCATGGCAGGCCATGCCGATGAGTAAACGGTCCAGGGCCGCTTCGATCACGCCGCTCCGCCCGATGCTCGCCAGGTCGGCAATCAGGTCGCGAACCATTCCTTCGACCGGCGTATCGGCCAGCAGTTGGGGAACGGCCTTGACGGCAAAGGCATTCCCGCCGAAGGGCTCGACCTCGAAACCGAGACGGGCCAGTTCGTCCTGCTGTTCCGACATGACGGCAGCGTCCCGAAAGGTGAGCTCGAGGATGGTCGGAAAAAGGAGTCGCTGTCGTTCAATACCGCCCGCCAGAAATTGGGCTTTGAGTCGCTCAAAGCCGATCCGTTCATGGGCTGCGTGCTGGTCGATGATCAGCAGATCGTCGCCATCCTGGCAGAGGATATAGCTGCGCCGGAATTGGCCGAGAACTGTCAGTCCTCCAAAGAACCCCGGATCATCCATCGCTGGAAGGACGGCGTTTCTGAAGTCGGGCTGCTCCGGGCAAGGGCTGGTCTCACTCGCGGGCTCCAACGGTGCGGCTGCCCTCGACGGCATGGCCAGAGATGCCGTCTGCGCGTAGCGCCCCAAGGTTTCCTGAATCTGATGGGGCGGATCGCCTGGAACTTCCAGGGGCGGTGGGGGAACGACCCCGCCGTTGGGAACAGGCGCATCCAATCCCGGCGACCCCGGAGTCGGATGACGACCGGCGAGCCAGCCGCTCGGCCGCAAGGTGTCCCGCAAAGCTGCGACGATGAAGTCGTGGACCTCCCCTTGTTCCCGAAACCTCACTTCGTGCTTGGTGGGATGGACATTGACATCCACCAATTCCGGATCCATATCAAGAAAGAGGACAGCCATCGGATATCGGCCTTTCGGCAACAGGTTTCGATAGCCTTCGAGGATGGCGTGCTGCACGACCCGATCCCGGATGTAGCGGCCGTTGATATAGGTGTAAATGGCACTGCCGGCCGACCGGTTCCGGCTGGGCTGAGCCACCAGACCGTGCATCGCCAGCCCCCGCTCCCCGGAGCGGCACAAGGGGAGCAGCTCCTCCAACAGCGGCCTGCCCAGCAAGCTGGCCACCCGCTCCTCCAAGGAATGCTGGCGATAGACGTCGAGAAGGGTCCGGCCATTATGGACCAGCCGAAACCGGACTTCGGCATGGGCCAGGGCGGTCTTGGTGACAACCTCCCCGACGTGACCAAGTTCGGTTTCGTCCCGACGCAGGAATTTGCGCCTGGCCGGGGTATTGAAAAAGAGATTGCGGACCTCCACGGTTGTTCCCGTCGGAATCCCGATTGCACCCGAGCGGCGCACCACCCCGCCTTCCAGATATACTTCCCAGCCGGCCTCGGCCTCGGCGGTCCGGCTGGAGATGGTCAGCCGGCTGACCGCCGCAATCGACGGCAGGGCTTCACCCCGGAAACCGAAGGTTTGCAGGCGGAAAAGATCATCATTGACGGCGATTTTGCTGGTTGCATGGCGCTCGACACAAAGCAGGACGTCATCCCGTCCCATTCCCGAACCGTCATCAATGATTCGGATCAGGCGTTTTCCTCCGGCCTCCACCTCCACCAGAATTTCCCCGGCGCCGGCATCCAAGGCATTTTCAAGTAACTCCTTGACGACTGAAGCAGGACGCTCGACCACCTCGCCGGCGGCGATTTGGTTACAGAGTTGTTCGGGGAGGATTCTAATTCTGGCCTTCATCGAGTCACCTTTTCAGCTTGTCCCCCCCCCAAACAGCAACGGCCGGAGAAGACCGGCCGATCAAGGGATGGGAAACCGTTACCGTCCGGCGTCAGAATTTCTGTTCGAGACGGTCCAGCATACTTTCGATTTCGTCCAGATCGGAACTCTGCTTCTCTCGTTCAGATTCCACTCCGGGCTGTCGCAGCAGCCCCAGGTCGCCGGCAACACTGTTCACCACTCCGATGTCGACGGTTGCCTGACGGCGGAGAAACGCCTCGAACAGACAATTATCACAAACGGTGTTGATGAGTCGGGGCACCCCACCGGTAAAACTATGGATCAGCGGAATGGCATCGGCAGCGAAAAGCATCCGTTTGGCACCCGCCACCCGCAGGCGGTGCCTGATGTAGGATTCAGTGATGTCTCCGGTCAGGGACTTTAGATGAAACTTGACGGCCACCCGCTGGGCGAGGGGTTCATCGAGCTGCAGGCAGCTTTCGACCTCCGGCAGGCCGAAAAAAATAATATTCAAGAGTTTTTTACCCGGGATTTCCAGGTTAAGAAGACCTCGAAACTCCTCCATCAATTCACGGCTCTGCAGCATCTGCGCCTCGTCGATCAGGACCACAGCCTTGCGGCCCGCCTGCTCGATCTGCAGCAACCGGTCATAGAGCTGCCGCAACAGGGCAAGGCGGTCAGTGCCAGGGTTGTCGACACCGAGCTGCATGGCAATCCGGGTCAGAATCCATTCGGGGGTAATCCCGGAATGGATCATGACCAGCAGCGACGACTCGTAACTTTCGTCGGGGAGGCTGTCCAGCATCCGCCGAGCCAGGGTGGTTTTGCCGGTCCCGACTCCGCCGACCAAAACCGCCAGCCCCTTATTGGAGTCGACGGCATACATCAACCGCAACAGAGCCCGCCCATGCTGGTCGCTATTGAAATAGAAGCGAGCATCGGGAGCGTTTGAAAAGGGCTCCCGCTCCAGTCCGAAATGCTCAATAAAGCTCATCGCACAGCCCCGCAACCCGCCTTGAATTGATTTTACAGATAGGATACACGGTTTTTCCCTCCCCCGCCCGCGCCATCAGCCCCGGTTGCGTCGTTGCCGAGCCCGAGTTTTCGCCGCAGCGCCTCAATCTTTTCTCCGACATCCCGAAAGAAACGGTCATTGCCCGCCACCTGGTTATAGGCTTGCAGCGCCTGTTCCGGGCGCCCCCACCCCTCATACAGCAGGCCGAGTTCGTACTGCAGGCTGATTCGTTCATCGATCGACAACCGGGGGTGGCCCAGTCCGGCCAGAAAAGCCTGCTCAGCCTCGGGAAATGCCCCTTTTTCCGCCAGACACATCCCTTGGAGGGTCAATGAATCCTGCAGCCGGGAAGGGCTGCGCCCGGCCTTTTCAAACTCGGCGATGGCGTCATCGAAAAGACCCATCTCCTTATAGGCAATTCCGAGGTTGTAATGAGATTCGGCGTCTTCCAAATCAATCTGGCCTTCGACGACCCCGGAAGTTTCGGAAAAAACCCCATCCAGGCGAAAAGGTCCAGCTTCCCCGGCTAGGACCTCAGCCTCAGACCGTTCCTCATCCAAAACTTCGCCTGCGAAATCGAAATACTCTGCGATCGGAGTTTCCGATTGTTGGCGCAGACCGATTTCCGCGAGTTTGGAGCGGGCCTCCTGGCAATCGGGGAATTCGGCAAGAAGCGCCTGGCAAGTCCGCTCGGCCTCGGCGAACAACCCCTGTTGGACATAAAATTCGACTTCTTCCAGGTCACGCCGGAGATCCCTTACAGCGACCTGAACTGCCGCCGGCTCAGGCTCCAACTCAAACAGTTCCTCTTCATCAACCAACGCCAGCGGTTCCTCTTCATCAACCCACTCCAGCAAGTCGGTGTCAAGCAACCCCTGATCGGTCTCGGGAAGAACCTCCGCTTTTAGATCGAGGAGGCCGAGCGAAAGGCCCTCCTCCAAAACCGTCACCGGTCCGACAGACTCCACGGTGACCGCAGGTCCCTCCTCCAGGTCCAGGTCCAGGTCCAGTTCCAGTTCCAGTTCCAAATCCAAGTTCAGGTTGAATTCATCGTCCTCGGCTGGCTCAGCGCTTTCCGCGGTCACGCCGGCCGGAAGCAGTGCCGGGATCGCTGCGGATGAGGCGCGATCTTCTTCCAGTTCAAGGAAATCCAGGGAAATTTCTTCTAGATCATCCTGATCGGCCTTCCCGGTGACTGGTCCTGCAACTGACTCCACGACCATCTCTTCAGGCGTTGCGAGTTCTTCAACATCTTCAACCGCATCCTCTAGGATCGATTCGTCGAGAAGTTCCTTCGGCGAACGCACACCGTCATCCGATGGCAAGGCGGACCGGGGAGACCCGGCAGACATTAAATCAAAGAGCTTTTCCCCTTCCCCGGTCAGTTCATAAATCGAATGGAGGGTTTGGAGGACCCGCTCATCCCCGGTCAGATCCTGCCGCAGTCGTTCATAAATGGTCTTCAGCAGAGAAACCTTGCCGACGGCGAAAAATACTTCCTTGACTTCCTCAAGTTCCTCCAGAGCGCGGCGGAAATCCCCTTGGTCGAGACAGGCATGAATAAACCCTTCTCGATATTCCAGTTCCTCGGGAGCGGTTTTGAGAAGGTGTTGATAGGTCAGTCGCTCGTTTTCAAAGTCTCCCTTTTTCCGATACCCCCCGGCGAGGGCCAGCAGCAATTCAGCGTGATCGGGGCGGCCTTTGAGCAACCCCTTGAGCAACTCAAGACCGTGGTCGACCTCGCCCCGCTCAATATGTGCCTCGGCTTGACCGATCCGCAGTTCTAAATCTTCAGGGTAATGGGGAAGGAAGATTTCGTAGAGTTTAAGAATGCGTGCGAAGTCTTGTTTTTTGTGCAGGAAATTGAGGATATCCCGAAACTCCTCCCGGGACTTTTCCTTGAGCCCCAAACCTGCATAGGTTTCGGCGATTTTGACCCGGATATTAAGATTCTCCGGCTCAAGATCCTTCATCTTCTGCAGAACCTTGATGGCCTCGGGAAGCATCTGGCTCTTCTCGTAGTAGGCCACCAGGTTGCGATATTCAGCCAGGGCGTTGCCGATTAGACCCTGCTTTTCATTGAGTTCGGCAAGACGATGATAGATGCTGACGCGATTCGCATCGATCTTCTGCATCTGTTTGTAAACGGCGATCGCCTTGAGGTAGAAACCATTCTCGAAATAGTGCTTGGCAACCCCCTCATAAGTCTCCAGGGCTTCCTCATTGCGGCGCTCCCGACCGTACAACTCCGCGAGTTTCTGCCGGTTACGCACATCGCGGGGGTCGATCTCAACGACCTTCTGATAGTCCTTGATGGCCTTGGCGACCTGCCCCTTCTGCAGGAATTTTTGGGCTGATTCGAGGAGTTTATCTTTGTTGGACAATGGGGACACCCTTGCGGCGGGAGTTGAAATACAAGTAATGACTTTAAATTATTGATCGGCAACCTGTCAAGGTCAAAGGGGCCCGATTTCCCTTGAATTCAGGGAAGTTTCGCGGTTTTGACGGATGAACGGCAGGGCCTTGATGGCGACGGAATCTGGCGCTTGGTCCAGAAAAAATGTCGTGAAGAATCAAAGTCGTTTCAATCGTGCCACTTCAGTGGGGGACAGGTGCCTATACCCACCGGGAGCCAATCCGGACAAATCAAGGAAAGCAAACCGGATTCGTTTGAGGCGGCTGACCGGATGACCAACCACCTCACACATCCGCCGCACCTGTCGATTGCGCCCTTCATGGATGGTCAGTTCAAACCAGGTATGCCCTCCGCTGAAACGAATCCTGGCGACCCGGGCCGCCGCCGTGGGCCCGTCATCCAGGTCCACTCCCTGTTCCAGCCGCTTCAAGGTCAGGTCGGTCATAATCCCCCGCACCCGCACCAGGTAGGTCTTTTCAACCTGATGCCGGGGGTGGGCCAAGTGCTGGGTCAAGGCGCCGTCATTGGTAAGGAGCAGCACCCCTTCGGTGGTCAGATCAAGCCGGCCGACAGGGTGCAGTCGCTCGGGAATCCCGTTCAGCAGGTCGGTGACGGTCGAACGCCCCTGGGGATCACTCAGGGTCGTGACGTAACCCGCCGGCTTGAACAGGAGGAGATAAACCTTCCGTTCGCTGTTGCCGATCGGCTTCCCATCGAGGGCAATCAGATCGCAATCGGGGTCGGCACTCGTCCCGAGAATCGCCGGCTGGCCGTTGACCGTCACCCGGCCGGAGGCGATCCATTCCTCAGCCGCGCGTCGCGAGGCCAGACCGGAGGCGGCAATCAACTTTTGCAGACGCTGTTTCACGAGGGCTCCGAAAAAATGAACGCCAGGGTCGGTCCGACGCTGGCGATGGAATTGGCTCAGGCGTCGTCGAGAGCAGTTTGCGGGTGAGGCGCTACCCCAGGCACGGAGGCGATGGCAGCATCGACCTCGGCGGGAGACAGATCGCTGAATTCCTTGAGGGTCGGAAGACTGGCAAGATCCCGCAGCCCGAAAAATTCCAGGAAGGTCCTGGTGGTCCCGTAGATCAAAGGTTTGCCGGGAACGTCCTTTTTGCCAAGGATGCGGACCAGGTGCCGTTCCAGCAAGGTCTTCAACACCCCCCCCGAATCGACCCCGCGCAGGTAATCGATTTCGGCGCGGGTGGTCGGTTGACGGTAGGCGATGATCGCCAAAGCTTCGAGGGCCGCCCGGGAAAAGCGTACCGGCCGGTTCCGGTTGAGACGCAACACCCAGTCCGCATACTCGGGACGGGTTCGGAACTGAAAGCCCTCAGCCACCTGCTGCAGTACGAAACCGCGGCCGGCCCGCTGGTAATCGGCCTGTAACTCCTGCAACGCCTCCAGGATCGTGCCCCGGTCGATTTCGAGAGCCTCGGCGATTCGTTCGGGACGCAGGGGCGCCGGCGACACAAAGACCAGACTCTCGACGATCGGTTTGAGTTCAGAGATATCCAAGACTTCCCTCATCGACGGCTGGCGCCGGCTCCGCTTCGACGGCCGGGTAAATCCAGATCGTCCCGAAACGGGCATTCTGCAGCAGCCGGACCGTCTGTAATTTGACCAGTTCGAGCATGGCCAGAAAGGTCACCACCACCTCCGGCCGATCGGGACGACCGTTGAAGAGCTCCATGAAGGCCAGACTGTCGCGACCGAGAAGAAGAGTCAGGATGGCATTGATCCGGTCACTCACCGACAGTCGTTCGGCTTCGACTTCGTGGACGTAGGGTTCAGGTGCCTCCCTGAGGAGGGCCCGAAACGCCTCGACCAGTTCAAAGAGACCGACGGCTTCCAGTTCCGCCTCCCCGCCTTCCGTCAGCTCCGGAGCCGGGAAGTCCCGGCCGAAAACCTCTCGCCCCAACAGAGGAAAGCCATCCATGGTGGCCGCCGCTTCCTTGTACTTCTGGTATTCGAGAAGGCGCCGTACCAGCTCGGCCCGCGGGTCCTCATCCTCCGTCTCGATCTCGTCCGGGTCGCTGACCGGCAGCAGCAGCCGCGACTTGATGTGCAGAAGGGTTGCGGCCATCAGCAGGAATTCGCCGGCGACATCGAGGTTGAGGTCTTGCATGGCATCGAGAATCAGCAGGTACTGGCGGGTAATCTCCGCCATCGGGATGTCATAGACGTCCATCTCGTTTTTGCGAATCAGATGCAACAGCAGGTCGAGGGGGCCCTCGAAATTACTGAGATGGACGTCAAAGTCGACCACCGCGGCGCTCATTGCCCAAAGAGGAAATGCATGGCCC
Source organism: Desulfuromonadales bacterium (assembly GCA_038317685.1). Lineage (GTDB taxonomy): Bacteria > Desulfobacterota > Desulfuromonadia > Desulfuromonadales > DDH964 > JBBQBQ01. The sequence continues at coordinate 10,735 of JBBQBQ010000026.1, read as the reverse complement.
GCTCCACGACTTGAACCTGGGGCCCTGCCATCCAGCCGACCAACAGATAAATCAGGGGGCCAAGAGCGACTCGCCAAAGGCTGGTGAAGAAGACCAGGAAGATGATAATGACGAACCCGAAGGGTTCAAGACGGGCCAGCAACTCGGCCTGCCGGCGGGGAAGGAGTCCGATCATGACCCGGCCGCCGTCGAGAGGAGGGATCGGCAGCAGGTTGAAGATCGCCAGGATGACGTTGATGTAAAGACTGAAGCCTGCCATGAGCTGCAGCGGCTCCATCATGCCCCCCCCTCCGGCGCCCCCCATCGGGAGCCAGGCGAGGAACCTCAGGATCAGGGCCGAGGCGCAGGCCAGGACGAAATTGACCCCGGGTCCGGCCAAGGCCACCCAGATCATGTCGCGGCGGGGATGGTGGAGATTCTGAAAGTTGACCGGGACCGGCCGAGCCCAACCGAAGCCGAAGATCAGGAGGGCCAACGTCCCAATCGGATCGAGATGGCGCACCGGGTTGAGGGTCAGGCGGCCGAGGAGGCGAGCGGTCGGATCGCCGAACTTGTCGGCGACGAAACCGTGTGATACCTCGTGCATGGTAACTGCCAGAAGAGCCGGGACGAGCATGATCGAAATTTTTGCGAGAATGTGCTCCACCGGATCACCATAGAGAAGGAGGCGAAGAAAGACTTGGTCTTTGTAACAGATGGCCGAGGTCAAGTCAACGCGCAGGCCCCTGCAACCCTCATCCCGGTCCCGGGTTGAGAAACCGCTGCCGCACCAGTGCCACTTCGTCTTCCCGGGTGGCAACCCGGCCATCGAGCCTGGCTTCCAGAAGCGCTGCCAGCGCCGTCCGATAGCGGGGGCCCGGCGGAAGGCCAAGCTCCGCGAGGTCCTTTCCTGTCAAAAATGAAGTCACGGTGCGCAATTGGGTGACATATTGGGAAATCCAGCGCCGTACCGCTTCATTCCCGGCGAGGGCCATCAGAAAAAGCTGTATTTCGCTCGCCAGAGGGTTCAGCAGGTGGTAAATCTCGCTGGGCCTCGGCGGCCGATGGCGGGCGCGACGGCGCTCCAGTTCCCGCAGGGCCGTCAATCCGGCCTGGCGCTCCTCGACCAGAAGCTGCCGATAGCGGGTCGGCACCGTCAGGCGGTCGCAGATATCAGCCATGGCCGCGCTGTCGAGGGCGGCCGTCAGGCAAAGGAAGTAGACCAGCCAACGCTGGCAAGTTTCCCCGGTAAACAGTAATTCGAACCAGTGCAAGGCTCGGCTGGCATCCTCAAAGCGGGTCCAGCTGCGCGCGTCCAGAGTCAGGCCGGGGTGGAGGTATTTGAGGAGGTCGAATTCCGCCAGCCGCTGGACCGCGGGGAGAGGATTGGTCTCCCGCAGAATGATCACCAGCTCGTTGAAGACCCGGGTCCCCCCGACCTTGTCGAGAAAACCCATGCGAACCGCGCTCTGCAGCAACTGCTCGGTGTGGCGCCCGAGGTGGAAGCCGAGGCGCTGTTCGAAACGGATGGCGCGGAAAACCCGGGTCGGGTCCTCGACGAAGCTGAGGTTGTGAAGCACCCGGATCGCCTTTTCCTGCAGATCGCTCTGCGCCTGGAAAAAATCGAGTAGATCGCTGAAAACTTCGGTATTCAGGGCCAAAGCCAGGGTATTGATCGTAAAGTCGCGACGCGCCAGATCGAGACGGATCGAGGCATGTTCGACATGGGGCAGCGCCCCCGGCTCCAGATAATACTCCAGCCGCGCCGAAGCCACATCGATCTTGAAGCCGTCTGGAAAGACGATAACGGCGGTACCGAATTTGGGATGGGAACGGACCCGGCATTGAAAACGCTGGGCGAAGGCCTGGGCGAAGGCGATGCCGTCCCCCTCGACCACGACGTCGATATCGAGGTTTTCCTGGCGCAGCAGCAGATCGCGAACGAAGCCGCCGACGGCGAAGACACTGCAGCCAAGGTCGTCGCCGACTTCTCCCAGGTCCTTGAGGACGGTCTGGATTTCAGTCGGCAGCTGTTCCCGCAGCAACCGCAGCACCTGACGCCGCTTCAGTCCGACCGCCCCGCCTCCGGAGAGCCCGGGGCGGGCCGCGAAGCGTCCTCCGGAAGCAAGCTGGCGCATCAGGTCGGTCCGGGTGATGACCCCGGCCAGGCACCCGGCATCAATCACCGGTACCAGGCGTTGATTACGTTCCACGATCAGTTCCCGCAGGAGTTCCGGAGCAGCATCGGGGCCGACCGCAACGAACTCGGTGCTCATGTAGTCGCGGATCGGGCTCTGGCCGAGACCATGGTGAGCCGCCTTGTCGACCGTCTGCCGCGTCACCAGTCCGGCCACCTGTTCACCACTGAGGACCGGCATGGCATTCAGGTTGTAACGGGTCAGGATCTCCCGCACCTGGTCGACACTGGCGGTCACCGCCGCAGTCTTGACCGGCCGGGACATCAACTGCCGAGCCTCCCAGCGCGGGGTGACGTGGCTGGCCAGTATCTGTGGAAAACGGTCGAGAACCTGCAGCAAGGTCATGTCCCGCACCGTCCCCGAAGCCGCAAAGGCATGGCCGCCGCCTCCAAACTCGCCGAGAATCTCGCCGACATGGACCTCGGGGATGCGGGAGCGTCCGACCAGAAACACCCGGTCCCCCATGACCACCGCCACCAGCAAGGCGTCAAGATTCTCCATGTCCTTGAGCTTGTGGGCCAGAACCGCCAGATCGCCGACGAACCGGTCGCTGACGGCGTGGGCAATGGAGATGTCGATCCCGTTGACATTAAGGACGGTGCGCGACTGGATCAGTTCGTGGAGAAGCGCCACCTGTTCGGCGGTGAGTTCCTGGGTGAGGAAATCGGAGACGGTATTGAGATTGGCACCGTGTTCGAGAAGAAAGGCGGCCGCCTGCAGGTCGCGCACCGTGGTGGAGTTGAAGCGCAGGCTGCCGGTATCCTCATAGAGGCCGAGCATCATCATCGTCGCTTCGTCGGCGCTCGGAACGATGCCGCGCTCCCGGAAGAGTTCGGCCATGATCGTAACCGTCGCGCCCACCGCTTCGATGGTTTCCAGCTCGCCATGCAGGTCGGCGTGGCCGGCCGGGTGATGATCGTAAATGTGAACCGCCACCTCCGGCCGCCGCGCCACCGCCCCGAAGGGTCCGATCCGTTCCGACTGACGGACATCGACCAGAATCAGCCGGGTGATGGCGTCGAGATCGATGTCGCGGATACGTTTGAAGCCATAGGCGTAGACCGTGCTTTTGACGAAGAACTCCCGCAGCCCCTTCTCCTGGGCGCCGGCGAAGACCAGTTCCGCCTCCGGATAAAGCCGCCGGGCCGCGATCATCGACCCGAGGCAGTCGAAGTCGGCGTTGATGTGGGTGGTGATGACGTCCATAGAATCCGTTGCGGGTCCAAGGACCAAGGTCAAGGGGCCGGGATGACCGGCGCCGCTGCGCACGCCGCCTTCCACAGAGTGTAGCTCAGAAATGAGGCCGGTGCGCTGTTGACCCGCCCCGGGAGACACCGGACGGGAAACCTGCGGAGGATCACTTCGAGGGCGGGCTAGAGCTGCAGACTCCCGATCACCTGCTGGATGTCATCGAGGCCTTCATCGATCAGAAACGCCTCGATGCCGTCGATGATCGTCATCATCACCGACGGATCGACGAAGTTGGCGGTGCCGACCTGCACCGCCGTGGCGCCGACGATGAGGAATTCGAGGGCGTCCTCGGCGCAGGTGATGCCGCCGATGCCGATCACCGGGATTTTGACCGCCTGCACCGTCTGATGAACCATGCGCACCGCTATCGGACGGATCGCCGGGCCGGAGAGACCGCCGGTACGGTTGGCGATCTTCGGCCGCCGGGTGCGAATGTCGATGGCCATGCCGGTCATGGTGTTGATGCAGCTGATGGCGTCGGCTCCCGCCTCCTCCACCGCCCGCGCGACGATCGTGATGTCGGTCACGTTAGGGGTGAGTTTGACGATCAACGGTTTGTTGAGCACCTTGCGCACCAGGCTGACGACTTCGGCGGCGGCTTTGGGGTCGGTGCCGAAGACGATCCCCCCCTGCTTGACGTTGGGGCAGGAGATGTTGAGCTCGACGCCGGCGACTTCGGGGAGGTCGGAGAGGCGGGCGGCGATCTCGCCGTACTCTTCCAGGGTATTGCCGAAAAAGTTGACGATGGTCGGGGTGTTGACCTGGCGCAGATAGGGGAGTTTGTCCCGGACGAAGGCGTCGATCCCGACGTTCTGGAGGCCGATGGCGTTGAGCATGCCGCTGGTCGTTTCAGCGATGCGCGGGGTCGGATTGCCGGCCTTGGGTCTGAGGGAGAGCCCCTTGGTGACGATCGCACCGAGACCTTCCAGGTCGACGAAGGCAGAATATTCCTCGCCGTAGCCGAAAGTTCCGGAGGCGGGCATGACCGGGTTTTTGAGTTTGATTCCGGCGATCTCCACGCCGAGGTTCGGCCGTCCCTTATCCTTCATGGTCTCTCTCCCCGATCCCTTCATACTTTGCACCCCGCGCAGAATCCCTCTTCCATCCCCAGCCGGCTCCAGTCGAGCTGCTCGGCCCGAAACACCGGCCCCTCCTTGCAGGTACAGAGGTAACGGGGGTTCGCCTCGCTGTGACCGGCCCCCTTGACCACGCACCCCAGGCAGGCACCGACCCCGCAGGCCATCAACGCCTCCAGCGACACCTGCAGCGGGACCCCGCGGGCGGCGCAGATCTGGTAGACCGCCTCCAGCATCGGCATCGGCCCGCAGGCGTAGACCGCGGCCTGGGGATATTTGTCGAGCTTGCGCAGCAGAACCTGGGTGACGAAGCCCTGCTCCCCAAGGCTACCGTCGTCGGTGGCGACATAGGTTTCCACCCCCAGCCGCTCGAATTCGGTGACGGCCAGGATGTCGTCCCGACTCCGTCCACCCATCAGCAGGCGCACGACCTCCCCCTGACGCAGCAGCTCGGCGGCCAGCAGAAAGAGCGGGACCAACCCGACACCGCCCCCGACCAGGATCTTTTCCCGACCCGCCGGGCCGGTGTCGAAGCCCTTGCCGAGGGGGCCGAGGAGTTCCAGCCGATCACCGGCATGCAGCCCGCTCAGCACCCCGGTGCCGCGCCCGACGACCTTGTAGAGGAGTTCAACGTATTCCTTCGGCGGCAGCCCGCCACAATCGGGGGGGAGCTCGCCGGTCCGGAAGATGCCGAAGGGGCGGCGCAGCAAGGTCGGCAGGGCGATCTGCGGACGGAGCATGACGAACTGCCCGGGCCGGGCCAGGCCGGCAAACCCCGGCGCCAGAATCCTCATCCGAAAATATCCGGGCGAGATTTCCTGTTGGTCCAGGATGGTCGTCTGATAGTTTTTCATTGGGATCTGCCTCCTTCAGGGGCCAGGTCGGCTCAGGTCAGGCCCCGCCGCACCGGTCAGAGTCATCAAGGTAAAGGGTCCAAGGCCATGACCAGCGCGTCTTCCCCGTCGGGGTAGTAGCGCGTCCGCCGGGCCAGATCGCGAAAACCGAAACGGCGGTATAGGGCGATGGCACCGGCGTTGCCGACCCGCACCTCCAGCAGCGCCCGCCGGCACCCTTGCCGCCGCGCCTCGACGAGGGCCTGGCCGAGCAGGGCGGCGGCGACGCCGCAGCGGCGCCAAGTCGGGGCGGTAGCGACGTTCTGGATATGGAGTTCATCGGCGATCAACCAACGACAGAGGAACCCGGCGAGTTCCTCCCCGGCCCAATAGAGATCGACACCCGCCAGGGGGTTTCCCAGCTCATCCCGCAACTGCTGCTCCGACCACGGGTGGCTGTGACAGGCCCGTTCCACGACCAAAACCGCCGGCAGGTCGGCCTCCTGCATCGACCTCAGGCAACTCTGTGGCGGAAGATCTGGACGGCGCATCGGCATCGGACCGGGGACAGCGGTTGGAGGGCTCCGGCGGCGGGCGGGTGACAACCGCCGCAAACCGGCTAGAATGATGCCGTGACCGACCATCGATGGGTCGCCAGCCCGGCGGCCATTTATGATATTTCACCCCCCCTCCCCTGTAAAGAGCTTTCCTGGCCCCGGCCCTTCCAGCACTCAAGGGGAGATAGACATTGACAAGGGTGGAAGGGGTGGTTTAAAAAGGTAACCATTTTTCGATAAGGAGCTTATCCCCTTGAGCAACAATAATGGGTCAATCACCTACAAGGATTCCGGCGTCGATATCGATGCCGGCAACCGTTTTGTCCAGATGATCAAACCCCTGGTCAAAGCCACCTCGCGCCCGGAGGTGCTGACCGACATCGGCGGCTTCGGCGGACTCTTCTCCCTCAACGCCGGCAAGTATGAAAAACCGACCCTGGTCGCCTCCACCGACGGGGTGGGGACCAAGCTCAAGCTCGCCTTCCTCCTCGACAAGCACGACACCATCGGCATCGACCTGGTGGCCATGTGCGTCAACGACATCGTCGTGCAGGGAGCCGAGCCCCTGTTTTTCCTCGATTACCTCGCCACCGGCAAACTCACCCCGGAAAAGGCGGTGGAGATCCTCAAGGGGATTTCCGAAGGGTGTGTGCAGGCCGGCTGCGCCTTGATCGGCGGAGAGACCGCCGAAATGCCGGGGATGTACGGCGAAGGGGAGTACGACCTGGCCGGTTTCACCGTCGGCGTTGTTGACAACAGCAAGATCATCGACGGCTCCGCCATCACGGTCGGCGACCGCCTGATCGGCATCGCCTCCAGCGGCCTCCACTCCAACGGCTACTCCCTCGCCCGCAAGATTTGCCTGGAGCATCTGCAGCTCCCCCTCGACGCTGTCCCCGCCGGTCTGGAACGAACCCTCGGCGAGGAGCTGCTGACCCCGACCCGGATTTACGTCAAGGCCATCCTCAATCTGCTGCGCGACTTCCAGATCAAGGGGATGGCCCATATCACCGGCGGCGGCCTCCTCGAAAATGTGCCGCGGGTTTTACCCCGCCATTGCCGCGCGATGATCCACAAGGAGAGTTGGCCGAAACCGGCGATCTTCAACCTCCTGCGGGAGGGTGGAAATATCTCCGAAACCGAGATGTACCGGACCTTCAACTATGGCATCGGCATGGTCCTGATCGTCACCGAGCAGGACGCCGACGACGTCATGGTCCGCCTCTCCGGCTTGAAGGAAACCGCCTTTCTGATCGGTGAAATCGCCAAGTGCGGCGAGGATGAACCCCAAGTCGAACTGGTCTGACCCCATGTCCGGATATCGGAAACTGCGCCTCGGAGTCCTCGCGTCCGGGGGCGGCACCAATCTCCAGTCGATCATCGACCGCTGCGCTGATGGTTCCCTGGCCGCCGAGATAAGCCTGGTCCTGACCAACCGGCCCGGCGCCGGCGCCCTGGAACGGGCCGCCCGCTGCGGCCTGCCCAGCCGCTGCATCGACCATCGCTCCTATTCCGACCGGGAGGCCTTCGATCGGGCGGTTGTCGACACGCTGCAGCAGGCCGGAGTGGAGTTGGTGGTTTTGGCCGGTTTCATGCGCATCCTCACCCCGACCTTTATCGCCGCCTTCCCGGGCCGCATCATGAACATCCATCCGGCGCTGCTGCCGGCGTTTCCCGGACTGCACGTGCAACGTCAGGCCCTCGAATACGGGGCGCGCTTCGCCGGCTGCACCGTCCATTTTGTCGATGGTGGCGTCGATACCGGGCCGATCATCATCCAGGCGGTGGTTCCGGTCCTCGATGACGACACCGAAGCGTCTCTGGCGGAGCGGATTCTCACCCAGGAGCACCGCATCTATCCCCGCGCCATCCAGCTTTATGCGGAAGGACGACTGCAGATCGAGGGCCGCCGGGTGCGGGTCCTCCCCGCCATCGGGGTGCCCGAGCAGGCCCTGGTCAACCCTCCCCTCGCCGACCGTCCCTGATCTCCGGCGGCCGTCAGGACTCGCCATGCCCCGACCGATTCTCGTCAGCGCCTGCCTCCTCGGTCTTAACGCCCGCTACGACGGCCGGACCAAAACCAATGAATTGGTGCGGAGCTTTCTGAGCCGGAACGATCTGCTCCCGGTCCCGGTCTGTCCCGAGCAGTTGGCCGGACTCCCCACCCCTCGCCCGGCCAGCCAGTTTGTGCGCGGCGACGGCGCTGCGGTCCTCGACGGCGATGGAGTGCTGAACGACGCGACCGGCGCCGAGGTCGGACCCAGCTTTTTACGCGGCGCCCGGGAAACCCTCAAGATCGCCGAATTGACCGGCTGCCGTGACGCCCTCCTCAAGGAACGCAGTCCCTCCTGCGGCTGCCGTTTCGTTTACCGCGAAGGGGCCGTCGTCCCCGGCCGGGGAGTGACCGCCGCCTATCTTGCCCGTCACGGGCTGAGCCTCCTCAGCGAGGAAGATTGCCCCTTATGAACCAGGCTCAGTTCGACGTCATCATCCTCGGCGAAAGCCTGGCCGGCCGGGTGGCCGCGGCCATTCTGGCCCGTGCCGGACTTCGGCTCCTCTCCCTGCAACCGGCGGCAGACCCGATTCCGGCGCCCTGGTGTTTCTCCTCCACCTGGCTGGAACGACTGATGGAGCAGATGGACGGCCGCACCCTTCTGACCCACCCCATCCATTTCCAGTACCTCTGCGGCTCGCTGCGCCTCGATCTCCACGGACCCAATCCTCTGCGGGAGGAGTTGCGGCGGGAAATCCCGCGCCAGGCGGCACAAATCGAGGCCGCCTTGAACGATCTGGAAGTTCTCGGTAACCGCTTGGCCGAGGTTATCGGCGAAGGCAACGGGCTCCCCCTCGCCGGAGACCCAGCCCGGGTTCGTTTCGTCCTGCGCTGCCTGCGGCGGGGGATCACCCCCGGTCGCCTCAAGCAGCCCGTGGCAGGGCGTCTGGCAAAGCTCGATCCCAGCGTCGCGGCCCTGCTCGGAGGGCTCCTCGGCGGTCTGACCCTGACTCCGCCCGAGCGCCTTTCCGTGGCCGAAGCCGCCCTCCTCTGGCACGGGGCGAACGCGGCCAGCGGCATCTCACCTGCGGGACTCGACGAACTCCTGCTCCGCCGCTTCCGCCAGTTCCACGGTGAAGAAGAGGATCTGGTCGGTCTGGAAGGGATCGAGGCCGGAGCCCGGCAACCCATCAGGGTGCGTCTCAAGGGCGGCCGCCTCCTGACCTGCACCAAGCTGATCGTCGCCTCGCCCGAGCTGCTGAGACATCTTTCCTCGTCCCTTCCCGCGGCCCAGGCCCTTGACGCCCCCCCCGCGGTCATGCTCAGCCTCGGAGACAAGCTGACGCCGGTTCTGGCCGAGCACCTGATCCTCGACGGCTGCCCCCCGCTGCGGCTGAGCTTCTCCGGACTCCCCGCCCAACGGGTGGTTCAGGTGGAAGGGTCCGAAGCGGCGGACCGGAACACCGTCCAGGAGCGGTTGGCCAAACTCCTCCCCTTCGCGACCTTCAAGCTCGCCGCCGATCTTCCGGCGCCGCCGCGGCCGGAACGGAACGGGCTGGCCGGTGCCGCGGCCCGGGCGATACCGGCCCGCGACTGCTACCTCTGTCACCGCGCCGTCCTGCCGGCCCTCGGCAGCAGCGGGGAAGTCCTCATCGGCCGTTCGGTGGCCACCAACATCCTTTCCTGCTTGAAACGCCCTGCGGTCTGACCGGCCTGACGTAAGTGACCAACCGGCAAAATAATGGTTGCAAAGGACCGGCATCCATGTTAAAAATTCACGTTCTAAACTTCCAGGAGGTCACGTCCCATGTCCAGAACTTGCGAAATCTGTGGAAAAAAACCGACGTCTGGCAACAATGTCAGCCATGCCCATAACAAAACCCGGAAGGTCTGGTACCCCAACCTTCAGAAGGTCAAGACCCTGGAAAAAGGGACGGTGCGCACCATGAAAATCTGCACCCGATGCATCCGCTCCCGGGCAATCGTCAAGGCCGTCTGAACCACCAGCTCCAGCCTGCACCTCAAAAAGGGGGGGCGGAACCTTCGGTTCCGCCCCCCCTTTTTTGTCTAAATCAACCCTTGGCTTAGGGCGGGCCGCAGCTTCTCAGGCCCCTTGCCAAGCGATGCAGTCGATCTCGACCGCCGCCCCACGGGGCAGCGCCGCCACCTGCACCGTCGCCCGGGCCGGGGGAAGGACCGGAAAGAACTCGCCGTAGATGGCGTTGACCCGGGCGAAATCGCCCAGGTTGGTGAGATAGATGGTGGTTTTGACGACCGCCGGAAAATCGAGGCCGGCGGCTTCCAGGACCGCCTTCAAGTTGACCATCACCTGGCGCGTCTGAACCTCGATCCCCCCTGGGACCAACTCGCCGCTGCCCGGATCGAGGGCAATCTGGCCGGAGAAGAAGACCCAATCGCCACAGCGCAACCCCTGAGAGTAAGGACCGATGGCGGCCGGCGCCCGGTCAGTGACTATCGCCTGTTTTCCCATGTTTGCTCCTCCCTGTCCGCTTTGATGATTCCCGCAAGCCCCGGCCCGCCCCGTTCGGCTCAGCCGCGCAGCCGTTCCACCTTGTAGACCCCCTTGAGCTTCATCAGGGCATTAATGACCCGGTTGAGATGGTCGATATCCTGCACGTCGATCTCGAAGTTGTTCAGGCCTTTGTGGTCCGGGGTCGACATCACCGTGGCGCTGATGATGTTGGCTTCGCAGCTGGTGATGGCGCTGGTAATGCCGGCCAGCATCCCCTTCTGGTCGAGACAGTGGACGCGGATCTTCACCGGCCGCGTCGCCTTCTTCTTCATGTCCCATTCCACATCGAGCCGCCGCTCGCTGTCCCCTTCCTGG
>JBBQBQ010000025.1:0-22141 GCA_038317685.1 Desulfuromonadales bacterium | reverse complement strand
GTACTTGCTCCAGAGGGATGTCTTCTTCCGTTCCATTCTCCCTCACGATGCGGGCCGTGTTCGGCGCCAGGCTGAGCAGCATCTGGATGGCCGCATTGGTTCGCGAACGGGCCCGCAATTCCAGCACCTGACCCAAAAGGACCAGCGTGGTGATCATGGCCGCGGCCTCGAAATAGACCGCCACCAGCCCGCCCGGGATCTGCATGACGGATGGGAACAATCCCGGGAACAGCAGGGCTACCATGCTGTAACTCCAGGCGACCGAGACCCCCAGGGCAATCAGGGTGAACATGTTGAGATTCCAGGTCCGGATGGATTGCCAGCCGCGCACGAAAAAAGGCCAGCCCCCCCAGAGGACGACCGGTGTCGCCAGACCGCATTCAAGCCATTGCACCATCTGCATGGAAAGCCGGCCGGGTAACCAGCCCGGCATCATATCGGCAATCATGGCCAGGAAAAAGACCGGCAAAGAGAGCGCGGTGCAGACCCAGAAGCGCCGGGTCATGTCGATCAGTTCTTCATTTTTTTCTTCAGCCCTGGCTGAAACCGGTTCCAGTGCCATGCCGCACTTGGGGCAACTGCCGGGATGATCCTGAACAACTTCAGGATGCATGGGGCAGGTGTAGGTTTGCGACTGGTTGTCTGTCGCGGGAGGTTGAGAGGACTTTTTATCCAGATATTGCTCCGGATTCTCCTTGAACTTGTGCAGGCAATGTTCACTGCAGAAGTAATACTGTAGGTCTGCAACCTTGAAATGGTATTCGGAGTCGTCGGAGACCGTCATGTCACAGACGGGATCTGTGAGCTGATTTTTTTCCGTGGTCGGATTTGCATTCATGTTCCATCTCCGTTGTGACTAGCTTCCGCAGTGGAATTGCGGCTATATACAATTCTAACGCATAGCGGCAAAGCCGCTATAACCCGCCAAAAATAAAAGCGATGAAGAGCCCTGACCCAAACACCAGAAACGAGAGAATTGTCATCCAGGCGAGAACGCTGTTTGCGACCGGTTTCAGTGCCGCGTCCATAGGCTCGGCTGGTGCGCTGCGCTCGCCGGGAGTGTGATGATCCTGGATGTTCTGATTTGCGCCACTGCTTAACGGCTCATCCGGTGCCGGCATCGTCATCATGCCGTGCTTCAGGTGGCGGGAGACATTCAGAAGCGGGCAGGGGGGGACTTGAGTTCCTCTGCGCGATTCGAACAATTTGTTGCGCGATCCCCTCGGGCGAGAGCACCAAATCTATACAGCCGCTGGCGATGGCGCTCTCAGGCATATCCGGCTCCTGCGCGGTATCAAGCTTCTGGGCGATGGTTATCCCTCCCACCTCTTTTATCCCGCACAGCGCGGCGGCCCCGTCACCATCATATCCCGAAACAATCACGGCGATGAGTTGACCGTCCCAATTCCGGGTCAGGGAGCGGAGAAAGACCGTGATCACGTCGGGCCAACCCCGGGGTTTCGAGATCGGCTTGAGACGGAACTCCCCATCCAGAACATGCAGGTCACGCTGTGACGGAATGATGTAAACGTGGTTGGGTTCCAGGCGTAAGCTTTCGGTGATCAGTTCAACCGGCATCGCCGAGAACCGCGGCAGGACTTCATGGAGCCTGGAATCCAAAGTCCGCTGGTGATTCACGATCACGATCGCCACCCCCATCGTGGCCGGCAGATGTTTCAGGAGTCGGATGTAGGCGTCAAGCCCACCAGCCGATCCGCCCACACAGACCACGGGAAAATCTTTTGCGCCGCTCTTGGCCATCATTGTCGGGTACTCCCTGGAACCTGGTCCGTTACCTTTTCCGAAGGGCTGTTAACACCCGGTTATTTTTTTGACATTTTGACGATCAGGACGATCAGCAGGACCACGACCAGCACCCCGATCACCCACCCGAACCCCAGCCCTCCGTTAAACCAGCCGCCCATCCAGCCGCCGCTTTGATTCATCATGTCGTTGTGGTTCATAATAAATCCCCTTTCAGGTTGTGGTTGGACTTCCTTCACTTTTCGTCCCGGCCAGGCCGGGGACGCGGTAAACCAGGTTGGCGATCATCAGCCTTTGTTCGGTGGCGAGGCCCCGGACCGGAACCCGGAGGAGGGTTGGATCCGCCTCGAAGAGGAGCCACTTGATGCTCGACGAACCGTCATTGACCGCCAGGAGGCGGGGGTTGGCTGAATTCATGTTTGGCTCCCGTACACTTCGATCCGGTTCGCGGCCCCAGACTCAGGCCTCGATCAGCCACGCCCGCGCCGCGGCGGCGTCGGCGTGGTCGAAGTAGCGGACCGTCGCCTTGGTGAAAGGCTTCCAGAAGATCGCCATGCCGTGCTGCCACTTTTTCTCCCCGACCATCGCGAGTCGCTCGAAGTCGGCGAAGTGTTTTAAACCGAACCTGAAATCCTCCCAGGCCGCGCTGGCCTCCCAGCCATGGAAACCGGTCATATCGAACAGCACCCGCAATTTCCCGTGCTGCCGGGCGAGTCGTCCGAACTCCGGCATGAAATGTTTGTAATCGGCTTTTTCCAGCTTGCCGCTGACTTGCATGTTGAGCAGCTTGCCGCCGTTTTCTTCGGTCAGTTGAATCGGCATTATTGACTCCTTTTGGGCCCTTCGCCCGGACTGCCGTTTGGTTTTTTTGGCAAACGCATAAAGGTTATTCATGCAGGCGGATCTCCCGTTTCGCCAGCCGGTAGATTCCCTCGATGGTCACCGCCAGGGTGATCATCGCCGCCAGCACCCACAACTTCGAGGGCCCGGTCCGTGCTGTCTGCCAGATCAGCGCGGCCAGGGCCGCCAGACAGGCAACAGCGCCGGCCGCCGAAATCGAGGCGTGGCTGTTGGTCTGCGAGGCGTGTCGGACATTGGCGGTATTCACCGCGGCGAAGATCAGCAGGAAACCGGCGCTGCCGAGGGTCGCGATGCTGGTCAGATCGAAGAGGTTCGCCACCAGCAGCGTCAGGCCGGCGGTCATCAGCAGTCCTTCCGCCGGCTGTCCCCACACCCTCCGCTCCAGCACGGCCGGCAATTCTCCGTCGCGGGCGATGCTGTAACTCAGTCGCGCCGCCCCGTAGAGGGTGGCGTTGATTGCCGATGCCGTAGACAGCATCGCGGCGACGGCGATCAGGATGAAACCGGGCGACCCGAGAAAAGGCCGCGCCGCTTCGGCGAGAGCGTAATCCTTGGCCGCCACGATCGTCTTCACCGGGAGAGTGCCGACGGTGACGAGCGAAACTGCCACATACAGGGCGATGACGAACCCGACCGCCGTATAGTAGGCGCGGGGCAGGGTCCGCTCCACATCCCGCACGTCCCGGGCGGTGTTGGCGATCAGCTCGAAACCTTCGTAGGCCAGAAAGATGATCATGCCGCCCGCCGCCAGCTGCAGAGGCGGCGACCATGCGGCGGGAGCGATCCGGGCGGCATCGATGCCGGCGAAGCCGACGCCGACGAAAAAGAGCAGGATCGTTACCTTCAACCCGACGATCCAGTTCTCCGCCTTGCCGATGACTTCAGCGCTGAGCAGGTTCAGACCGGTAATCAGGATCACGCTGAGACTGATCAGCAGATGTTTACCCAAGGCTTGCCAAGCGTTCGGCAGAAAAGTCGCTCCGTAACCGCCGAAGGCGATGGCATAGAGCGACAGCATCACCACGTAGCTGATCCACAACAGCACATTCAGGCTGCCGGTGAAGAGACCCGCCCCGAAGGCGCGGTCGAGGAAGGCGACGGTCCCCCCACGGCTCGGGTAGGCCACGGAGAGCTTCGCGTAGGAATAGGTCGTCAACAGGGCCACCCCGCCCGCCAGGGCAAAGGCCAGCGGCGTACCGCCGTGCGCCAGTTCCACAGCCAGCCCCAGCACCGCAAAAATCCCTCCCCCGACCATACCGCCGACACCGATGGCCACCACCGCCCAGAATCCGAGCTTTCCTTTACCGCCCTGGCCCATTGTTCGGTTGGCTCCTATGAGACGGAACGCCCCGCCTCGGTCCCTTGCAGCGGAAGGCACAGCCGCCATTGGCGGGCTGCACCGATTCAGTCCCTCAATTGTCCGGCCCGCTCGTCCCTTGCTTTCTGGGCCGGCCGCCGCCGCGATAGCCGCTGATCCCCATCATCAGGCGCAGCAGACCGTAACTGACCCAGCTTGTTAAGCGTACCCCGAAGGGCTGGTCTTTCCAGTGGGCGGCCAGAATCTGCCGGCCATCGGCGGCCACGGTCTTTTTCAGACTCTGTGCCAGGGTGGCCGCAAAGGCCTCGTCGTCGACCACCACATTTGCTTCACGGGAGAGGAGGAGACTGAAGGGGTCGATATTCGAAGAGCCCACCGTTGCCCAATGACCATCGATCACCGCCACCTTGGCGTGGAGAAAGCTCCGGTGATTTTCGTAAATTTCAATCCCCGCCGCCAGGAAGTTGCCATAGAGGGCCTGGGCAGCATAATGCTGCAGGAGATGATCGAAGCGCCCCTGCAGCAGCAGAACCACCCGTACCCCCCGTCCGGCCGCTTCAATCAGCGCGTGCCTAAAATTCAATCCCGGCAGGAAATAGGCGTTGGCAAGGATGATCTCCCTTTGCGCCCCGCCGATGGCCCGCAGATAAGCCGCTTCAATGTCGCGCCGATGACGGAAATTGTCCCGTACCAGCAATGCGGCCTTCATCGTCCCCCCCGTCCGGGTCGGCCCCGGGTGGATTGCGACCGGGGCCATCCCCTTGCGAAATTGCCGCCATGCCACCCGCGACCAGAGACGCCTGGCCGCATGCCGTATCACCTCGACCAGCGGCCCGTCGACCGCGACCGCATAGTCATAGCGGGGGAGCATGGCGCCGGTGGTTTCCGCATCGTCGATAATGTTGAGCCCGCCGACAAAGGCGATTTCCCGGTCGACCGTCACCAGCTTCCAGTGCATCCGGCGCAGGCGTTTACGCCGCAAGGTCCAGGGGGAGATCTTCGGCCGATAGATAAGGACCTTGACGCCATTGTCCTGCAAACCTTCCAGCATGCTCGGCGGCAGGTCTTTGGAACCGTAGCCGTCGATCAGGACATAGACCTTGACGCCGCGCCGGACGGCTCGCCCCAGCACCTCGGCCATCCGCCGCCCGGTGACGTCCTCGGCATAGATATAGGTCTCAAGAAAAATTTCCTGCCTGGCCCGGTCGAAGGCCGCTTCGAGGGCGGGGAAATAAGCAGTCCCGTTTTCCAGCAGGGTGACCCGATTGCCCGGAATAAAGTGGGGCATTAACAACATCCGCCTTTCATGCTGGGTTGACGAACCGGCGGCGGATTATTTTCCCGACCATTTGACGAAGGCCAGGACCAAAAGGACCACCGCCACGGCAACAACCAACAACCAAAAGCCCCAGGTGCCGGCCATCCATCCCTCGCCATGGTTCATCATCTCTGAAGGATTCACCTCGCAGTTCCTTTCCTTGAGCCGGTTTGGTTCGATGCTGACCGCTTATCAGCTCTTCTTGAGGGTCTCCCGGAGGAGGGTCTTGACCTCGCTCCAGATCTGTTCCGCACCGCTCTTCAAGTCTTCCCACTCGTCATCGCTGGCCATCGAAATTCCCTGCAGCTTCTCCGCCGCCTGATCCCGCTTGAGCTGCAGAGCGGCGATGGTTTGGGAATAGTCGAACTTCGCGGCGGCCGCGGCGTTTTGCGCCTGCTCCTTGAGGCGGTCGATCTGCACATCCCATTCGACTATCTGGGCGGAGAGGTTTTCTACAAATTCGGTTCGTTTGTCCATAACGGCACCCTCGGTTCCTGGTCAGAGTTGGGTAACAACCTGCTTTTTTGACCGGATGGTCGACCCCGGTCCACCGCCCCTTCAGGCATGATGGTCCTTCCCTTCCCAGGGCGCGCTCCCGTCGAACGCCCCGCTGGCGCCGATCTGCTCCGCGACCTTCCGGAAGTGATAGCCGTAAACGGCGTAGGTGATGGCCAGGGGGAAGAGGCGCGGTTTGCGCAGCAGGGACCAGAAGAAGAGTTTCCAGAAGTGGAGCCGTTCCCGGCCGATCACCCCCCGCAGGAGCATCGATTTGAAGAGGGCCCCGATGTGCCCCTGCTGCAGATGGAAATGTCCCTTGGGCCTGGGCCGGTATTCCCGGAAGAGGTTGATCACCCGCCGGTAATACTGTTTGGGAGCGTAGATGCTGTCGAGAATCTTCTGGTAGCCGGCGATGAGGGCTTCCGGCGCCATGCGGGGGACGAAGTTGAGATCGATGGCGGTATTGTCGCCGGAGGATTCCTTGAGCAGCCGTCCTTCCCGCTCCAGGCGCTGGAAGAGCTTGGTGCCGCGCATGGCGGAGAGGATCCCGACCATGGCGGTGACGATGCCGCTCTCCTGGATGAAGCGGATCTGCCGCTCGAAGATGGAGGCCGGATCGCTGTCGAAACCGACGATGAAGCCGCCATGGACCTGCAGCCCCCCCTGCTGGATGATCTTGACGGAGGCGAGGAGGTCGCGGTTCTCGTTCTGCCATTTGCCGCTCTCGGCCCGGTAGAGGCGCCGGGGGGAGCCGCGCTCCAGGTCCGCCAGAAACAGCGGCAGGGTGATCTCCCCTTCGCCGAGGACCAGGTGATCGACCGTGGGGAATTCCTCATGGCAGGCGGTAAAGAGCGGCCCGCCGGCGACGGTCTTGACCCCCAACCGCCGGCAGCGTTCCAGGACCACCTGCGCCGATTGCCGCTGGATGCTCATGGCGCTGAGGAAGACGTAATCGGCCCAGCAAAGATCTTCGTCGCTCAGGGGATTGACGTTCATGTCGACCAGGCGCTGGTCCCACCCATCCGGCAGCATCGCCGCCACCGTCAGCAACCCCAGGGGCGGAAAGCTCGCCTTGCGGTCGATGAACTTCATGGCGTAGCGGAAACTCCAGAAGGTGGCCGGATAATGGGGATATACGAGGAGAATCTTCATTGCGGTGCTCTCTGTCATGGCTGGACGGGATGAAGCCACGAGCCCCATCCCGTCCGATCACCCGCCCAGGTGGATGTTGGGAAAGTGCCTGACGATTCCAAACAGGTTCAGGAGCCACCAGACCACGACAATGATGACGACCAGATTCAAAATTGACTTGATAGCTCCCGCCATGGGGATAAAACGGTTAATGAGCCAGAGACCCACGCCAACCACCACCAGGACCAGGACCACTTGAAGTAACGGCATGATTCATTCACCTCTCATCTTCAGTTAGGGGTCGGACGAGCCGACCCTCTCAAAATACTACTGTCTCAGGCAAGCGCAACCGCGACGCCGCGGCCAGGGCGGACCCGAAGGCTCGGTGAACCCTGATTCCCGGCGTAACAAAAGCACCTGGAGCATGCCCGGTTGAGCTGAAGGGGCACCCGATCGCGCAATCTGTCATATCCGACAGAAATCCACTGGGGGGCGGACCGCTCCGGGGGCCCGCGTTGCCAACGCCAGGCCCGGTCAAGCGCGTCGTCCCTGGAAGAGTCCGAGAACCACGACGATCAGCGCCAGGATCAGCAGGATATGAATGTAACCTCCCAGGGTGGTGCTGCTCACCAGCCCCAGAGCCCAGAGAACGATCAGTACGACTGCAATGGTCCATACCATGGTGTTGCTCCTTTCTGATGGCTCTTACCAGGTTCGCTGCCGGCTGCGCCGGGTTCGATCATATCCGGGAAGGCGAACCCGGCCGCCGGAACTGTTCACTCGTCCTGATCGCCGCCCATCCTCATCGGCATCATCTTCTGCATGGTTTTGAACTGTTCGTCGCTCAGCATGGACCGCATTTCTTTCATGCCCTTTAACATTTCCAGCCGATCGGCGGTCTTGGTGTCGGCGATGCGTCGGGTCAGGGAACCGGCCAGGTCCAGGTTGAAATCCTTCACCTCCATGACCTCCTTAAGATCGATCTCGGCAATCTTCCGATCGGCCTCATTTTTGGCCTGGATTCTTTGGATGTCCCGGTGAGTTGCCTTCATTTTGGCGATCTGAGTTTCGGTCAGGCCCATTTCCTCAGCATGCTCAAGACACATTCCCATCATGTTGCCCATCCGACCGCCATGGTCCCGATCCATCCGGTTTCCATGGTCCCGATCCATCCGGCCGCCATGGTCCATTCCCATCATCTGGCCGGGTTTTTCCTGATGCTCCCCCTTCGACATATCCATGGCCGATACCGGTACGGCGAGAGCCAGTATCGACATGACGGCCAGCATCAGCGACAGCGGGTGTCTTCCAGGTTTTCCAATCATGGCAACTTCTCCTTTGAGGGTTGGCGAGCTATTTCCAGCGGTTTTCTTCGAAGGGCCGGGGACGCTCCAATGAACCGGGCACCAGGCCCGAACCCGGAATCCTTCATGAGACTAAAGCGCAACGAGCATGCCAGCCCGGAGGTGTCGGGGCCGAATGCGCAATGGACCGATAATGCAGGGAGAAATGACCAGGGGAGAGGATAGGGGAGGGGGAAATCGGCGGCGGCGGCCATCACATTTGACATTACCGCCAAATACGACGGACCGGCCGGTGTGCAGGCCTGGCCGTGACTCGGCAGGGTTGTTTCCGGCCCCCGGCACTCTTTTGGGTTCGGCCCTTGGTGGTCGCCGGAGGCGGGGCCAAGGGTTAATCTATTTACCTATTATTAATCGTTTTTTGGACAATGGGGGCTCTTTCGGGTATACTTTCTGCACCACCCTGGAGGGAAGACAAGCCATGGAAAAGCGCACTAAACCGGCCACCCGCGCCAAGGCAGAGGTCAAGACGCCCCCCAAGGAACGGGTCAAGGCGCCCCCCAAGGAACGTCCGGCGGCACCGGAGAAGCCCCTCTTCCCGATCGTCGGCATCGGCGCCTCCGCCGGCGGCCTGGAAGCCCTGGAGCTGTTCCTGCGGCGAGTCCCCGAAGGGAGCGGCCTGGCTTATGTGGTCATCCAGCACCTCGACCCGACCCACAAGGGGTTCATGCCCGAACTCCTGCAGCGGGCCACCACCATGGAGGTCCTCCAGGTCAAGGACCGGATGCCGGTCCGGCCGAATTGCGTCTACGTGATCCCCCCCAACCGCGACATGTCGATCCTCCACGGCGTCCTCCACCTCTTTGAACCGGCGGCCCCGCGCGGCCTGCGCCTCCCCATCGATTTTTTCCTCCGCTCCCTGGCTGCGGATCGGCATGAGCAGAGTATCGGCGTCATCCTTTCCGGCATGGGCTCGGACGGCACCATGGGCCTGCGCGCCATCAAGGAGCAGGCCGGCCTGACCCTGGCTCAGGACCCCGCCTCGGCCCGCTTCGACAGCATGCCGCGCAGCGTCATCGATGCCGGGCTGGCCGATCTGGTCGCCCCGCCGGAGGAGCTCCCGGGCAGGATCATCGACTTTCTCAGTCATGCCCGGCCCATTTCCAAAACGGAAGGACCCCTCGAGGAGAAGGACCAGAGCGCCCTGGAGAAGGTCGTCATTCTGCTGCGGGTCAAGACCGGTCACGACTTCTCCCTGTACAAGAAGAACACCATCTACCGCCGCATCGAACGCCGCATGGGGATTCACCAGCTCGACCGGATCGCTTCTTACGTCCGCTATCTGCGGGAGAATCCCCAGGAAGTCGAACTCCTTTTCAAAGAACTCCTGATCGGCGTGACCAGCTTCTTTCGCGACCCGGCGAACTGGGAGATTCTGCGCGACGAGGTGATCCCCTTGGTGCTGGCAAACCACCCCTCCGGGGGGTCGATCCGGGCCTGGTCGACGGGCTGCTCGACGGGGGAGGAGGCCTATTCCCTCGCCATCGTCTTCAAAGAAGCGTTGGAGAAGCTTGGGTCGAAGGAGAATTACAGCCTGCAGATCTTTGCCACCGACCTCGACAAGGACGCCATCGCCAGTGCCCGTCAGGGACTCTACCCGATCAATATCGCGGCGGACATCGAAGCGGGGCGCCTGGCCCGCTTCTTCATCAAGGAAGAGAGAGGCTATCGGGTCGCCAACGGGATTCGCGAGGTGGTGACCTTCGCCAATCAGAACGTCATCATGAACCCCCCCTTTACCAAGCTCGACCTCCTGATCTGCCGCAATCTCCTCATCTACCTGACCCCGGAGCTGCAGAAAAAACTTCTCCCCCTCTTCCACTACAGCCTCAATCCGGGAGGTTTCCTGTTTCTGGGGAGCTCCGAATCGATTAACGCCCATACCGAGATCTTCGCCCCGCACCACCTCAAGGCCAGGATTTTCCGCCGCCGCGAATCGGTCCTCCCCGCCGAGCCGATCGTCTTTCCGCCATCCTTCACCCCGGTCCCGCGAGGAATCGCCAAGGAGCCCTCGATGGTGGAATCCGCCCCCAATCTGCAAAACCTTGCCGACCAGCTGCTCCTGCAGAACTTCTCCCCGCCGGCGGTCCTGGTCAACGACCAGGGGGATATCCTCTATATCAGCGGGCGAACCGGAAAATACCTGGAACCGGCGGCCGGCAAGGCCAACTGGAACATCTTCGCCATGGCCCGAGAGGGGCTCCGTTTCGAACTGAGGAACGCCTTTCAGCGGGCTCTCAGGGCGCGGGAGACGACCAACGTCAAAGGGCTCCGGGTCAGTACCGACGGCGGCGAGCAGGCCGTCGACATCACCATCCAGCCCATCGCCGAGCCGGATGCCTTGCGGGGGATGGTGATGATCATCTTTGCCGATGTGGCTCCCCCGCCGGAGAGAAAGGGGACCGGCCGCTCCCCGAAGACCCCCGCCACGGCCGCCCGGGTCCTCGATCTGGAGCAGGAACTCCAGTACCTGGGCGAAACCCTGCAGACGACCCGCGAGGAGATGCAATCGTCGCAGGAGGAGTTGAAGTCGACCAACGAGGAGCTGCAGTCGACCAACGAGGAATTGCAATCCACCAACGAGGAGTTGACCACCTCCCGGGAAGAGATGCAGTCGCTGAACGAGGAGTTGCAGACCGTGAACGCCGAACAGCAGTCCAAGCTGGATGAGCTGGCGCGGGTCAACAACGATATGCGCAACCTCCTCAACAGCACCGAGATCGTCACCGTCTTCCTCGACAATGAACTCAAGATCCGCCGCTTCACGAGCGGCGCGAACCAGCTCTTCAAGCTGATTCCGGGCGATGTGGGGCGACCCCTCTCCGACATCGTGAGCGACCTTCTCTATCCCGAAATGACCCAGGCGGCGGAGCAGGTGCTGCGGACCCTGCTCTTTTCGGAGAAACAGGTCTCCACCAAAGACGGGCGCTGGTTTACGGTGCGCCTCATGCCCTACCGCACCATGGACGATGTCATCGGCGGTGTCGTCATCACCTTTGCCGAGGTCACCGCGGCCAAGAACCTCGAAGCTGAACTGCGCGAGAAGATTGCCCGCTTGCAGACCCGCCTGGATGGGGGGAAATAGCGATGGGGACCGCCAAAGAGAAGAAACGGGCCGCGGCAGCGGAACTCCGTCGCCGGGCCGAAGAGCGGTTGCGGGAGAAACCGGTCGATTTTGCGATCCCCCGGACCGAGGAGGCGACGCTGCGCCTCGTCCAGGAGTTTGAAATCCGCCAGATCGAGCTGGAGATGCAGAACGAGGAGCTGCACCAGATCCAGACAGAGCTGGAGAGATCCCGCGACAGCTATCTGGAACTCTACGATTTCGCCCCCGTCGCCTACTTGACCTTTGATGCCGCCGGCATCGTCCGCAAGACCAATTTTATCGGCGCCCAACTGCTGGGTATCGACCGGGCGGCCCTGATCGGCCAACCCTTGAGCAGCTTCATGGCCGAGCCGGAGGCGAATAAAATATTTTCCGACCACCTCGCCTGGGTTTTGCAGCGGCAGTCCCTGTTGCGCTGCGAATTCGAACTGGAAAGACCCGACGGGCAGAGGATCCAGGTCCAGCTGCAGAGCATCGGGCTCGCCGCCGGAGATCAGGCCGGTCTGATCCTGAGCTCCGTCATCGACACCACGGTCCGCAAACGTCTGGAGGATGACCTGCAAAGGGCTCACGACTCCCTGGAATTGACGGTTGCCGAGCGGACCGGGGAGTTATCCGTGGCCAATCGTCAACTCGCCCGGGAGGTCGAAGAACGCAAGACCGCGGAAGCATCCCTGCGGGAAGCCTATGCCGAGATCAAGGGTTTGAAAGACCGCCTCCAGGCGGAGAACATCTACCTGCGCCTGGAAGCCGCCCGGGAATACAATTTTGGCGAGCTCATCGGCCAAAGTCAGGCCCTTGCCCAGGTCTTTCTGCGGATCGAGCAGGTGGCGCCGATGAATGCAACGGTCCTGCTCCTCGGCGAGACCGGCAGCGGCAAGGGGGTGGTGGCGCGGGCCATTCACAGCCGCAGCGCCCGCAAGGATCGGCCGATGATCACCGTCAACTGCACGGCGCTGCCGGCCAACCTCATCGAAAGCGAGCTCTTCGGGCGGGAGAAGGGGGCCTTCACCGGGGCCCATGCC
Organism: Desulfuromonadales bacterium; assembly: GCA_038317685.1. Taxonomy (GTDB): domain Bacteria; phylum Desulfobacterota; class Desulfuromonadia; order Desulfuromonadales; family DDH964; genus JBBQBQ01. The sequence continues at coordinate 9,759 of JBBQBQ010000025.1, read as the reverse complement.
CGGCAGATCGGGCGTTTTGAGCTGGCCGACGGCGGGACGATTTTCCTCGACGAGATCGGCGAGATGCCGCTGGAGCTGCAGGTCAAGCTGCTGCGAATCATCCAGGACGGTGAGTTTGAACGGCTGGGCGGCCCCCGCACCCTTAAGGTTGATGTCCGCATCATCGCCGCCAGCAACCGGAATCTGGAGGAGGAAATCCGCCTCGGCCGCTTCCGGGAAGACCTTTATTACCGGCTGAATGTCTTTCCGATCACCATCCCCCCCTTGCGGCAACGCCAGGAGGACATCCCGCTCCTCGTCAAGCACTTCGTGACCAAGTTCAACAAGAAGAACGGCAAGAATATCGATAGCGTATCGAAAGAAACCCTGAATCTCCTGCAAGCCTACCCCTGGCCCGGCAACGTGCGGGAGCTGGAGAGTGTCGTCGAACGGGCGATCATCACCAGCCAAGGCAACCGCCTTGAGATTCTGGACCAGCTGGCCGGTTCCCGGATAACGGCGTCGCTGCCCGGAGACGAGGTCAAGGCCCTCGCCGAACTGGAACACGACCATATCCTCCAGGTCCTTCAGAAGACCGGCTGGCGCATCGAGGGGAAAGAGGGAGCGGCGCGCCTCCTCGGTCTCAACGCCAGCACCTTAAGGGCACGAATGCGGAAAGCCGGCATCCGCCGCCAATAAGCAGACGGTCGACCGGCGTCGCCACCCACCCGGACCGTCAAATGTGGCGGTAACGTCGCATGTGACGGATGCCGCTGCCGAAAGCCCCCGCCCCGCCCCTCGTTCTTCGCAATTCTCCCCAATATTTTCAATCTCTTACCACTCTGGCCCGGCCCGGGCAGCGCTGGCACGTTCGTTGCCTTTTCTCTCCGTGACGGGATTTGAGGTCTGTCGACTGTTCGGCACCATTTGCAGCTCACCCCCAAGGAAGAAAAGCCATGAAATCAAGCACCCGGGACAAAGTCGAAGGAAAGGTCCACGAAGTGAAGGGGAAGACCAAAGAACTCCTCGGCCAGGCGAAAAATGATCCAAAGCTGGAGAGCGAGGGGAGGGCCGAAAAGGTTGCCGGCAAGGTGCAGGGCAAGGTCGGTCAGATCAAGAAGGTTCTGGGTCAGTAATCAAACCATCGGCGGTGTCTTCCGGAGAGGATACCGTCAACCATCGGAGGCACGAGATGAAAAGATTGGCACTGTTGACCGGATTGGTGATTTTGGGGGCCGTCTTGGCCACGGGCTGCGTCCCACCGCAAACCTGGCCCGATTACAAAAGAAATGCCGAGGACAAGATCGTCGTCATCCAGGAGAAGATCGGCGAGGGGCTGAAGACCGGTGCGCTCTCCCCCGATCAGTCCCAGATGTATTTGACGACCCTGAAGGGGATTCGCACCGAATATCTGGAGCTGCGGGACAAGCCGGTCGATCGGGACCGCTGGATCGACCTCCATGCCCGCCTCGATGCCCTCGGCAGTGAGATCGACCGGGCTTCGGCCCGCCCCGTGGCGGTAAGCGACAGCGGCTATGGCCACCGGATCCTCACCCTCCAGAATCGCATCGATGCCGGGAAGAACACCCGGCGCTGGGCACTGGCCGATGAGCGGGATTATCAATACCGGCTCGATACGATCCGGCATGACTATCTGCGCCTGACCGACAGCGGCCGGCTCACGACCAGCGAGGAGAACGCCGATATCGGTCGACGCCTCGATTCGCTGGAGCGGGATATCAACCGTAACTAACGTGTCTTGCGCCGGCGGGCATCCAGGGAGCAGGACCGGACAGGGTCGTCTCCCTGGAGGTCCGCCGGCGGACGGTGAATACCCCGTGTCATCGCTATAGAACCAGGAACCAGGAGAACCACCATGAAATCGACATTATTGATCGGCATCATCCTGATCGTGGTCGCGGTCGCGGCCTTTGGTTATCAGGGGATCAGCTTCACCACCCGGGAGAAGGTCGTCGATCTCGGGCCGTTGCACATGTCGGCCGACAAGACGCGAACCCTGCCTCTGCCGCCGATTGTCGGCGGTCTGGCCCTGGTCGGCGGCATTATCCTGGTGGCCGTCGGCCTGAAAAAGGGCTGAGGGCGAAAGGAAGGTTCGATGGCCGGGCGGCGACCATGAAAAGGACGGTCAAGGATGAAGGATAAGGGTGGAAAGGGGTCGAAGATCGGCCCGATCGAGAGACTGGAGTCTCCCGCCGAGCTGCGTCTGCGCGCCGAGGAAGAGTTGCGGGCCAGGGCCGGACCCCGGTCGACTTCGCGGAACCTGGAAGAGCGTCAGCGCTTCGTCCATGAACTGGAGGTCCACCAGATCGAACTGGAGATGCAGAACGCCGAACTCAGCCAGGCGCGGGACGAGCTGGAGACGACTCTGGATAAATATACCGACCTCTACGATTTCGCCCCGGTCGGCTACCTGACCCTCGACCACCACGGTGCCATCCTCGCCGCCAACCTCACCGCCGCCGGCCTTTTGGGCATCGACCGCTGGCGCCTGACCGGCCGCCGTTTCGGACTGATCGTCGCAGGACCCGACCGCCCCGCCTTCGCCGACTTCCTCCGCACGGTCTTTTCCCACCGCCGCAAACAGGCCTGCGAGGTGCTCCTCCTGAACAGTTGGAAACAATCGGTCGCCGTGCAGGTCGAGGCGCTGGCCGCGGCCTCCGGATTGGAGTGCCGGGCCGTCCTCATCGATATCTCCCTGCGCCGCGAGCAGGAACTGCAGCTCAAAGCTCTGCACGCCGAGCTGGCGGTCCGCGCCGACGAGCTGGCCGCCGCCAATATCGAACTGGAGGCCTTCAACTACACCGTTTCCCACGAGCTGCGGCAGCCCCTCACGATCATCCAGGGTTATGCCCAGGTCCTCAAGGAATTGTGGGCCGAACAGCCCGATGAACCGTCCATGAGGTACCTCAACGATATTTCCGCCGGAACCGTGCGCATGAGCCGGGTCATCGAGTCCTTGCTCGAATTTTCCCCCACCGCCTACGCCCAACAGCGTCGGGAGACAGTCGACCTGAGTGCTCTGGCGAGGGAGGCCGCCTTTGAACTCCGGGAGCTGGCACCGGATCGAAAGGTCGTCTTTCGCATCGAGGAGGAGGTCAGGTGCTGCGGAGATCCGGACCTGTGGCGCATTGTGCTCGGCAACCTTTTGGGCAACGCCTGGAAATTCACCGGCGCTCAGGAAAAGGCGATCATCGAATTCGGCGTGGCGGAGGCGTCCGGCAAACCGGTCGGTTTCGTCCGGGACAACGGACCGGGCTTCGACATGGCCCTGGCGGACCAGGTCTTCATCCCCTTCCGACAACTTCCCGGGACCGACACCGATGGGTACGGCATCGGCCTGGCCACCGTCGAACGGATCATCCGCCGCCAGGGCGGGAGGATCTGGGCCGAGAGCGCGCCCGGGCAGGGTGCGACCTTCCTCTTCACCCTGGAATAATCCGCGGCCATTGGCCGGTCACGGCTTCTTTCCTCAACCATTGACCCAGATTGGCGGGAGTCTAACGATGCGCAACTTCACCCTGATCCTGATTCTGGCCGCCTGCTTCCCTCTGCTCACCGGCTTCGACAACCTGCCGTCCAAGCCGGCCGAGCCGCTCCCCCTCCGGGAGACGATCCTCTACCCTGAGGGTCCCCTCTTCTTCGTGCCGCTGGCCAGTCCCAAGGAGCCCCGTACCCACGTCACCTGGCTCAGCCTGCACCTCCCCGGGGACAGCTTCAACATCGGCGCGGTCGGCTTCGGCGACAGCTTCGGTCTGGTGCGCTGGGCGGGCGGGGGGAAGGCCGATCTCTGGCAGCTCAGCATCAGCGGGGCGGTCCTTGCCGAATTCAATCTCGACTCCGACTCCATGGATCTGATCAACGCCGACTATATCATCGGCCTGCCGCTGGCCTACCGCAACGGGCCCTGGTCGGCCCGGGCACGCCTCTTTCACCAGTCCTCTCACCTGGGCGATGAGTTCCTGCTCCTCCCCCAGCGCCCGGAACTGCGCCAAACGCGGATCAATCTGAGCTTCGAGGCCCTCGAACTGCTCGGCGGCCTGGAATGGGAAGGGCTCCGGCTCACCGCCGGCCCCACCTATATCATCCATACCGGGACGCCGCTGGAGCGCCTCAGCGTCCAGGCCGGACTCGACTATCTCCGTTCGAAACCGGTCTTCAAGGCGACCATGCACCCCTTTGCCAGCGTCCTCTACCATGCCTGGGAGGAGACCGACTGGAATCCCGACCTGAGCGCCAAAGCCGGTATCAATATTCGCAGCCCCTTCACCGAGAAACGGGCGATCCAGATCTTCGGCGAATATTTCCACGGCAATCTCCCCTTCGGCCAGTTCTACAAACTGCGGGCCGAATATTTCGGCGCCGGGATCAACGTCCAGTTTTGAACCGGCCGGCGCGAGCCTCGGGGAGCATTGGCCCCGGCGTTCTCAATCTTGAATCGAAGCGGGGCATCCCGATCATGACGACTAAAGTCCTCACCCCCGAAGCTCTCCACCTGCTCGATGCCTATTGGCGGGCGGCCAACTATCTGGCCGTCGGGCAGATCTATCTCTTCGACAACCCGCTGCTGAAACGGCCGCTGGAGCTCGTCGATGTGAAGCAGATCCTCCTCGGCCACTGGGGGACGACGCCGGGGCAGAGCTTTATCTACGTGCACCTGAACCGGGTCATCAAGGAATACGATCTCGACATGATCTACGTCTCCGGCCCCGGGCACGGCGGTCCGGCGGTGGTGGCCAACACCTATCTTGAAGGGACCTACAGCGAGATCTATCCCGACATCAGCCGGGACGAGGCCGGCCTGCAACGGCTCTTCCTCCAGTTCTCCTTCCCTGGCGGCATCCCCAGCCATGTCTCCCCGGAGTGTCCGGGATCGATCCACGAGGGGGGCGAACTCGGCTATTCCCTCAGCCATGCCTTCGGGGCGGTCTTCGACAACCCCGAGCTGATTGTTGCCTGCGTCGTCGGCGACGGCGAGGCGGAGACCGGCGCGCTGGCCACCGCCTGGCATTCGAACAAATTCCTCAACCCGGCCAGCGACGGCGCGGTCCTGCCGATCCTCCACCTCAACGGCTTCAAGATCGCCAACCCGACCCTCCTCGCCCGTATCACCCGCGAGGAACTGGAGCAGTTGCTGCGCGGCTACGGGTGGACGCCGCTGTTTGTCGAAGGCCACGAGCCGGCGCGGATGCATGAGGCGATGGCCGCGGCCCTCGCCTCGGCGGTCGAAACGATCAAAACCATCCAGAAAAAGGCCCGCAGCGGCGCCGCCGCCGTCCGTCCCCGCTGGCCGATGATCGTCCTGATATCCCCGAAAGGCTGGACCGGGCCGAGGTTTGTCGACGGCCGGCCGATGGAAGGGAGCTTCCGCTCCCACCAGGTCCCCCTCCACCCCCATGCTCATCCGGAGCACCTCAAACTCCTGGAGGCATGGCTGCGAAGCTACCGCCCGGACGAACTCTTCGATTCCGAGGGGCGCCTGAACCCGGAGCTGGCCGAGCTGGCCCCCCGGGGCGAGCGTCGCATGAGCGCCAATCCCCATGCCAACGGCGGCCTCCTGCTGCGGGATCTGCAGCTCCCCGATTTTCGCGACTACGGGCTCGACGTCCCCACCCCGGGAGTCCCCGGCAGGGGTGACACCCATCTCCTCGGGCTCTTCCTGCGCGATGTGGTGAAACTCAACCGCGCGCAGCGCAATTTCCGGATCTTCGGCCCGGACGAGACGATCTCCAACGGCCTGGAAGCGGTCTTCGAAGAGACCAGCCGCCAATGGGATGCCGCCACCGCGCCAAACGACGCCTTCCTCGCCCCCGACGGGCGGGTGCTGGACGCCATGCTCAGCGAGCACCAATGCGAGGGGTGGCTGGAGGGGTATCTGCTCACCGGCCGGCATGGCCTCTTCAACTGCTACGAAGCCTTCATCCACATCGTCGATTCGATGTTCAACCAGCACGCCAAGTGGCTGAAGGTCGCCGCGACCCTGCCCTGGCGGCGGCCGATCGCCTCGCTGAACTACCTCCTCACCTCCCATGTCTGGCGGCAGGACCACAACGGCTTTACCCACCAGGACCCCGGCTTCCTCGACGTCGTCGCCAGCAAGAAGGCGGAGATTGTGCGAATCTACCTCCCCCCCGACGCCAACTGCCTGCTGGCGGTGATGGATCATTGTCTGCGCAGCCGCCACTACGTCAACGTCGTCATCGCCGGCAAGCACCCGGCTCCCCAGTGGCTGACGATGGAGGCGGCCGTCAGACACTGCGCCGCGGGGATCGGGATCTGGTCGTGGGCCGGCACCGACTCGGACGATGAGCCCGACCTGGTCATGGCCTGCTGCGGGGATGTGCCGACCCTGGAAACCCTTGCCGCCGTCATCCTGTTGCGAGAGAACCTGCCCGAGCTGAAGATTCGCGTCGTCAATGTCGTCGATCTGATGAAGCTGGCGCCGCCGGGCGAACACCCCCACGGTCTCGCCGACAGTGACTTCGATGCGCTCTTCACCCGGGACAAACCGGTCATCTTCGCCTTCCATGCCTACCCGTGGCTGATTCACCGGCTGACCTATCGCCGCACCAACCACCATAACCTCCACGTCCACGGCTACCGGGAAGAAGGGACCGTCACCACCCCCTTCGACATGACGGTCCTGAACGAGCTGGACCGTTTCCACCTGGCGATTGACGCCATCGACCGTCTCCCCGGGACCGGAGAGAAGGGGATCACCCTGAAACAACAGCTGCAGGCCGGCCTGGGCCGGCATCAGCAGTACATCCGGCGCCACGGCGTCGACCTGCCGGAGATCCGGGGCTGGCAATGGACCTCGGCGTCCCGGCCGCGCTTCTTCTGTCTCGATGATGACCAAAACCCGTTTTGAACTTGCGATGGAGATTGGTACGCGCGGAAGGAGATGGTAGAATGCCGCCAAACCCCCATTGGGAGGCGCGCCATGACCCAGGTTGGAACATTCGGGACCTCGATGCCGGATCTCATCAACTGTCTGGCCGACACCATCGATCTGGTCAGTCCCCAACTGGCCGACCACCACCAGCGGGTCGGCTGGATCGCCCATGCCCTGGCCGCTCACTTGGACCTGCCGGAGGACCTGCGGCTCGACCTTTACTTTGCCGGGAATCTCCACGATATCGGCGCCCTCTCCCTGACCGGCCGGGTCCGGCTGTTGAGCTTCGAAGAGGATGGACAGGACCACCATGGGGAGACCGGGGCTCTCCTCCTCGAAATGTACAGCCCTCTGGCCCAAATCGGCGAGATGGTTCGTTTTCACCATGTCAAATGGGCCGACGGCGCCGGAGCGGTTCAGCGCCACAGAGCCGTCCCTCTCGGCAGCCACGTCCTGCACCTGGCCGATCGGATCTCGGTGCTGATCGGAACCATGGACGGCATCCACCTGTTGACCAGGGTTCCGGAGATTCGCGCCAGGATCATCGCAGCCCGCGGTTCGACCTTTGCCCCCCTGCTGGTCGATGCCTTCCTCGATCTGGCCGGCCTGGAGTCTTTCTGGCTCGGTTTGGCTTTCCCCCGCCGCGACCGGGTCTTCGAGGAGCAACTCCAGCTTCGCCAGATCAGCCTCGACACCGCCGGTATTCTCGAACTGAGCCGCATGTTTGCCCGGATCATCGATTTTCGGAGCCACTTTACCGCCACTCATTCGAGCGGGGTGGCCGCCAGTGCCGAGGCCCTGGCCCTCCTGACCGGCAGCCCTGCCGAAGAAGGAGCCCGCATGCGGATCGCCGGACTCCTCCATGACCTCGGAAAGCTCGCCGTCCCCGCCGAATTGCTGGAGAAGCCGGCCCAACTCAGTGACGAGGAGAGGGCGCTGATCCGTTGCCACACCTACTTCACCCGCCGGGCCCTGGAGAATATCCCCTCCTTCGAAACCATTACCGCCTGGAGCGCCGACCACCACGAGCGGATCGACGGCCATGGCTACCCTTACCAGGTCGGGGGGGGCGAACTGTCGACCGGGTCACGGATCATGGCGGTGGCGGACGTCTTCACCGCCCTGACCGAAGACCGTCCTTACCGATCCGGCATGGACCAAGCCACGACCCGGCGGGTCATCGGGGAGATGGTGGCGCAACAGGCCCTCGACCCCGACATCGTTGCCATGCTCCTGGAAAACTACGAAACGCTCAACGGCATCCGCGCCGGGGCTCAATCCGAGGCGGTCCGGGAGTACGGAGAAATCTTCGACAAAGTGGCGGCGGTGGCTGCAGACGAGGTCCGATAACGTGCCGCGCAGGGCTCCCAAAAAATTACCTCGCAGAATCTGAGCCGGACGCGGCGCGACTCGCAACCTCTTGCGCATTCGGGAATAGACCTTGACGGTCATGGGTGCCTCCGGTTTCGTCGTTGCAGTGAACCTTGCAGGACGGCCCGATTCCACCACAAATAAGGGCGTACCTTAAGTACGCCCTTGGTTGTGGTTCTCAATCGTTGTACGCCTGGTTCTTCCCTAGAGGACTCTCCGTCCCTGGATCAGGCGGACCAGCACCACGATGATGGCTATCACGAGCAGGATATGGATCAGCCCGCCCATGGTGTAGGAAGTCACGACTCCCAACAGCCAGAGAATGATCAGGATGACGCAAATGGTCCAAAGCATAAGAACCTCATCTCAGTTAGGGCGCCGGGCGGTGGCCTTGGCCACCGCCGCTTCAACGCCTGATGGTCCGTTCGGAAAAATCGAGGAAGACCACCCGAACGGGTCTTGACAGGTTTTTGGTCAATGAAACTACTTTACAATCAAGTCGTTCTTGACCGATCGTACGCCCTCGACGGTCCTGGCGACGTCGCTGGCTTTGTTGGAGGCCGTGGCCGTATCGACAAAGCCGCTCAATTGAACGACCCCCTTGAAGGTCTCGACATTGATCTGCAATACTTTCAGGGTCGGCTCGTCGAAGATGGCGGCTTTGACTTTGGTGGTGATGGTGGAATCATCGACATACTGGCCGGTGCTTTCATGATGCCGGGTGGCGGCGCAGCCGAGGAATGCGACGATAATGCCGATAAATACCAGTGATTTTATGGTGCGGCTCAAATTTCCCATGATTTAATCTCCATTTTGTGAGTTGTTTATACTTCCTTTGTTTCGACTGCATTAATCGAATTGGAAATTCAATCGATTTTCAACCAATGGAAAGAATCATTACCTTTATTCATCCGCTCCATTCACCGGATTTTTCAATCTCCATCTAGGACTTATATAGAGCAATTTGTATGCCGAAGCCAAAAATACCAGGGCCAAGCGGCGCCTCCTTTGATAACAGAGCCTTAGGCGGGTCACCGGGAACTGCTGCAGTGCCTTCACGAGGCCGCATCCTCCATATTTGGTGGAACCACAACATTTGGAGGGTCCTCTGGAAGGGAGCGTGACGGGACATTTTTCAGAATCATGATAAATTTGACCATGCAGACGAAGGCTCCCCCCCTGGAAAGTTGACGGACATGGACAAGAAGATCTATCTGAGCATGCTGGCCGCCCTGGCGACGGCAGCGGCGGTCGTCCTGGTTGCTCTGCTGGCGGCCCCCATCGCCAAGCCCCTCGCCTGGGCGCTGATCATCGGCACTGCGACCCTCCCACACCACGACCGCCTGGCCCGCCGCTTCCCCGCCCATCCCGGCGCCGCCGCCGGGCTGATGGTCCTGGCCGTCACCATCTGCTTCATTCTGCCGGTCGCCGCCCTCCTCATCATGGTCGCCCAAAACGCCGTCGACTGGTTTCAGCAAGGGGAGGCGTTCATCCAG
>JBBQBQ010000024.1:0-22305 GCA_038317685.1 Desulfuromonadales bacterium | reverse complement strand
GGGGATGAAGAAGTCGGAGTTCGTGGTGGCGATCAACACCGACCGGGATGCCCCGATCGGCGAGGTCGCCGATGTCCTGGTGGTCGCCGACCTCAAACAGTTCGTCCCCGCGCTGGTCGAAAAACTCGGCGCTCAGTAAGTTCTTAAGACGCCGGGCGATTGCCTTTTCAGGTTTTGGAGGAGAGTATGGTTGAGACAATTTTTGCGACTCTGGGAGAGCAATTTTTGGCGGGAGTGGTTAAGGCTCCGGCGACCTTCTACTTTTCCATCGACGAGGTCAAGCGGACGGTGGTGCTTCAGCCCGACGGATGCCGGGTCGAAGTGGGCAAGCCCGAGGTGCCGGCGGACTGCGTCTGCAAGATGGGAACGGAGATGTTTCTGCAGGTCTGGAATCACGGCTATCGGCCGGGGATGAAAGATTTTCTGAGTGGAGCGGTAAAATCCAACGATCCTCAAAAGTTGAAGCTCTTTCTGGATGCTTTTGGCAAGGGCCGGTAGCGGCGGGAAGGGAATGTGGTCAGGAAGGCCCGCAAGAGAATCAAACAAAAATTTACTCAAAGTATAATTTGCATGAGAAATTTTTTTTAATGCTTTAAATCCGTTGACAGGGGGAGCCGTTCTATTTTATAAGGCCTGGTCAGACCAATTTTAACCCTTCCGGGGATGCTCCCCATGACCCAATTATTGCTGATCCTGATCAGCGCCATCTTCGTCAACAACTTCGTCCTGTCGCGCTTTCTCGGCATTTGCCCGTTTCTGGGAGTGTCGAAGAAAGTGGAGACGGCCCTCGGCATGGGGATGGCGGTGACCTTTGTCATGACCATCGCGGCGGTTGTCACCTGGTTCGTTCAGTATTTCATTCTGATCCCTTTCGGCATCGAATATCTGCAGACCATCGCCTTCATTCTCATCATTGCCTCCCTGGTGCAATTGGTGGAGATGGTGGTGCAGAAGGCGAGTCCGGTCCTTTACCAATCCCTCGGTATTTTCCTGCCGTTGATCACCACCAACTGCGCGGTTCTGGGCTTGGCAGTCCTCAACATCCAGAAAGGCTTCAACTTTTTGGAGAGTGTGGTCTTCGCTATCGGGGCGGCACTCGGGTTTACCCTGGCGATGGTCCTCTTCGCCGGCTTACGCGAACGCATCGACCTGGCGCCGGTGCCGAAATCGTTCCGCGGGACGGCGATCGCCCTGGTGACGGCGGGACTCCTGTCGCTGGCTTTCATGGGGTTCGCAGGATTGGTCAAGGGCTAAGGACGCGGTGGGGATTTGCCCTTCGCGGTGATCCCGGCGCCTTGCCGAGGGTGACCTGATGGCGTCCGGAATTTTCCATGCCCGGCTTTTGATCGGGCACCAGCAACCTATTACGAACGACGGATTGTAGCGATATGTGGGCATCGATCATCAGTCTCGGCGGCATCGGCCTGCTGGCGGCCTTGGCCTTGGGGCTGGCCGCGAAGAAGTTCGCCGTCGAGACCGACCCCCGGGAACTGGCGTTGCTGGAGGCCCTTTCCGGGGCCAACTGCGGGGCCTGCGGTTACCCCGGGTGCGCCGCCTATGCCAAGGCGGTGGCATCCGGCGAGGCCGCAGCCACCCTCTGCACCCCCGGGGGTGCGGCGACGCTGGCCAGGATTGCCCACATCATGGGGGTCGAGGCGGTGGCGGCCGATCCGCAGGTCGCGGTGGTCCTCTGCCAGGGGGATACCCGCAAGGCTACCGCCAAGTACCGTTATCTCGGTCTGGCCGACTGCAACGCCGCGCAGAAGATTGCCGATGGACCGAAGCAATGCCCGGGGGGCTGTCTGGGGCTCGGCAGCTGCGTCCGGGCCTGTCCCTTCGGCGCGATTGAGTTGACCGCGGCCGGCTTGGCGGTGATCAGCCGGGAGAAATGCACCGGCTGCCGGATGTGCGTTTCGGCCTGTCCACGGCAGGTCATTCACATGACCCCGCTCGACGCGACCGTCCACGTCCTCTGCAACAGCCACGACAAGGGAGCCGTCGTTCGCAAATACTGCCAGGTCGGCTGCATCGCCTGCCAGATCTGTCACAAGACCGTCCCGGAAGCCTACCTCATCCAGAACTTTCTCGCCCATGTGGTTTATCCGCACCATGTTCAGGCCGGAGAGGCTGTCGTCAAGTGCCCGACCAAGTGCATCCGCGACTTCGTGGATGGCTACCCCGAAGGGAGTACCTTCGCCCCGCCGACGGTGCCGATCAACCGGGGGCAAGCGGCATGATCGTCGGCGGCCCGGAACTCTGTGGCGTTAGGACCCAGGCATGAAGTTGAAGACGTTCCCTGGCGGTTTGCATCCGCCCGACAATAAACGCTGGACGGCGCATCTGCCGATCTTGGAGTGCCCGTTGCCCGACGAGCTGGTGATTCTTCTCTCCCAGCATATCGGAGCGCCGGCCGAGGCCTGTGTCCAGGTCGGCGAGCGGGTCGGCAAGGGCCAGGTAGTCGGGACCGCCAAGGGGTTTGTCTCGGTGCCGGTCCATGCCTCGACCTCCGGCGAAGTGGTGGCGATTGAGCCGCGTCCGCATCCCTCTGGCCGGCGTCTGCCGGCGGTGGTGATTCGGGCCGATGGGGCCGACGCCTGGGTCGACGGTCTGCAGGGAGCCGACCCCATGGTTCTAAGCCCCGACCAGATCCGGGACCGGATCCGCGCGGCCGGGGTCGTCGGCCTCGGCGGGGCGACTTTCCCGACCCACGTCAAGCTCACCCCCCCGGCCGACAAGCCGATCGATACCCTGGTGATCAACGGGGTCGAGTGCGAGCCCTATCTCACCGCCGATCATCGCCTGATGCTCGAAGAGCCGGACCGGATTGTTGACGGCTGCGTTATCCTCAAGCGGGTTCTCGGGGTCGATCGAATCCTGGTCGGTATCGAAAATAATAAACCGGACGCCATCGCGGTTATGGCCGCGATCTGTTCCCCGGCGGGGATCGAGGTGGTGCCTCTCGCCGTCAAGTATCCGCAAGGAGCGGAAAAACAGTTGATTTTGGCCCTCACCGGGCGGGAGGTCCCGAGCGGCGGGTTGCCGATGGACGTTGGCGTGGTGGTGCAGAACGTCGCCACTGCAGCTGCTGTCAGCGACGCGGTCCGCCTCGGTCGGCCGCTGTTGGAGCGGATTGCCACCGTTTCCGGGCCGGCCGTGGCCGAACCCCGGAACCTGCGGGTTCGGATCGGCACCCCCTTAACCCATTTGGTGAGCAGCTGCGGGGGCGTTCAGGTCGAACCCGAGAAGATCATCCTCGGTGGGCCGATGATGGGGGCCGCCCAGCTCTCCCTGGACGTGCCGGTGACCCGCGGCACCTCGGGGCTGCTGCTGTTCGGCCCCGGGCAGTTTGCCCTCGTTCCCGAGGGCCCCTGCATCAGGTGTGGGCGCTGTGTGAGGGTCTGCCCTGCCCACATCCTGCCGACCACCATCGCCGGCTACGCCCGTCTCAACCTCTTCGACCAGGCGGCAGAGTTCGATGCCATGGACTGCATCGAATGCGGCTGCTGCACTTACACCTGCCCGGCGGCGATTCCGCTGGTGCAGGCGATCCGCCAGGCCAAAGGGGCGATCCTGGCCAAGCGTAGAAAGGTCTGACGTGGAGTCCCAGCTTTATCTTTCCAGCTCTCCCCATGCCCATTCGGGGACCACCACCGACCGGGTGATGCGGGATGTGATCTACAGCCTGTTGCCGGCTTGCGCGGTCTCCGTCTATCTTTTCGGCTGGCGCGCGTTGCTGGTGCTGCTGCTGGCCATCGGGGGCTGTCTCGCCACCGAAGCGCTTTGCCGCAAGGGGATGGGGCAACCCTCCACCCTCGCCGACGGCAGCGCTGCTCTCACCGGAATCCTGCTGGCCATGAATCTCCCCCCCTCGGCGCCCTGGTGGCTGGTCCTGGTCGGAGCTGTGGTGGCCATCGCCATCGGCAAGCAGGTCTACGGGGGCCTTGGCCACAACCCCTTCAACCCGGCCCTGGTGGCCCGGGTGGTGCTGCTGATCTCCTTCCCGGTACAGATGACCAGTTGGACGACGCCGGCCCCGCTTGGCTCAGGCCTCGATGCGGTGACCAGCGCCACCCCCCTGGGGGCGATGAAGACCGCGGTCATGCTGACCGGGAAACTGCCGGAGGCGCTCTCCGGAGGGCTTGGCCATTACTTTTTCGGGTCGATGGCCGGATCCCTTGGGGAGGTGTCGGTTCTGGCGCTCCTGCTCGGCGCCGCTTACCTGTTCTGGCGCCGAGTGCTGACCTGGCACATTCCGGCCACCTTTCTCGGCTCAGTGGTGGTCTGCTCCGGGCTCTTCTGGCTTATCGACCCGGCTCGATACCCTGATCCGCTCTTTCATCTGTTCACCGGCGGCCTGATCCTCGGCGCTTTTTTCATGGCGACGGACATGGTGACCTCACCGGTCACCTCGCGCGGAATGCTGGTCTTTGGCGTCGGCTGCGGACTGATCACGGTCCTGATCCGGCTCTTCGGCGGCTATCCGGAAGGGGTTTCCTTCGCCATTCTGCTGATGAACGCAGTGACTCCGCTCATCGACCGCTTCACCAGACCCCGGAAATTCGGCCTGGTGACGGAGCGGCAGACGGGGAGGGCGTGATGCGCGAAATCGGACGCCTGGTCGTGGCCCTGACCTTGATCGCCGTCATCTCCGGCCTGATTCTGGCGGTGGTCGAAGGGATGACCCGAGAACCGATCGCCGCCCAGCGTCGGCTGGAAATGCTCAAGGCGTTGCGGGCGGTGCTGCCGCCTATCGATAATGAGCCGGATACCGATGCCGTGACTCTTCCGGCCGGGAAAAATGCCAAGGGCCTGGAGCTGCAGCGGACCTTCTTCCGCGGCCGGCACCAGGGAGCCCTGGCCGGTGTTGCCTTCAGAGTCACTGCGCCCGATGGCTACAGCGGCAACATCGAAATCATGGTGGGGGTCGATCCGGGGGGGGCCGTGGCCGGCATTGAGATTCTCACCCAGTCCGAAACTCCCGGGCTGGGAAACAAGATCTCCGAAGCTGGGTTCAAGGCCCAGTTCCGCGGCAAGAGCCTTGACAATGCCGATTGGCGGGTGAAAAAGGACGGCGGGCAGTTCGATCAGATCACCGGTGCCACCATTTCGCCGCGGGCAGTCGTCAAGGCGGTACGGGGCGGACTGGAGTTTTTCCGCGAGCACCGGGCGGAGATCATCGCCCCGAAAGGGACCTGAGTATGAACCTGTGGCATGAGTTCAGTAAGGGACTGTGGCGGGAAAATCCGATCTTCCGACTGGTTTTGGGGATGTGCCCGACGCTGGCGGTGACCACCAGTGCCATCAACGGTCTCGGCATGGGGCTGGCCACCACCTTTGTTCTGGTCTGTTCCAATACCGTCATCGCCCTGTTGCGAAAACTGATCCCGGCCCAAGTGAGAATCCCGGCCTATATCGTTCTGATCGCCTCCTTCGTCACCGTCGTCCAATTATGCATGGAGGCCTACGTCTACGATCTCTACAAGGCCCTCGGCATCTTTATCCCGCTGATTGTCGTCAACTGCATCATCCTCGGCCGGGCCGAGGCCTTTGCCGGGAAGAATCCGGTCCTGCCGTCGCTCCTCGACGGTTGCGGCATGGGTCTCGGTTTCACCTTCGCCCTGTTCGTGCTCGGATCGGTCCGGGAGCTTCTCGGCACCGGCGCTTTCCTCGGCTTCAACCTGTTTGGGGCCGCCTATCCCTCCTTCCTGCTTCTCATCCTTCCTCCCGGCGCTTTTATCGCCCTGGCCATCCTGCTGGCGCTCATGAACCGGATTGAGGCCGGCCGCAATTAACCCCTGACCCGGGACTTTCGCGCGGAGACCCGAAACGACCGGAGCTTGAATTAACCGTTAGAAATTGCCCATTAAATACAGGCTTACCCTCCCCCTGGGCCAAGGGCCCCTCCAAAAGCATCCGGGCAACGTTCTGCCTGGGGCATTGACCGCCGCTTTAACCCCGTATAAACGGGACTTTCTGGCCAAAAAAGTGCATACAGTATACAGTATTTTTTCCCTTGACAAAGGGTTTAAATTATCCTAACTTGGCCACGGCCGTGCCCCGTAAGGAGCTTCTGGAGGTGCGCCGTTTTTCCACCCATAAACCACCTTTCGGGAGGAGTTGTTTTCATGCTCGAGACTTATCTGCCGATACTCGTCCTCGTCGCCTTCGCTTTTGCCTTTGCCATCGGTTCCGTGGTCATGTCCCGACTGATTGGGCAGAAAAAGCCGTCGGTGGTGAAGCTGGCGCCCTATGAGTGCGGCATGCCCTTGGTCGGCACGGCACGCGAGCGATTCTCCGTCAAATTCTACATCATTGCCATGCTCTTCATCGTCTTCGACATTGAGGCGGTCTTCCTTTACCCCTGGGCGGTCATGTTCAAGCGCCTGGGGGTTTTCGGTTTCGTCGAGATGGGGGTTTTCATTCTCATCCTCCTCGTCGGCTACGTGTATGTCTGGAAAAAAGGAGCACTCGAATGGGAGTAGAACAGACCCTCGGCAATAACGTCATCACCACCTCGCTGGACAAACTCGTCAACTGGTCCCGCGCCAAGTCGTTGTGGCCGATGACCTTTGGCCTGGCTTGCTGCGCCATCGAGATGATGGCCACCGGCGCCGCGCGCTTCGACCTCGACCGTCTGGGGGTGCTTTTCCGGGCCTCCCCCCGGCAGGCGGACGTCATCATCATTGCCGGCACCGTCACTAAAAAGATGCTGCCGGTCATCAAGATCGTCTATGAGCAGATGCCGGAACCCAAATATGTCATTGCCATGGGGGCCTGCGCCTGTTCGGGCGGCATCTTCGACACCTACAGCACCGTGCAGGGGATCGACGAGGCGTTGCCCGTTGATGTCTACATCCCCGGCTGTCCGCCGCGTCCTGAAGGTCTTCTCTATGGTATCGGCAAGCTGCAGGAGAAGATCATGAATGAACGGAACTCCTTTGGGGCAGCCATCGGGGTCGGCGACCGCATCAACGCCTGATCCACATTGCGATAAGAAGCCACCAACACCATAGGAAATGATGAATATGAGCGAACATGCAGCGGTTGCGAAGCTGAACGAAAAATTCGCCGGGGCCGTTCTTGCGGCCGTCGACTTCCGGGGCGAAACGACGGTGACGGTCAAGAAAGAAGAGATCGTCGCAATCGCCGCCTTCCTCAAGGAAGAACTCGGCTACAACTTCCTCTGTGACTTGTGCGGTGTCGATTATCTCGGCCAGTCCCCGCGGTTCATGGTGGTCTACAACCTTTACAATATTTCCGCCAAGGACCGCCTGCGGGTCAAGGTGCCGGTGGCCGAGAACGATCCCCGGGTCGATACGGTCAGCGGCGTTTGGGCGACGGCCAACTGGCACGAGCGGGAATGCTGGGACCTGATGGGGATCGACTTCACCAACCACCCCGATCTGCGCCGCATTCTGATGCCCGCGGACTGGGAAGGGCACCCTCTGCGCAAGGACTATCCGCTGCAGGGCCCTGACCGGGAGCCCTACCAGGGGCGTCTTTCGTAATCAAAACCGGCTTGTTCACTTTTCGCTAGACGAGGCTGACGATGGCAACGACCGAAATCATGACTATAAACATGGGGCCGCAGCACCCTTCCACCCATGGGGTTCTGCAGCTGATTCTCGAGCTCGACGGCGAGATCGTCAAAAAGGCGACCCCGCACATCGGTTTCCTCCATCGCGGGGTCGAAAAGCTCTCTGAACACCGGACCTACCATCAGGTCATTCCGCTCACCGACCGGCTCGATTACCTGGCGCCGATGAGCAACAACCTCGGCTATGTCCTGGCCGTGGAGAAGCTGCTGGGAATCACCGACCTGATCCCTGAGCGGGCCAAGCGGATTCGGGTGCTTCTGACCGAATTGACCCGTATCAAGAGCCATCTGGTCTGGCTGGCCACTCACGCCCTCGACATCGGAGCCATGACGGTCTTCATCTACTGTTTCCGTGAGCGCGAAGCGATCATCGACATTTACGAAAAGATCTCCGGCGCGCGCATGACCTCCAACTACTTCCGGGTCGGGGGCTTGTCCATGGATCTGCCGGCGGGGATCGAGAAGGAGATCCGGGACTTTGCGGAGTCCATGCCCGGCCATCTGGAGACCTACGAAGGTCTGCTGACCGGGACCAAGATCTGGCAGAAGCGAACCATGGGCGTCGGCAAGATCAGCGCCGTGGACGCCATCGATATCGGTCTGACCGGCCCGGCGCTGCGCGGGTCCGGGGTGGACTGGGATCTGCGCCGCGACAACCCTTACAGCGGCTATGAAGATTACGAATTCCAGGTTCCGACCAGCCAGGACTGCGATACCTTCGCCCGTTATCAGATGCGTCTTATCGAGATGCGCGAGTCCGCCAAGATCGTCCTGCAGGCCCTCGATGCCCTCAAACCCGGACCGATTCTGGCCGATGCGCCGAAGATCTGTCTCCCCCCGAAGCAGGATGTGGTCAACACCATCGAAGCTTTGATCCACCACTTCAAGATCGTCAGCGAAGGGTTCAAGGTCGAGCCCGGGGAGATCTACCAAGGGATTGAGGCACCCAAAGGCGAACTCGGTTATTACCTCGTTTCCGACGGGAGCAATCACCCTTATCGCATGAAGATTCGGCCGCCCTCCTTCGTCAACCTGCAGGCGTTGCCGCAGATGGTCGAGGGATCCCTGCTTGCGGACGTCATTGCGACCATCGGGACCCTGGACATCGTCCTGGGAGAAATCGACCGTTAACAGCACTTCGGGCGAATGAGGATATCCATGAGCAACGCCGCGGAACAAGTTGAAGAGCAGGAAGTCGATCTGACTGCCGCCAACCAGGTTATCGATAAGTATATCGATATGCATGGGGCGCTGATGCCGGTTCTCCAGGGGATTCAGGAGGCCTACGGGTTTGTGCCGGAGCCTTGTGTGCACCTGGCCGCGGAGCGCCTCAATGTCTATACGAGCCAGATCTACGGGGTGCTGACGTTCTACGCCCAGTTCCACTTGAAGCCGCGGGGCAAGTACATCGTCCGCGTCTGCATGGGGACGGCCTGCCATGTCAAGGGTGCCGGACGGATCGGTGACACTCTCAAGGACCGCTTGGGAATCGCTCACGCCGAAACCACCGAAGATCTCAAATTCACCGCCGAATATGTCGCTTGCATCGGTGCCTGCGGCATGGCTCCGGTCATCATGGTCAACGATGCGACTTACGGCAGTATGACCGTGCAGAAAATGGACGAGGTCCTTCAAAAGTACCAGAAGATGGATTGACGTTTTCAACCCGCCACCCTGATCGAGGATATACCAAGATGGCCGAAACAGCGGAAATGATCGAGGTTCTCATCTGCACCGGTACCGGCGGCATCGCTTCGGGCTCGCTGGTCGTGGCGGATGCCTTTCAGGCCGAATTTGACAAACTCGGCATTGAGGCGAAGATCGGCAAGCGCTGTGAAATCAAAAAAACCGGCTGCCGGGGGCTCTGCGCCAACGACGTGCTGGTCGATATCGTCATGCCGGGTCAGGCGGCTGTCACCTACGACTTCGTCACGGCGGAGATGGTACCGCAGCTTGTCGAGGAGCACATCGTCGGGGCCCAACCGGTGGAAAAGAAGGTCGCCGGTCCCTACTACACCAAATTTCTTGAAAAACAGCAGCGCATCATCTTTTCCCGCTGCGGGACCATCGACGCCGAAAGCATCGACGAGTTCATGGCGCATAAAGGCTTTACCGGCATCAAGAAGGCCGTGACCATGACCCAGGACCAGGTCATCGACGAAGTCAAAAAGTCGGGCCTGCGAGGCCGGGGGGGCGGCGGGTTTCCGACCGGGGTCAAGTGGTCTTTCTGCAAGGCCACTCCCGGCCACGAAAAATACCTGATCTGCAACGCCGACGAAGGTGACCCGGGGGCGTTCATGGACCGCTCGGTCCTCGAAGGGGACCCCTACGGCCTGATCGAAGGGATGATGATCGGTGCCTATGCCATCGGCTGCACCTTCGGCTATGTCTACTGCCGCGCCGAATATCCCTTGGCCATCAAACGCCTGCAGAAAGCCATCGATACCTGCTACGAGAAGGGGATTCTCGGCAAGAACTGCATGGGCCTCGGTTTCGATTTCGACATGCGCATTAAAGCCGGTGCCGGTGCCTTCGTCTGCGGTGAAGAGACCGCGCTGATGGCCTCCATCGAAGGGCAGCGCGGCATGTCCCGGCCCCGCCCGCCCTTCCCGGCGGTCCGCGGCCTGTGGGGCAAACCGACCAACATCAACAACGTCGAAACCTTTGCCAACATTTCCTACATCTTCTACAACGGGGCCGAATGGTACGCTTCCATCGGCACCGAAGGGACCAAGGGAACCAAGATCTTCGCCCTCACCGGCAAGGTCAAGCACACCGGCCTGGTCGAAGTCCCGGCCGGGACCACGATGCGTGAGGTCATCTACGACGTTTGCGGCGGCATCCTCAACAACCGCAAGTTCAAAGCGGTGCAGGCCGGCGGTCCCTCCGGGGGTTGCCTGCCGGCCGAAGCGCTCGATGCCCAGGTCGACTATGACTCGCTGATCAAGGCCGGAGCCATGATGGGTTCCGGAGGCCTGGTGGTCATGGACGAAACGACCTGCATGGTCGACATCGCCCGTTTCTTCCTCAACTTCACCCGCGTCGAGTCCTGCGGCAAGTGCATCCCCTGCCGCATCGGCCTGAAGATCATGCTGGAGATCCTGCAACGGATCACCTCCGGTGAAGGGCGCGAAGGGGACATCGAGCTGTTGCAGGACATGGCCTACGACATCAAGAAAAGCTCCCTGTGCGGGCTTGGCCAGACCGCGCCCAACCCGGTCCTTTCCACCATCCGCTACTTCCGGAACGAATACGAGGCGCACATCAAGGAGAAGGCCTGTCCTTCCCACAGCTGCAAGAAGCTCCTCAAATTCGAGGTCATCGAGGGCGCCTGCAAGAAGTGCGGCCTCTGCTTCAAGATCTGCCCGGTGGAAGCCGTCCAGTGGGAAAAGGGCGGGATCGCCATCATTGATAAAGACAAATGTACCAAGTGCACGTCCTGCTATGACGCCTGCCGCTTCATGGCCATCGAATAGTAGCCGGTTTTTCCGCTGATTCTGATACGAGGTCACGATGGTAAACCTGACGATTGACGGCAAGAAGATCACGGTCAAGAAAAATTCGACGATCTACGAGGCCGCCCAGGAAGCCGGTATCCACATTCCGGTCCTCTGTTACGCCAAGAAGCTCCTCCCCTATGGCGCCTGCCGGGTCTGTCTGGTCGAGGTCGAGCAGATGAAGGGACGTCTGATCCCGTCCTGTACCACCCCGGTTACCGAAGGGATGGTGGTCACCACCACCTCCCCGGAAATCCAGAAAGTTCGGAAAACCGTCCTCGAATTTTTGCTGGTCAACCATGTCGTCGACTGCCCGGTCTGCGACAAGGGCGGGGAGTGCGACCTGCAGGATCTGACCTACGAATTCGAGGTGGTCAAGAACCGTTTTGTGGGCGAAAAATTCGACCTGCCGCGGGACGAAGTCAATCCCCTGATCGAACGGAACATGAACCGTTGCGTGCTCTGCGGCAAATGCGTCCGGGTCTGCGACGAAATCGTCGGCTACGGGTCCTACTCATTCATCAACCGCGGTTTCGAGACCAAGATCGCCACCGCTTTCGACCGCGGGCTGAATTGTGAATTCTGCGGTCAGTGCGTTTCCATGTGCCCGGTCGGCGCCATCCTGCCTCGCCCCTTTAAATTCAAGGCCCGTCCCTGGCAAATCAAGGAGATCGACTCGGTTTGCGGTTATTGCGGCAATGGCTGCACTGTGACCCTCGGAGTCAAGGAGAACAAGGTCGAGACGATCCGCTTCAACGACAAGACCGGGGTCAATGACGGCAACCTCTGTATCCGGGGCCGTTTCGGCTACAGCTACGTCAACAGCGAGAAGCGCCTGACCAAGCCGTTGCTGCGCAAGGGGAACCAGCTTCAGGAAGTCAGCTGGCAGGAAGCCCTCGACGCCGTAGCGGCCGGTTTCAACAGCGCCAAGCAGGCCGGCGGCATCGGTATCCTGTCTGGAGCGCGTCTGACCAACGAAGAGTTCCACCTCCTCAAGGGCCTGGCCGCCACCCTCGGCACCGCCAACCTCGATCATTCGGGGGGGGAATGCTACAAGGGAGTCACAGAAGGCCTCCGGGGAACTCTCGGGGTGGCCGCCTCGACGGCGACTTTCCCGCAGGTCGAGGAGTGTGATGTCATCCTCGCCATCCGTTCCGATTTTTACGAAACCCATCCGGTCTTCGGGATGGTCGTCAACCAGGCCGTCAAACGCCATGAGGCACAGCTCTTCATCCTCGCCGACAAGTTCGGCAAGTTTGCCAAGCTCCCTCATGCCAAAACCCTCCTGAGCAAGCCCGGCCTGGAGGTTCAGGTCCTCAATGCCATGGCCCAGGTCCTCCTCGCCGAAGGGTTGGCCGTGACCGCCGGCGTGGAGAACCTCGAGACCCTGAAGGCTTCTTTGGCCGAGGCGACCCCCGAGTTGGTGTCCACCCTGACCGGGGTCCCGGCGGAGGCCATCCGTACCGCGGCCCGACACCTGGCAGGCGCTAAAAAGAGCGCGATCCTGCTTGCTTACGGGCTACCCTACACCGCCCAGAGCAAGCAGCTGGCGACGGCTGCCGCCAACCTGGCGATCCTCTCGGGGAACGCCGGACGCCCCGGCAGCGGGCTCTTCCTGTGCGGCGAGAAGGCCAATAGCCAAGGTGCCATCGACCTCGGCATTCTCCCGGGTCCCGGCGGCCTCGGTGCGCAGGCGATGCTCGATGCGGCCGCCGTCGGCAAGCTCGGTGCTCTGTACGTGGTCGGGGAGGATCTGTTGACCTCTTATCCGGCCCGCGCCAAGGTCGAAGCGGCGCTCGACAAGGCACCCTTCGTGGTCGTCCAGGATCTGTTCCTGTCGCCGACCGCTGCCAAGGCCGATGTGGTCCTGCCGGCTGCCTCTTTTGCCGAGAAAGACGGCAGCTTCACCAATGCCGAGCGGCGCATTCAGCGGGTTCGCCCCGGCATCGCCAAGCCCGGCGAAGCCAAGACCGACTATGAAATTATTGCCCTGCTGGCGGCGCGTTGCGGCTCGACCGTCAGTTACACCGGGCCGGCTGCCGTCTTTGCCGAGATTGCAGTGACGGTTCCGGAGTACCAGGGCATCACCTTCGCCGATCTCGGACCTCAAGGGATCGTTTGGGGCGGCGAGACCTTGACCCCGGCCTTCAAGAAGGTTATCCCGGTGGCTGGCGGCACGCCGGTCCAAGGGACCTTCCAGCTGGTAACCGGCAGCGCTCTCTATCACAGCGGCACCATGTCGACCCGGGCCACCGGCCCCCTGGCGGTCATCCCCGAGGCCTACCTGGAACTCGGTCGCGAAGACGCCGGGACCCTCGGAGTGCAAGAGGGTGATCTGCTCAAGGTCAAGGGGAACGGGGTCGAACTGAAACTCAAGGCCAAGGTTGGCAACCGGCTCCCGAAAGGGCTGGTCTTCGCGCCCTATCATTTCCCGGCGGCGGAACTCAACCGACTCTATCAAGGCGAAGCTGCGGTCGCCGTCGAAATCAGTAAGTAACGGAACCTGGTGGGAGCGATCATGGATTGTCCCAAGTGCAAATCCCCGGTTTCGGCACGGGCTAAATTCTGCGACCAATGCGGGACGAACCTGGCCGGCGACGTCGGGTTCCTGCACCAGCGGGCGATCGATTGCTATCACCGTGGCCTGATCGAGGAGGCCATCAAACTGTGGAATGAGGCCCTCGCCCAGCAGCCTGATTTCAGCAAAGGCTACTACTACAAAGGTTTGGCACTTTACGACCGCGGCGATCTGCAGGATGCGGTGGGGGCACTGACCAAGGCCCTGAAAGGCGAGCAGGAGCCATTCCGGGTTTATTTCAAGCTCGGCATGGCCCAATACGGACTCGGTGACTTGCCGGCGAGCATCCAGAGTTATCGTCTGGCCCTCGGGCTCAACCCGGGAAGCGCCGAAACCCACTACCGGCTCGGTCTTTCCTGCCTGCGTAATTCGGACCTCGATGGCGCCCGCGAGTCACTTCAAGCCGCCATCGATCTGAACCCGAAATACACCCGGGCACTTTATACCCTGGGTCTGGTCCTCCTCCAGCTCGGGGAAGTCGACTCAGCCATCGACCAGTTTTGCCAGGTCGTATCGATCAGCCCCAGCTATACCTCGGCGATCTTTGAACTGGGGATGGCTCTCTACCGCAAGGGGGAATTGACGGCGGCCGGCGGCGAATTCCGCAAGGCACTGGAAAGCAGCCCCCGTTACGCCCCTGCAGCATTCATGCTCGGTGAGGCATTACGCAAAGGGGGAGAATTCGGGGAGGCGATTGCCGCCTACCAGGAATCTCTCAAGCTCAACCCCAAGGATGCCGAGGCCTACGTGCATGTCGCGGAGTGCTACCTGCAGCTCGACCTCCTTGATGGTGCCCACGAAGCCGTCGAGGGAGCGTTGGGAGTGAACCCCAAGCACCGTGAAGCGCTCTACCTGAAAAAGCACCTCGGCGAGATGAAGACCCCGCATAAACCCGGTTTTTAAGGGTAAACGAAATCCGGCAGAGCCCACATCGTGGAAGGAAGAGGATAGACCATGACTCCCGAGATCCTGAGCCTCTCTAACAGCCCCGTCCTGTTTGTTCTGGCCATGCTAGCGAAGATCGTGGCGGTCTTTGTCGTGACCATTTTAATGGTTGCCTATGCAACCTGGGTGGAGCGCAAGGTCATCGGCCACATGCAAACCCGTCTCGGGCCGATGTCAGCCGGCTGGCACGGCCTGCTGCAGCCGATCGCAGACGGTCTCAAGCTGTTCTTCAAGGAAGACATCATCCCTTCCGAGGCGAGCAAAGTTTCCTTCATCCTGGCGCCGATGATGATTCTCGTCCCCGCGCTGATCACGGTGGCGGTTGTCCCCTTCGGCCCGGATCTGACCATCGGCGGCTACGTCATCCCGATGCAGATCACCGATCTGAACATCGGCATGCTCTACGTCCTCGCCATGACCGGTCTGGGGGTCTACGGCATCGTTCTGGCCGGATGGGCCTCAAACAGCAAGTATTCGCTCCTCGGCGGCATCCGCGCTTCGGCCCAGATGGTCTCCTACGAACTGGCTGCGGGGCTGGCGATGGTTTCGGTCTTCATGCTCTCCGAAACCCTGAGCCTGCGCGGTATCGTCAGCGCCCAGCAGTTGCCGCTTTGGGGGATCGCCTCTCTGCCGACCTGGGTGCACAACTGGTATATCTTCACCCAGCCGCTGGCCTTTGGGCTCTTCGTCATCTGCGGTCTGGCTGAGATCAACCGCACCCCCTTCGACCTGCCGGAGGCGGAAACCGAGCTGGTGTCCGGTTTCTGCACCGAATATTCCTCGATGAAGTACGCCCTCTTCTTCATGGCTGAATACGCCAACATGATCGTCATCTCGGCGATTGCCGCCACCCTCTTCCTCGGAGGTTGGGACGGGCCCTTCCCCGGAGCTATCAACCTGCTGCTGAAGGTCTTCTCCTTCATGTTCTTCTTTATCTGGCTGCGGGCGACGATGCCCCGCGTCCGTTATGACCAGCTCATGTTCCTGGGCTGGAAGGTCTTCCTGCCGTTGTCGCTGGCCAACATCGTGGTCACCGGCCTGGTGGTCGTGCTGCTGCAGTAACTCCAACCCGACAAGAGGATTCGGCCAATGTTCAAGGAATTCATAAAAGGTCTGAGCATCACCTTCAAACACATGCTCCCGGGAAATTCGACGACGGTGCAATACCCCAAGCAGAAGCTGGAGATGTCCCCGCGTTTCCGCGGCCTGCACCGGTTGGTACCGGCCCATGACCGGGAAAAGTGCGTGGCCTGTTACCTCTGCCCCACCGTCTGTCCGGCCAAGTGCATCACCGTCGAATCGGCCGAGAACGAGAAGGGCGAAAAATTCCCCAAGGTCTACAAGATCGATCTGCTGCGCTGCATCTTCTGCGGCTACTGCGTCGAGGCCTGTCCGGTGGAAGCGCTGGAGATGACCGACACCTACGAGCTGGCGAACTTCAATCGGTCCGACTTCACTTTTACCAAAGAGCGCCTGCTCAAGTAATTCCTACAGGAGCGTCAAACCATGGAAATTCTGTTCTTCTATCTGGTCGCTCTGGTCGCGGTTGCCTCCGGCGTGCTGGTCGTTACCTGCAGGAATCCGGTCAACAGCGCCATCTCGCTGGTCATGACCTTCGTCTGCCTGGCCACTCTCTATGTCATGCTGCAGGCGCCTTTCATGGCTGCGATCCAGATCATGGTCTATGCCGGGGCGATCATCGTGCTGATCGTCTTCGTGATCATGCTCCTCAATCTCGGGACCGCAACCGAGAAGAGCGTCAGCCACACCAAGGCCTTCGGTGCCGCAGCCGGCATTCTGATTCTGTTCCAAACGCTGTACATGCTCAGCCACGGTCAGGCCAACCTCACTCCGGGGCCTATCACCAATGAGGTGGTGGAGCGGGTCGGTCATACCGAATTGATTGGCAAGGCCCTTTTCACCGATTTTCTCCTCCCCTTTGAAATTACCTCGATCCTGCTCCTGGTCGCCATTATCGGTGCCGTGGTGCTGGCCAAGAGGGACGTTTAGACACCGGACTGGAACAGGAGACCGAACCATGGAACCGACCCTCCATCACTATCTTGTGCTCAGCGCAATCCTCTTCTCTCTGGGGACCTTCGGGGTCCTCACCCGGAAGAACGCCATCGTCATTTTCATGTGCGTGGAGTTGATGCTGAACGCCGTCAACCTTTCTTTCATCGCCCTGTCGCACTTTCAGGGGAACATGGACGGCCAGATCTTCGTCTTCTTCGTCATGACCGTCGCCGCGGCCGAAGCAGCCGTTGGTCTGGCGCTGATGATCGCCTTCTTCCGCAACCGCGAGTCGATCGACGTCGAGGATTTCAACCTGCTGAAATGGTGATTCACTGCGGATTCGCACGTGGCCCAATCCGATTAGAGGAGACATAGATGTACGACAAACTCTGGCTCATCCCATTCTTCCCCCTGCTCGGCTCAGTGATCAACGGGCTGTTCGGCAAGAAGATCAAGAATGAGAAGATCATCGGCGGCCTCGCCACCGGTTTGATGGTCCTCTCCTTCCTGCTCTCCTGCAGTTATTTTTTCCAACTGCTCGGGGATACCGAGAAGGTCCATGAGGTCGTGATCGGCTCATGGATGACGGTCGGGCAACTGCAGGTTGACTGGGGTTTCCTCCTCGATCCCCTTTCGGCCCTGATGATCCTGGTCGTCACCGGCGTCGGATCGCTGATCCACCTCTACTCCATCGGCTACATGCACGGCGAGGAAGGTTATTACAGGTTTTTCTGCTACCTGAACCTCTTCTGCTTCGCCATGCTGATGCTGGTTTTGGGGAACAACGCCCTGGTGATGTTTATCGGCTGGGAAGGGGTCGGCCTCTGCTCCTACCTGCTTATCGGCTACTACTTCCATAAAAAGAGTGCCGGGGATGCTGCCAAAAAGGCCTTTGTCGTCAACCGCATCGGTGACTTTGGCTTTCTCCTCGGGCTTTTCCTCCTGTACTGGACCATGGGCAGCGAGCACGGCATCTGGACCCTCAACTTTGTTGAAATTGGCCACAACGCCCACCTGCTCGGCACCGGCAGTGTGGTGGTAACGGTCATCACCCTCTGCTTCTTCCTCGGAGCCACCGGCAAGTCGGCGCAGATTCCCCTCTACACCTGGCTGCCCGACGCCATGGAAGGCCCCACCCCGGTCTCGGCCCTGATCCATGCGGCGACCATGGTCACCGCCGGTGTCTACATGATCGGCCGCATGAACGGGCTCTTCGCCATGGCGCCGACGACGATGATGGTGATCGCCATCGTCGGTGCGGCCACGGCGATCTTTGCCGCCTCCATCGGCTTCGCGCAGAACGACATCAAGCGGGTGCTGGCCTACTCGACGGTCTCCCAGCTCGGCTACATGTTCCTGGCCATGGGGGTCGGGGCTTTCACCGCCGGTATCTTCCACCTGATGACCCACGCCTTCTTCAAGGCCTGCCTCTTCCTTGGCTCCGGTTCGGTCATCCACGCCATGCACCACGGCCTGCACCACGCCCACCTGCATGACGACCCGCAGGATATGCGCAACATGGGCGGTTTGGCCAAGAAGATGCCGATCACCTACTGGACCTTCTTGGTTTCGACCCTTGCGATCTCCGGTGTCCCTCTCTTTTCGGCCTTCTTCTCCAAGGACGAAATCCTCTGGTGGTCGTTCGCCTCGACCCGCGGTGCCATCGGCCTGTGGATTGTAGGTGCGATCGCCGCCGGCATGACCGCCTTCTACATGTTCCGCTGCGTGTCGATGACCTTCTGGGGCGAGTCCCGCACCAACCCCAAGGCCAAGGACCATATCCACGAATCGCCGCTGGTCATCACCATCCCGCTGATGGTTCTCGGCCTCCTTGCCGTCATCGGCGGGTATGTCGGGGTCCCGGCACTCTTCGTCAACGGCTGGAACCGGATCGAACACTTCCTGGAGCCGGTCTTCGGGCACTCCCAGGAGACTTACCGCATCGCCATCAAGGAGTCCCTGGCCCATTCCCACGCGGCCGAGTGGGGGCTGATGGCGGTCTCGGTGGCCATCGCCTTCTTCGGCATCTTCCTGGCGATCAGCATGTACAGGGGAAAGGCCGAAGGGCCGGCCCGGTTCACCGCTGCTTTCCCCAGGCTGCACAAGGCGGTCTTCAACAAATGGTATGTCGACGAACTCTACGACGCCCTCTTCGTCAACCCGACCAAGCGCCTCGGCACCTTGTGCTGGAAAGGGTTCGACGTCAAGGTGATCGACGGGATTATCAACGGCACGGCAAGGCTGATCGGGGCGATAGCGGAGGGCCTGCGCGGTCTCCAGACCGGGATGGTGCACAACTACGCCATGGGTATGGTGGTCGGCGTGGTGCTGATCGTCGGTTTCTTCGTTCTCAAGTAAGGTCACCGGCAGATTTAGCAATAGCGATATAAGGAGCGATTTCCAATGACCGAACATCTTCTCAGCCTGATGACCTTCCTCCCGCTCGTGGGGATGCTCTTCCTGTTGTTCTTCCCCAAGGATAACGACGGGTTGCTTAAGGGCTTTACCCTGGCGGTGACGCTGGTCACCTTCCTCATCAGTCTGCCGCTGGCGTTCAACGATGTCTTCAAGACCTCCGCCGACATGCAGTACACGGAATTTGCCAAATGGATCAGCATCGGCGATTTCTTTCAGATGAACTATTCGCTCGGCGTCGACGGCATCAGTCTCTGGCTGGTTCTGCTGACCACTTTCATCATGCCGATTGCGGTCCTCTCCACCTGGAGGGCGGTGGAAAAATATACCAAAGCCTTCATGGCGCTCCTGCTCCTGCTTGAAACAGCCATGCTCGGCGCCTTTGTCTCGATCGATCTGTTCCTCTTCTACATTTTCTGGGAACTGATGCTGATTCCGATGTACTTCCTGATCGGGATCTGGGGCGGCAAAAACCGCATCTACGCCGCCGTCAAATTCTTCATCTTCACCGCCGTCGGTTCGCTGCTGATGCTGGTGGCCATCATCTTCGTCTACTACCAGGCGGTGCAGTCGGGGATGGACCTTTCGGGCTTCAGCATCGCCGACTTCTACAAACTCTCCATCGCTCCGGAACTGCAGACCTGGCTGTTCGCGGCCTTTGCGCTGTCCTTCGCCATCAAGGTTCCGATGTTCCCGGTCCACACCTGGTTGCCCGATGCCCATACCGAGGCGCCGACCGCCGGTTCGGTCATCCTGGCAGCCATCATGCTGAAGATGGGGACCTACGGTTACGTCCGCTTCGCCCTGCCGCTCTTCCCCGAGGCCACCCAGCTTTTCATTCCCTACCTGTCGGCGCTGGCGGTGATCGGCATCGTTTACGGCGCCTTGGTGGCGATGATGCAAGACGACGTCAAGAAACTGGTCGCCTACTCCTCGGTTTCCCACCTCGGGTTCGTCATGCTCGGGATTTTCGCCCTCAACATGGAGGGGATGGCCGGCGGCATGCTGCAGATGGTCAACCACGGGATTTCGACCGGCGCGCTCTTCCTTATCGTCGGCTTTATTTACGAGCGCCGCCACACCCGCGAGATCAAGGAGTTCGGCGGTCTGGCCAAACAGATGCCGATCTTCGCCACCATCTTCATGATCATCACCTTCTCCTCCATCGGCCTGCCGGGGACCAACGGCTTCGTCGGCGAATTCCTGATCCTGATGGGGGCCTTCCAGAGCAACCTGCGCTGGTTCGCGGTCGTCGCCACCAGCGGCGTCATTCTGGCGGCGGTCTACATGCTCTGGATGTTCCAGCGGGTCATGTTCGGCGAATTGAATAACCCCAAGAATCAGAATCTCAAGGACCTCAATCTCCGCGAGATCGTCCTGATGGTGCCGCTGCTGGTCTTCGTCTTCTGGATCGGGGTCTATCCCAACACCTTCTTAGAAAAGATGAATCCCTCCCTGGAACGGCTCATCGAGCAGGTCAAGGGGAAACAGGTCGCAGTCGTGCAGCCGCTCAACCAGGGTGAGAGCCACGGCGGGCAGGGCGGGCACGGCGGGCACGAGTAACGGAGATTACTGGATAACACGGCTTCCGAAGGAGCATTTCGATGGAAAATCTGGTGCAAGTCGCCATGCAGAACGTGAATTTTGCGGCAATCATGCCGTCGCTGGTCTTGACCTGTTTCGGCATGGTCCTGCTGCTGGTTGCCGTCTTCTCCCCCCGCGGCCGTACCACCCATGTTGCCTGGGCGAGCATCCTGGCGCTGGTGGTAACGGCGGTCGTCGCCGCCGGCGGTTGGAATAACCCGCAGTTCGGCTTTGCCGGCCACGTGGCCCTCGACAACTTCGCGACCTTCTTCAACTTCATCTTCCTGATCGCCGCAGCCATGACGATTCTGATGTCCGATGACTACCTTAAACGCGAGGGGTACCCGGTCGCAGAATATTATCCGCTGATCCTCTTCACGACCGCCGGGGCGATGTGGATGGCCTCGGGGACCGACCTGATGACGATCTTCCTCGGACTCGAGGTTCTGTCGGTCTCCCTTTACGTGCTGGCGGGTTTCTTCCGCGGGCAACTGCGCTCCAATGAGGCGGGCCTCAAGTACTTCCTCCTCGGCGCCTTTTCCACCGGCTTTCTCCTCTATGGCATCGCCCTCCTGTACGGGGTTGCCGGCACTACCAATGTCGCCGATATCGGGCTCTTCCTTACCTCCCATCCGGCAGAGCTCGGGAACCCGATGACCTTGGCGGGAATGGTCCTCCTTTCCACCGGCTTTCTCTTCAAGGTCGCCGCGGCTCCCTTCCACATGTGGACCCCCGACGTCTACCAGGGAGCTCCGACCCCGATTACCGCCTTTATGAGCGCCGGTCCGAAGGCCGCCGCCTTCGCCGCCTTCGTCCGCATCCTGATCCTGGGACTCGGCGGGCTGCATGCCGAATGGAGCGCGATGCTCTGGCTGCTGGCCGTATTGACCATGACCATCGGTAACGTGGTGGCCATTGCCCAGACCAATCTCAAGCGGATGCTGGCGTATTCCTCCATCTCCCACGCCGGTTACGCGCTGGTCGGTCTGGTGGCGGCCAACGAAGTCGGCCTGTCCGGTCTCTTCTTCTACATGCTTGCCTACACCTTCATGAATCTCGGCGCCTTTGCCGTGTTGGTTCTGGCCGGCAAGGAGGGCGAAGAGAACCTGACCCTCGAAGGCTTCTCCGGGTTCGGCTACAAACGCCCCTTCCTTGGCATCGCCATGACCATCTGCCTCTTTTCCCTGATGGGGCTCCCCCCGACGGCCGGATTCGCAGGAAAGTTCTACGTTTTCTCAGGCGCCATCAAGGCCGGGTACATCTGGCTGGCGGTCATCGGAGTGCTGAACTCGGCGGTCTCCCTTTATTACTACCTGCGGGTCATGGTCTATATGTACTTCCGCGACCCGACGGAAGATTTCGCCTGGGTGAAGATGCATGCCGGCGCGGTGGTGTCGATCGTGCTGGCCCTGGTCGGAATTTTCTACCTCGGCATCATCCCCGGTGATGTCATGGAGCTGGCCAAGCAGGCGCTCTTCTAGAGAAGAAATTCACCCAAACAAAAAGCCCCGGTTCACAGTTGTGGACCGGGGCTTTTTTGCGTGTGCGCCAGGCATGGCGCGTGGCGCGTAAGCGCCATATGTTCAACTATGGTGGTTGAACGTTGACTTGGAGGTGCAAATCCTCTACGGACCCTGATGGTGGGAACCGTTAGCCGAACAGCAAGGGTGTCC
>JBBQBQ010000023.1:0-22481 GCA_038317685.1 Desulfuromonadales bacterium | reverse complement strand
CCTCATCGTCGACGAATACCAGGATGTCAACCCGCTTCAGGAATGTCTGGTCAAGCAGTTACACGATTTGGGGGCGCAACTTTGCGTCGTAGGCGACGACGACCAAACCATCTACCAATGGAACGGTAGCGATATTCGCAACATCCTCAGTTTCAGGGACCGGTATCCCGGTGTCCGGCAAATCCCCATGGGTGAAAACTTTCGCAGCAGTAAAGGGGTGGTTGAAACTGCCCGGACAGTGATCGAGCGCAATCGCGAGCGCCTGAAAAAACACATGGAGAGCATGGAGAAACAGCCGTTTGCTCGCGGCGATCTCCTCTGCCTGAAATTCTCCGATCCAGCCGAAGAAGCGCAATGGATTGTTGAAAAGATTCGTGAGTTGCGTGGAGTACCCTTTGCTGAGCAGGGCCTGACGAGGGGCTTATGCTGGTCCGATTGCGCGATTTTGTTGCGAAGCGTCAAAAACAGTGCTGGGCCGATTATCGATACGTTGCGGGCCGCGAACATTCCGTACATCGTCAAGGGGATGAGCGGCCTTTTCGACACCGACGAGGCGCAAGCTGCTGTCGGCATTTTTTATTACCTCAACGGTGAGATCGACAGGGACGAATTGATTGCGCGGTGGCGAAATGCCGACTTGAGCATCAATCCGGATTGTCTGGACAGGGCCATTGCCGGAATTGACGAGGGTAGGGCGAGCTGGCCGGATGAACGGCGTAAATCGAACTATGGATTGCAACGCACCTATTTGGCTTTTCTGGATGTACTGGATCTCAGGGAGGAGAATATCCCCGACGATGGCGGTGCCCATTTGGTCAGGGGGGAGTTGATCTATTTCAATCTGGGCAAATTCAGCCAGATCATCACCGACTTTGAGCAAATTCATTTCCACAGCGACCCGTTTCGTCTTCATCAGGATTTTGCCGGATTTCTGCGTCATCAGGCCAAGGACTATTACCCGGAAGGTTGGGAGGGTGCCGGTTACGCGACCCCCGACGCCGTACAGATCATGACCGTTCATCAAGCAAAGGGGATGGAGTTCCCGGTTGTCTTTATCCCCAATTTGTTAAAGAATCGCTTTCCGCCCAAAGGTCACGGTGGTCGGCAATGGCACCATGTCCTCCCTCAGCAAGCGGTTGTCGATGCCCATCGGCTGGCCGGCGGCGAGGAAGACGAACGCCGCCTGATTTACGTCGCTCTGACCCGCAGCAAGAAATATCTCTTCTGCACTTGGGCGCCGGACATGGCGACCCGCGACTACAAAGTTGAATCGATCTTTGTCCGTGAAGTCACCACCCCCGGTCTGGTTCTGACCCGAGACCAGCTGCACTTGCCGGAAGAACGTCTCGACCCGAAGCAAGGACGCGGCGAGACAGACGTTGCGATTACGTTCAGTGAGCTGAAGTATTTCTACGAATGCCCTTATCAGTTCAAGCTACGCTTTCTCTATGGGTTTAATCCGCCGGTTCGCGAAGAGATGGGATTCGGCAAGTCGTTGCACGATGCTCTGGCCGAGGTTCACGCCCGTGCGATTGTCGGCGATTATGCCGACCGAGGCGAAGTTGCCGTGCTAGTTGAACGGCATCTTCACCTCCCCTTTGCCAACCCTCGCCTCTTGGAACAGATGAAGATCAAGTCTGCTTTCATCTTGGACAAGTACCTGGTAGACAATTCCGCTCTGTTTGACAAACTCCGTTATTCCGAGCAGCCGATCGAGATCAAATTGGCTGAAGGAGTTGTCGTGCATGGCCGTATCGACCTGATCCGCCGGACCGATACCAACGAAGTGATTATCATCGACTTCAAGTCGACCGAGCGTGCTCAGGAGGAGAACGTAACTCGGCAGCAACTGCACATCTATGCCATGGGCTACCAGCAGCTGACCGGCAGCAAGGCCGATCTGGTGGAGATCTACAACCTTGACGAAGGGGCCGGGGCGACGGTGCGGGAGTTGGTCGACGACGCCATGCTGCAACAGACGGGAAGGGACATCGTCGCTGCTGGGCGCGACATCAGGGACGGCCGTTTGTGCCGGGTCGAGAGCTGTAAGGGGTGTGATTTTCAGGGGATTTGCCGCAGCGACGCGGCGGCTTGAGACGCGAGGAGGGGGCAGGAAAATGACGATCATCAACAAAAGTGTTTACCTTTATGGTAAACTAAATTATAAGATGGTGTCCGGATGGAGATAGAATTTTCCTCCGCCGAGTTGCAAGCCCTCTGCGAACAACTACGACGCATGCAAAAGGAGCTGGGCGATTCATGCAGCCGCAAGCTCCGCACCCGGTTGGCCGATATGCGCGCCGTTGCCAATGTGGCCGACCTGAGCGCCGGGAGACCCCACCCCCTCAAGGGCAGCCGCGCTGGTCAGTTTGCCCTTGACCTGCAAGGGGGCAAGCGGCTCGTTTTTGAACCGGCCAACAACCCTGTTCCGACTCGTGAAGATGACGCCATCGCCTGGGATCAGGTCACGAAAGTTCGCATCGTACTCATAGGTGACTACCATGACTAAGACGGTTTCGACATTCGCTCCTGACTGGCTTTCCCCTCCAGGAGAGACCATTCTCGACCTGCTGGAAGAGCGCGGCTGGAAGCAGACCGAACTGGCCAAACGCACCGGCTACACCACCAAGCACATCAGCCTGCTGATCAACGGCAAGGCGTCGATCACCGAGGATACCGCCCTCAAGCTGGAGCGGGTCGTCGGCAGCAGCGCCCACTTCTGGCTGACCCGCGAAGCTCAGTACCGCGAAGGACTGGTGCGGATTTCCGAGCGGGATGCCCTCAAGGTCGAAGCGGGCTGGCTCAATGACCTCCCCCTCAAGGAGATGATCCGCTTCGGCTGGATTCGCGCCTTTGCGGACAAGGGGGAGCAGGTGGCCGAATGCTTGCGCTTCTTCGGCGTGGCGATGGTCGCGGTGTGGAAAAAAGAGTACGGCGTACCGGCTGCGGCGTTCCGTTCTTCCGACAAATTTGCCAAGCATGCCGGTTCGGTTGCAGCATGGCTGCGTCAGGGGGAACGGTGCGCGGCCACCATCAAGACCGAGCCCTACGACAAGGCGGCATTCAAAAGCGCTCTCGGCGGGTTACGCGCCCTGACCCGCGAG
Source organism: Desulfuromonadales bacterium (assembly GCA_038317685.1). Classification (GTDB taxonomy): domain Bacteria; phylum Desulfobacterota; class Desulfuromonadia; order Desulfuromonadales; family DDH964; genus JBBQBQ01. Next base: position 19,377 of record JBBQBQ010000023.1, on the reverse strand, counting down.
GCGAATCCCGAGATCTTCATCCCGCAACTGGTTGCCGCCTGCGCGGCAGTCGGGGTGGCGGTGGTCGTCGAACCGGCGCCGAAGGGGTGTCCGGTCAGCGGGGCCACTCTTTGGCTGGGACCGGACAAGGCTCTATTGATGCTGAGTCTGCGCCACAAGACCAACGATCATTTCTGGTTTTCGTTCTTCCATGAAGCCGGGCATTTGCTGCGGCATGGCAAACGTCTGCGTTTCATCGACATGGAAGGGGCGCTCTCCGACGAGCACGAGGAGGAAGCCAACGAGTTTGCGCGGGACTGGCTGATTCCGCCCGCCGAGGCGCGGCAACTGCCTACCCTGTCGCGCTCCGCAGAGTCGATTCGGACCTTTGCCGATCGGCTGGGGATCGCCCCCGGCATCGTCCTCGGCCGTTTGCAGAAGGAGGGGCGGTTGCCTTGGAATCTCGCCCTGAACAAGGAATTGAAAGTCAGCTACGTGTGGACGCACGGCGAGGAGCAAGTAGATGCCCAAGATTGATATCACCCGCCCCGAGTTGATCTGGCCGGGAAAATATGATGACAACGGCAACCGCGTGGAGAATCGCGGCACGGCGCTACCGTTCCAGGTGATCGAGACCATTCAGGAAGGCCGCGCCACCCGCGAACCGGGACGTGTGGGCGATCTCTTCGGTTTTGCGACCAAGCAGGACGAGAGCAACTGGCACAACAAGCTGATCTGGGGGGACAACCTGCTGGTGCTGGCGAGTTTGCTGGAGGAGTATGCCGGCAAGGTCGATTTGATTTACATCGATCCGCCGTTCCATGCCGGCGCGGACTTTTCGTTTAAAACCAGAATCGGTGAGGAAACCGTTGAGAAATCGCCGAGCTTGCTGGAAGAGAAGGCGTACAGGGATACATGGGGTGGAGGAATAGCTACTTATCTTGAAATGCTCAGCGCTCGTTTAAATATTGCTCGTGAACTTTTATCTCCAACCGGCAGTCTCTACGTTCACCTCGACCACAATGTCAGCCACTATGCCAAGGTGATACTGGACGACATCATGGGGCGGGAAAATTACCGCAACGAGATCATCTGGCAGCGGACCAGCGCCCGCAGCGATTCCAAGACTTACAAACATATTCACGACGTGATTTTTCTTTACACCAAATCGGACAGTTGGAAGTGGACCAAGCAGCATACTGAGTATGACGATTCCTATATTGAAAATTTCTATCGATATCAAGAACCTGATGGTCGTCGGTATCGAGTAAGTGACTTAACTGCCGCTGGCACCCGCAAAGGGTCATCGGGTATGCCATGGCGGGGAATTGATCCCGCCGCAAAGGGAAACCATTGGAAATATAAAACTGAAACTCTCGATGAATTAGATATCGCAGGGCGTATATATTGGCCCAAAAAAGAAGGCGGTGTTCCCGGTTATAAACGTTATCTTGATGAGATGCCGGGAACCGTTCTCCAGAGTATATGGACCGACATCAGCCCCGTTGCCGCCCAGTCCAATGATCGTACCGGTTACGACACCCAGAAGCCCGAACCCCTTCTTGAGCGAATCATCAGTGCAAGCAGCGACAAAGGAGATTTAGTACTCGACTTCTTCAGCGGCTCCGGCACCACCGCCGCCGTGGCGGAAAAGCTCGGTCGCCACTGGATCGCCTGCGACCTCGGACGTTTCGCCATCCACACCACCCGCAAACGAATCCTCGACATCCCCGATTCCAAACCGTTCGAAGTCCTCAACCTCGGCAAGTACGAACGGGCCTACTGGCAGGGGATGACCTTCGGCGAGACGCCGACCGAGCCGAACCAAGCCGCCATTGCCGCCTATATCAACTTCATTCTGGAGCTGTACAAGGCACAAGGACTGGCCGGCTCCCACATCCACGGCAAAAAAGGACGGGCGTTGATCCATGTCGGCGCGGTCGATGCGCCGGTGACCATCAACGAGGTGAACGAGGCCTTGGCCGAGTGCGCGACGCTGGGGCAGAAGGAGCTGCACATCCTCGGCTGGGAGTGGGAGATGGGGATGAACGACCCGATCGTCAAACACGCCCAGGCCGAATACGGCATCGGCCTGCGCCTGCTCAACATCCCTCGCGAGGTGATGGAGAAACAGGCGGTGCAGTGCGGCGATATCCGTTTCTTCGATCTCGCCTATCTCAAGGCCGACGTCGTGGCCGACCCCAAGGTCAAGCGCACCATCCGTGTCGAACTGAAGGACTTCGTCATCCCCGACACCGACCTCATCCCCGACGAGGTGCGGGCCAAGATTGCCAAATGGTCCGACTACATCGACTACTGGGCGGTGGACTGGGATTTCCGTCACGACACCTTCATGAATCAGTGGCAGACCTACCGCACCCGCACCCGGCGCAAGCTCGATCTGGTCAGCGCCGAGCACACTTTCGATAAGCCCGGCAAGTTTCGCATCCTCATCAAGGTGGTCGACATCTTCGGCAACGACACCAACCGCCTTCTTGAGTGGGAGGTCAAGTAGCCATGGCGGTGCAGGACTTGACCGAAAATCCCAACATCCTCGATCTGGACCTCCCCGAAATCAAGGACCGCGATCCTTACACCCCGCCGAACAGCCGGCTGGAAAAGACCGGGCCGGAGACCTGGGAAGAGAAGCCGGGACGTCGTGACAGCAACACCCTGCTTGTCAACCAGCTGCGCGAGGCGGTCGATGCGTGGCGGGCGGCTGGCTACCCTGGAGCGAGTGCAACCACCGAGCGCTTGCTGCAATTCTGGTTCGACGAGGACCACCTTTTGCCCGGCGGCGAGCGCTTCCGTTTCTACTTCTGTCAGCGCGAAGCGGTCGAAACGATCTTCTACCTCTACGAAGTGGAAGGCCGCTACGATGTCGCCGATCTGGTACAAAGCTATTTCAACGCGCCGGGACTCTTTGAACTGAAGATCCAGACCTCGACCAAGGGGGTGCGCTCCTTCAGTCGCTATATCCCGGAGATTGGCAAAGAGGCCGAGCAGGAGCTGCCCGCCGCAGGGCTCCCCCGCTACGCGGTGAAGATGGCGACCGGCAGCGGCAAGACCGTGGTCATGTCGCTGGTCATCGCCTGGAGCTTCCTGCATCGCCGCTTCGAAGCGGGGAGCCGACTCGCTGCCAACTTCCTCCTCGTGGCGCCGAACGTTATCGTCTACGAGCGACTGCGCGAGGATTTCGACGCGGCCCGCATCTTTCACGCGCTGCCGATCATTCCCCCCGAATGGAAGGCCGACTTTGCCGCCCTGCAAACCTTCATGCGCGGCGATTCCCGCGAACCGTCGTCCGGTGGTAACCTCTTCTTAACCAACATCCAGCAGATCTACGAAAGCAACGGCATCGTAGCGGCGCCGATCAACCCCATCGCCGCCCTCCTCGGCAACGCCCCCAAGGCCAACCCGAGCGCCGGACAATCGCTCCTCGACCGAGTCAAGAAGCTGAATGATTTTATGGTCCTCAACGACGAGGCGCACCATGTCCACGACGAGGATCTGGCGTGGAACAAGACGTTGGTCGTCCTACACGAAAACCTCAAGTCCAAGCGGCAAAACGGCCTGACCCTGTGGCTCGACTTTTCCGCCACGCCCAAGAACCAGAACGGCACCTATTTCCCCTGGATCGTGGTCGATTACCCGCTGGCCCAGGCGGTGGAAGACCGGATCGTCAAGGTGCCGCTCATCATCCACCAGACCGACAAGTCCGATCCGGACAAGTACGCCCACGAAGAAGCGGGCGATGCCTACAACGAATGGATCGCCATCGCCGTGGAACGCTGGCGGCAGCACGTTGTGGACTACAGCACGGTCGGGGAAAAACCGCTCCTCTTCGTCATGGCCGAGAACACCAAGGATGCCGATTCCATAGCCGAACGTCTCCGGCGTGAACCGGAATTCAAGGGCAAGGACCGGGTCCTGCTGATCCACACCAAGAAGAACGGTGAAATCACCGAAAAGGATCTGGCCGAGGCGCGCGATGCCTCGCGCAACGTCGACAAGGGGACGTCATCGTATCGGGCCATCGTCTCGGTCATGATGCTGCGCGAAGGGTGGGACGTGCGCAACGTCTCGGTAATCCTGGGGCTGCGCCCATTTACCTCCAAGGCGCACATTCTTCCAGAACAGGCCATCGGGCGCGGTTTGCGGCTGATGCGCAAAATCCCCCGCGACAACAACCAGATTCTCGAACTGATCGGCACCAATGCCTTTGAGAACTTCATCCGCGAGTTGGAGAGCGAAGGGGTTGGTATCCGTCGTATCGTCAAACCAAAGCCGCCGGTGACGATCATGCCGCTGGAAGATCGCCGCCAGTTCGACATCGAGATTCCCAGAACCACCCCGCTCTACGAACGGGAATATCGCCGTCTGGCCGAGCTGGACCCGCTGGCGTTGAAACCGCTGGCCAAGGAAGAAGACCTGGACGGCGAGGTCGTCAATCGCATCGAACTGGTCCACGGCATCGTCAACGTCAAGGTGGCTTCCGATGAAATCGAGTTCAACGACAGCAATGTCCCGCCGATTGAAAATCTGCTGTCATCCTTGACCAGCCGGGTCGAGAAGAAAGCTAAGTTGACCGGACAGTTTGCCGAACTCTATCCCAAGGTTCGGGAATATGTGCAGAAGCGTTGCTTTGGCGGCGTGGTCGAACTCGACGATGCGGGGTTGCGCCGGACACTGAACCACTCCGGCCTGCTTGATGCCATTGCCGTCATGTTCGGGCGCAAGATCGGCGAACTGACCGCCACCCTTCAGCCGGTCAAGATTATCGGGAAAAGCTACAAGCTGTCGGAGACCGAGCCGTTCCTGTGGCGGCGGATGATCGCCCACGCTGGGCGAACAATCTTCAACGTTGTCCCCTGTTACAACGACTTCGAGGCCAACTTTGCCCGCTTTCTCGACGGTTGTGACGACATCGATCGCTTCGCCGCCCTGGCCGAGTGGTTCACCAGCTTCCATGTCCAGTATCTCTCGCAGACCGGCTCCATTCGGTTGTACTACCCCGACTTCGTGGCGGTACAGAGAACAGGCGAACTGGAAGTTTTCTGGATCATCGAGACTAAGGGGCGGGAATTCGAGGAGACGACCAGCAAGGATGCGCACATGACTCGCTGGTGCGCCGAAGTAAGTCGCGAAACCGGTAATGATTGGCGCTATCTGAAGGTACGCCAGACGGTCTTTGATGATTATTATCGACGGGGTAACACCAGATCATTTGCCAAGCTGTGCAGTTGGTCGGAAACGCAATCTCAATTATTTGGACAAGATCACCATGGGTAAACTCTTCATCGTCGGGCTCGGCCCCGGCGCTCTCGAACATCTGACCCCCGCCGCCCGCGCTGCTCTGGCCGCGGCCGATACGGTGGTCGGCTACCAGACCTACCTCGACCTGATCCCGGAGCTGCTGGCCGGCAAGGAGGTGGTCTCCTCGGGGATGCTCAAGGAGGTCGAACGCTGCCGGCAAGCGCTGGAGCTGGCGGCGGCCGGCCGGACGGTGGCCCTGGTCTCCTCCGGGGATGCCGGTATCTACGGGATGGCGGGACTGGTCCTGGAGCTGGCGGAGCAAGGGGTGGAAACCGTCGCCATCGAGGTCGTCCCCGGGGTCTCGGCGGTGCAGGCCGCCGCCGCCCGCCTCGGCGCCCCCCTCATGCATGACTTCGCCGTCGTCTCCCTCTCCGATCTGCTCACCCCCTGGGCCCTGATCCGCCGCCGTCTCGAAGCGGCGGCCGGCGCCGACCTGGTCGTCGCCCTCTACAACCCCAAAAGCGCCGGCCGCACCACCCAGCTCGAAGCGGCCCGACAGATTCTGCTGCGTCACCGCGCTCCGGCCACCCCGGTCGGCATCGTCCGCAACGCCTGCCGCGAGGGGGAGAGCGTCGTCGTCACCGACCTCGCCGGCCTGACCGACCAGGAGGTCGACATGGTCTCGCTGGTGATCGTCGGCAATACCTCGACCTTCCGCGACCGGGCGGGGCGGATGGTGACGCCGCGCGGTTACGCGGTCCGGTCGGCCGCGGACGCCGCTGAAGGCGTCCCGGCGCGCGCCCTGTTTGTCGGCGGCACTGGTTCCGACGTCGGCAAGAGCGTCATCGCCGCTGGCCTGTGCCGCCTCCTGGCCCGGCGCGGCTACCGGGTTGCGCCCTTCAAGGCGCAGAACATGGCCCTCAATTCGGCGGTGACCCCGGAGGGCGGGGAGATCGGCCGGGCCCAGGCGCTGCAGGCGGCGGCTTGCGGAATTCCGGCCCATACCGACATGAACCCGGTCCTCCTCAAGCCGAACTCCGAGACCGGTTCCCAGGTGGTGATCCAGGGACGGCCGGTGGGGAACATGTCGGTCCGAGCCTACCATGCCTACAAGGCCCAGGCCTTTCTCAAGGTCGAGGAGTCGTTCCGGCGCCTGGCGGCGAACCACGAGGTGATCGTGCTGGAAGGGGCCGGGAGTATCGCCGAGGTCAACCTGAAAAGCCACGATATCGTCAACCTGCGCGCAGCGGAGCTGGCCGGAGCCCCGGTGCTGCTGGTCGCCGACATCGACCGGGGCGGGGTCTTCGCCAGCCTCCTCGGCACCCTGGAGCTGCTGACCCCGGCGGAACGGGCGCGGGTGGCGGGGCTGATCATCAACCGCTTCCGCGGTGACGCGGAGCTGCTGCGGCCGGGGATCGAACTGATCGAGGATCGCACCGGGGTGCCGGTTCTCGGCGTCGTCCCCTGGCTCGACCTGAAGCTGCCGGAGGAGGACTCGGTGGCCCTGGCCCGCAAGGGGCGGAACGTCGGCGCCGGAGAACTGCGGATCGGCGTGGTGCGCCTGCCGCACATCGCCAACTACAGCGATTTCGACCCCCTGGAGCGGGAGCCGGGAGTGGCCCTGCAATATATCGAACGGCCGGAGGAGGTGGCGGGCCTCGACCTGCTGATCCTGCCGGGGAGCAAGAGCACCATTCCCGATCTTCATTTTTTCCGCAAAAGCGGCCTGGCGCGGGCGCTTCACGATTATCACGCCGCCGGCGGCCGCATCGCCGGCATCTGCGGTGGTTACCAGATGCTCGGGCGGCGCCTTGCCGACCCGGCGGGACTCGAGTCCGACCAACTGGAGGCGGAAGGCCTCGGGCTGCTCGACGTCGAGACCATCCTGGCCGAGGTCAAGCAGACCCATCAAGTGGAGGCAGAACTCCTGCCGGCCGCCGCCGCCGCCGGCCTCGGGCCGGAGGAGCTGGTCTCCGGCTACGAGATTCACATGGGCGAAACCCACTGCGGGGCGTTGGCCCGTCCGCTGCTGCGCATCCTGCGCCGCTCGGGGCGGGGGGTGGCCCTGGAAGATGGCGCGGTCTCCGGCGATGGGCGGGTCTGGGGGACCTATCTGCACGGTCTCTTCGACCATGCCGGGCTGCGCGCGCAGCTCCTCGCGGGCTTGCGCCGGCGGCGGGGCCTGGCCACCCCGGCAGCGACCCCCACGGCCTCACTGGACGGGGAGATCGACCGGTTTGCCGATCACCTGGAACGCCACCTGAAGATGGAGGCGATTTTCGGCCTGCTGGTCCCGCCCCGCCAGGGGCGGCCATGATCCTGTGGCTGGTGCCGGCCGCCTTCGGTCTCGATCTGCTCCTCGGGGACCCGCGCTTCCTCCCGCACCCGGTGGTAGCGATCGGCACCCTGATCAACCGCCTGGAGACGGTGCTGGTCGGCCTTTTCGACCGCCGCCGTCTGACCGGGGTTCTGCTCGTCGTCCTGACCCTGGTCCTCAGCGGGATCGGCGCCTGGGCCTCGCTGCAGCTGCTGGAGATGATCCACCCCTGGCTCGGCATCGCGGGGTCGGTCTGGCTGGCTTACACGACCCTGGCCCTGCGGGCCCTGCACCGTGAGAGCCGGGTCGTCGTCGACTGGGTCGAGGCGGGGAACCTCGACGAGGCCCGGCGCAGCCTGGCCCTGATCGTCGGCCGGGAGACCGGGACCCTCGACGAGCAGGGGATCCTGCGGGCCTGTGTCGAAACGGTGGCGGAGAACACCTCGGACGGGGTGGTGGCCCCGCTCTTCTACCTCTTTGTTGGCGGGCCGGTCCTGGCGGTCCTTTACAAGGCCGCCAACACCCTCGATTCGATGGTCGGCTACCGGGACGACCGCTACCGGGAACTCGGCTGGGCGGCGGCCCGCTTCGACGACCTGGTCAACCTGCTGCCGGCCCGCCTGACCGGACTGCTGATGGTGGTGGCGGCCCTCCCCTTGGGTCTCAACCCCTGGCGAGCGCTGACCGTCATGCTGCGCGATGCCCGCAAACCCGCCAGTCCCAACGCCGGCTTCCCCGAAGCGGCGGCGGCTGGAGCCCTCGGGGTGCAGCTCGGCGGGGCCGCGACCTACTTCGGAAAACGGGTTGAAAAACCGACCCTCGGCGACCCTCGGCAGCCGCTGACGGTGGCAACCTACCGGGCCACGGTGAGGCTGATGTACCTGACCTCCCTGCTGGCCCTGGCGTTGGGAACGGCGATCTGCGTCGTCCCCCAAATAACCTGACTCCGGCCCGGAAAGACCATGACCATGGAAAAACACGGCGGCGGTGTGACCCGGCTGGCTCGCGAACTCGGGGTGCCGCTGACATCGCTCCTCGATTTTTCGGCGAGCATCAACCCCCTCGGCATGCCGGCGGCGGTCCGGGCGGCGGCGCTGGAGGCGCTGGAGGAGGCGATCCACTACCCGGAGATCGACGGGGCGTCGCTGCGGGAGGCGCTGGCCGGCCATCACCGCCTCCCCGCCGAATATCTCATCCCCGGGGCCGGTTCGACCGAGCTGATTTACCTTCTCCCGCGGGTGCTGCGGCCGCGGCGGGCGCTGCTGGTGAGCCCGGCCTTCAGCGAATACACCCGCAGCCTGGAGCAGGCCGGTTGCGCCATTGACCTCCACCCGCTGGCAGCCGAGTCCGATTTTGCCTTCGTCCCGCAGCAGCTCCTCGCCGCCGTGACGGCAGAGACCGACCTGATCCTCCTGGCCAACCCCGGCAACCCGACCGGCGTCGGGATCGCGCCGGCACTCGTCGAGGAACTGTCCCATGCGGTTCGCGAGCAGGCTCTGGTGCTGGTCGATGAGGCCTTCGTCGATTTCGCTCCGGAACTCTCCGTCATCAACCGGGTGCAGGACCACGCCAACCTTTACGTGCTGCGTTCCCTGACCAAATTTTATGCCATTCCCGGCCTGCGGGCCGGCTATCTGGCCGGTCCGCCGCGCGGGGTGGCCCGGCTGGCGGCGGGGCGCGAACCTTGGACCCTGTCGACCCCGGCCCTGGCGGCAGCCCGGGCCTGTCTGGCGGCGGAAGAGTTTCGACGGGCGACCCTGGCGCAGCTTCCGGGCCTGCGCGGCGACCTCGCGGCCGGTTTGGCGGGCCTCGGGCTCACCGTCTTCCCCGGCGCCGCCAACTACCTGCTGGCGCGCCTCGAAACCCCGGCCCGAACCGCCGCAGGGTTGGCGGAGCGACTCCTTCCCCTCGGAATCCTGATCCGCGATTGCGCCAATTTTCACCCCCTCGACCAACGCTATCTGCGGGTGGCGGTGCGCTCTGTGGCCGACAATGCCCGACTGCTGGCGGCGTTGGCCGCTCTCCTTGGTCCATGATGCCGACCCTGCTCCCCCCCCGCCCCTTGCCCTGGCGGCCGGAATGCCGGCCGCTCCTGTTGGCGCCGATGCAGGGGCTCACCAACCGGGCTCTGCGGGCCCTCTTCTGCGAACAGGTTCGCCCGGACGCGGTCTTTACCGAATTCTTGCGGGTCAAGGGAGGGGCGCTGGCCGCCGCCGAGCGGAGGGAGATTGTGGCGCCTCCGGACGGGGTGCCGCTGGTGGTGCAGCTGGTGGGCCACGAAGCGACGGGGTTGGCTGCGGCGGCCCGGGCCGCGACCCAGGCCGGGGCCGTTCATCTCAACCTCAACCTTGGCTGTCCCTACGGCCGCATGACCTCCCGCCTCACCGGCGGCGGCCTGTTGCGCCGGCCCGAGATTCTGGGAGAGATCCTGGGGGCGCTGCGGGCGGCGGTCGACGGGAGTCTGTCGGTCAAGGTGCGGGCCGGCTACGACGATCCGCAGCAGATTTTCACGCTCCTGCCGCTCTTCGAGGACGCCGGCCTTGACTACCTGATCCTCCATCCGCGCACCGTCGTCCAGCAGTACGGCGGGCGCGCCGACCATGCCTTGACCGCCGCGGTGGTGAAGGCGACCCGCCTGCCGGTGATCGCCAACGGCGACATCGCTGCGGCCTCGGAGGGTCGGCGGATTCTGGCGACGACGGGGGCTGCAGGGCTGATGCTCGGCCGGGCGGCCATCGGTGATCCGCGCCTCTTTCTGCGCCTGCGGGGGCAAGCTCCCGAGTCCCCGGCGCCGGCCGAGCGCGCCCGCGAACTGGGGGCCTACCTGGCGGATTTGACGGGACGCTACCGGAGCCTTTTTTGCGGAGAAGTCCAGGTGCTGGGAAAGATCAAGGAGGTGTTGGCCTTCGTCAGCGAGCCGGAGCTGGCGGAGGCGGTGCGCCGACTGCGTCGCTGCCGGACCCTGGAGTCCTTTGGGGCGGAGGTCGGCGGGTTGCTGGCCGGGCGCTGAGGACCCGGCGGCTGAGGGTCGAGGGGGCATGGGCTCCTCCTGGGGCCGGAACGGCCGCGAAAGCTCAGGCTGACAGGGTGGCTGCAATCGGCTATGCTGAGAGGCCAGCAGGCCGTGATGGGCCAGAAGCACTGAATCTGTTCTGCAAAGGAAGAAGCGGGGGGAAACGTCCCCGACGCCGGCTTCGGAGGGACCGCTATGGCTGAGACCGATCTAAACCAATTGAAAATCGCCAAGACCCCGTTGACCCCCCGGGCGGGTCGCCGGCGCCGCCCGCTCCTCTGGCTTCTGCTGCTGCTGGCGGCTGCGGCCGGCGGACTGTGGGCCGCCGGACTCTTCACCCCGGCCGTCGAAGTGGAGCTGGCCACCGTTTCCCAGGTCTATCCGGCCCAAGCGTTGACCCTCCTCAACGCCAGCGGTTACGTCGTTGCCCAGCGCAAGGCGGGGGTCGCTGCCAAAACCACCGGCCGCCTGGTCTGGCTGGGAGTCGAGGAGGGGAGCCCGGTCCGCACCGGCGAGGTGATTGCCCGGTTGGAGGACCGTGACGTCGCCGCCGCCCGCGACCAGGCCGTCGCCCAGCTGGCCGTGGTCCGGGCCCAGGTCGGCTCGGCCGAGGCCGAGGCCCAGGATGCCGGCCTCGCCTTTCAACGCATGGAGGAACTGTTGGCCCAGGGCTTTATCGCCCGCAGCGAATTCGATCAGGCCCAGGCCCGCCGGCGGAGCGCCGTCGCCGCGGTGAGCGCCGCCAAGGCCCAGGTCAGGGCCGCCGAAGCAGCCCTCCAGGTGGCCGAGGTCACCCTCGACTACACCCGCATCCGCGCCCCCTTCGATGGCGTAGTCCTCACCAAGAACGCCGACATCGGGGATATCGTCACACCGATCGGCGCCGCCGCCGATGCCAAGGCGGCGGTCGTCAACATCGCCGACCTTGCCTCGCTGCAAGTGGAAGCCGACGTCTCCGAGTCGAACCTCGCCAAGGTCCGTTCCGGACAGCCCTGCGAAATCGAGCTCGACTCCCTCCCCGACCAGCGCTTCGCCGGGACGGTGCACATGATCGTGCCGACCGCCGACCGCACCAAGGCGACGGTCCTCGTCAAGGTCCGTTTCGAGCAGGCGGACCCCCGCATTCTGCCGGAGATGAGTGCCCGGGTCGCGTTTCTGGAACACGCCCTGACCCCGGAACAACGGCGGCCGCGCATCGCCGTCAGCCGCAGCGCGGTGGTCCGTCGCGAGGGCCGGGAGCTCATCTTCCGGGTCGTGGGCGGGAAGGCGACGGCGGTGCCGGTGACCCTCGGCCTGGAGCTGGGGGAGATGGTCGAGATCACCTCCGGGGTCCAGGTTGGGGAGCGCATCGTGGCCAGGCCCCCGGCAGGGCTACGCGACGGCGCTGCCGTCAAGACCGCGGCGCCTTGAGGGATGGCTATGAGCGAAGAACCGACTCCCCTCGTCTCGATTCGTAACCTTTCCAAGTCTTACTGGCGCGGCAGTCAGCAGGTGCCGGTCCTGGAGGGGATCAACCTGGAGATCCCGCAAGGGGAATTTCTGGCGCTGATGGGGCCTTCGGGGTCGGGCAAGAGCACCCTGCTCAACCTGATCGCCGGCCTCGACCAGCCGGACGCCGGGGAACTGCAGGTCGGCGGCATCGAAATCAGCCGGCTCGCCGAAGGGGACCTGGCCCGCTGGCGTGCCAGCCACGTCGGTTTCATCTTCCAGTTCTACAACCTGCTGCCGGTTCTGACCGCCTTCGAGAACGTCGAACTGCCCCTGCTCCTCTCGCCCCTGAAGCGCCGTGACCGACGCGACCACGTGGCGCTGGCCCTGCAGCTGGTGGGGCTGGCCGATCGGATGGACCACTATCCGGGGCAGCTTTCCGGCGGTCAGCAGCAGCGGGTCGCCATCGCCCGGGCGCTGATCACCGACCCGACCATTCTGGTCGCCGACGAGCCCACCGGCGACCTCGACCGGGATTCGGCCCAGGAAATTCTCGACTTGGTCGGGCGCCTCAACGGGGAGTTCGGCAAGACCGTCATCATGGTCACCCACGACCCGCGCGCCGCGGAGACGGCCCGGGTCATCCGCCACCTGGACAAGGGGGTGCTGACGGATGTTGTTCCTTAAGCTGATCCTGCGCAACGCCCTGCGCCACAAGCTGCGCTCGGTCCTTACCGTGGCGGGGGTGGCGGTGGCGATCGTCGCCTTCGGGCTGCTGCGCACCCTGATCGGCGTCTGGTACCTGGGGGTGGAAGGGTCCTCGGCGACCCGGCTGGTGACGCGCAATTCGATCTCCCTGATCTTCCCCCTGCCGATCTCCTACCTGGAGCGGATCCGTCAGGTTCCCGGCGTCGCCGAGGTCACCTACGGTAACTGGTTCGGGGGGATCTACATCGACCGCAAGAACTTCTTCGCCAACTTCGCCGTCAACGCCGACCACTACCTCGACCTTTATCCGGAGTTCGTCGTCCCCCCGGAGGAACTTGCCGCCTTCCGGCGTGACCGGCGCGGGGCGATCGCCGGCGAAAATCTGGCCGCCAAGTTCGGCTGGAAGGTCGGCGACCCGATCGTCCTCACCGGCACCATCTTCCCCGGCCAGTGGAACCTGGTGCTGCGCGGTATCTATCGCGGCGCTCGTCCCAACACCGATCGCAACCAGTTCTTCCTGCACTGGGATTACGTCAACGAGACCCTGAAACAGACCACCCCCCGCCGCGCCGATCAGGTCGGCTTCTACGTCATCGGCGTGAAGCGGCCGGAGGAAGCGCCGGCGACCGCGGCGGCCATCGACCGGAGCTTCACCAACTCCCTGGCGGAGACCCTCACCGAGACCGAAAAAGCCTTCCAGCTCGGCTTCGTCGCCATGACCGGCGCGATCGTCACCGCCATCCGCATCGTTTCCTACATGGTGATCGTCATCATCATGGTCGTCACCGCCAACACCATGGCCATGACCGCCCGCGAGCGCCTCGCCGAATACGCCACCCTCAAGACCCTCGGCTTCGGCGGCGGCCACCTGGCCCTGGCGATCTTCGGCGAGTCGCTCTCCATCGCCCTCTGTGGTGCCGGCCTCGGCATCCTGCTCACCTATCCCGCCGCCGACTTTATCGCCTCCGCGCTCAAACAGTTCTTCCCCGCCTTCCATATCGCCCCTTCGACCCTCTGGCTCGACCTCGGGGCGGCCCTCCTCATTGGCCTGGTCGGCGGTATCTTTCCGACCTGGCGGGCGGTGACCGGCAACATCGTCGACGGCCTGCGGCGGATCGGCTGAGGTCTTGACAGCCGTGACTGGAAACTCTAGTATTTATTTATGTCATACAAAAAGGAGCACGATTATGTCAACATTATCGGTCCGCCTGCCCGATGAGCTGCTGCGGGAGGTCGATGCCTTGGCCGGGGAACTCCATCTTCCCCGCGCCGCCTATGTGCGTAAAGCGCTCGAAGAGTTGAACGCTGCCGTCGTCGCCGATCGCCGCCGTGCTCGCCTGATGGAGGTGAGCCGCAAGGTACGGGTCGAGAGCATGCGGGTCAACGCGGAATTCAGCGAGGTCGAAGATGACCCCCGCGCCTAACCATGGGGAGGTCTGGCTGGCCAATCTCAACCCGGGGCGGGGGACCGAACCGGGGAAGGTTCGACCGGTGTTATTGCTGCAAAACCAGGCGCTCCTCGATGCCGGTCATCCTTCCACTGTCATCATTCCCCTGACCACCAACCTGATCGAGGACGCCGAACCGCTGCGTCTGCGCATTCCCGCCCAAGGACTGCTGGAAAAGGATTCGGATCTGCTCATCGACCAGCTCCGGGCCATTGACAACCAATGTCTGATTGATGGTCCTCTGCTGCGACTCGATACCGAGAGGCTGGGAGTGGTTTACCGGGCGGTGCGGGAAGTCCTGGGGATGGGGTAGCGGGGCGAGGAATTACCGGGGCGCGGTATTTCCTCAAGGGATAGGGGGGCAGGGGGGTGGGTATGCGCCAGCGGGAGGCGATTCAAATAGCTTAGGCCGTTGCTGAGCCCACACGGGTTTGCTTGAAAGGCAGATGGGTTGGATTTCCATTCGGTTTTCCAGGAGGATTCATGTATTCACTGCTCTCCAATGAAGTGACGAGCTCCCTGCGATCTTTCCTTTCCGAAAATCTTCCTCAGTTATCGGCAAATTGGTGGAATGATTTCGTTCTGCCGGCCCTCTCTTTTCAGCAAAATCGGATGACCGTAGCAAGAGGTGTGACCGACCTTGATGGCCTTGACCTGGCGGCACTGCTGCGAGTGGTGGACAAAAACTGGTACCTGCTCAGCGAGCGGCACACTCTTACCCATGATGTTCGAAATTGGGTTAAGGAGTTGCAACAGATCCGCAACCGCTGGGCGCACGCTGCCGGATCTCCAATTGTTGCGGACGACCTGTACCGCGATCTCGACACCGTGGAACGGTTTCTCGCGGCATTCATGGCGGAACCGGCGTTGATCCAAATGGTGCGACAACGGAAACAGACGGCACTACCCGTCACCACCACTCAAAATTCGTCAAACCTGCCCTCTATTGCTGACGACTCTCAGCCGGAGGCTCAGTCTGATTCCACTGAATTTTCTCCGGGGGACATGGTTTGCCTCGTCGCCGATCCAAAAGTCATGGGTGCCGTTCTTCAGGTGACTCGTGGTGAGCGGGAAAACCGGTATCAGGTTTTTATCGACAACAAGTCCTCCCAATACTACGCCAGTCAGTTGTTTTCGGTTAGGGCCGAAAGCACCCCGGTAGTCTCCTCCCTTGAGACATTCCACGCCAGGCTGAGCGCCATGCAATTACAGCATCCGAGCTTGGCCAACCTCTATTCGCTTCATGCCGCCCGGATCGACTACATCCCCTACCAGTTCAAGCCGGTGATGAAGTTGATCCGTTCCGACCGTCCCCGCTTGCTGATCGCCGACGAGGTCGGGGTCGGCAAGACCATCGAAGCGGGGTTGATTCTGCGGGAGCTGCAGGCCCGAAACGATATCAACTCTGTGCTGATTATCTGCCCCCGGGCGCTGGTGGTCGAGAACAAGTGGCGAAACGAGATGAAACGTTTTGATGAGGATTTTGTTCATCTGGATGGTCCGGCGCTGCGCCATTGTCTCAACGAAACCGACCTGGATGGGCTCTGGCCGGAGAAGTTCAGCAAGGCGATTCTCTCCTTCTCGCTCTTCGATGAAGAGTTGTTGAGCGGGAGTCCCGGCAGTCGCGGCCGGCGGGGACGGAAAGGTTTGATCGATCTCGACCCACCGCCGAAATTCGATCTGGTCATCGTCGACGAGGCCCACCATCTGCGAAATCCCAATACCTGGCTCCATCGCGGCGTGCGTCATTTCTGCGAAAATGCCGAGGCGGTCGTCTTCCTCACCGCTACCCCGATCCAACTCGGCATCACCGACCTTTTTGTGCAACTCAACCTGTTGCGCCCCGACCTGGTCATCGATCAAGCCACCTTTGGACAGATGGCAGAGCCGAATCCCTTCATCAATCAGGCAAACGCCTTGGCCCGAAATAACCAGTCGGAATGGCAGCCACAGGCGGTGGAGCTGCTGTCAAGGGCGGCGGAGACCGCCTGGGGGAAAGCGGTCTTACAGAACAACCCGATGTTCCAGAGGTACTTCGACCTGCTCGGTGACCATGAGTTGAATGCCGAGGAACGGGTGACTTTCATTCGCCGCACTGAAGGACTGCACAGCTTTGCATCGATCATCAACCGGACCCGCCGCCGCGACATCGGCACCTTCACCACCCGTAAACCGGAAACAGTCGAAGTCCCCTTTACCGAGGCACAGCAACGGCTGCACGACGACCTCCTCGCCATGCAGGCCCGGATTCTCGGGCAGATTCACGGCGACAAAAACCTCCTCTTCATGCTGACGACGATTCGCCGCCAGGCCGCCAGTTGTCTCTACGGCCTGGCGTCGCTGATCCAGGACATTCTCACCCGGAGGCTTGACCAGCTCGATCTCGCCGAAATTGATGACACCTTCGAGAGCGAGCTGGCGGGGGTCGGCACCCTCGAAGACAAAATTATGGGGGTCATGGAGCGGGCCGTTCATCTCGATCCCCACGACCCCAAGCTCGATGCCCTGCTCAAGGTCATCCACGACAAACAACAATTGCCCAACAACAAGGTTCTGCTCTTCAGCAGCTTCCGTCACACCCTGGCCTATCTGGAGAAGCACCTCAAGGAGGCCGGACTCCGGGTCGGTTATATTCACGGCGGCACCCCCGACGAAGACCGCCGCGAGCAACGCTACCGCTTCAGTCTGGCGCGCCATGAGGGCGAAGGGCTCGACCTGCTCCTCTCTTCCGAAGTCGGCTGCGAAGGGCTCGACTACCAGTTCTGCGATTGTCTGGTCAACTACGACCTCCCCTGGAATCCGATGAAGGTCGAGCAGCGCATCGGTCGCATCGACCGCTACGGACAGCAGAGCGAGAGTGTCGCCATCTATAATCTGATCACCCCCGGCACCGTCGATGCCGACATCTACCATCGCTGTCTGTGGCGGATCGGGGTCTTTCAGGCGGCGCTCGGCGGCAGCGAAGAGATCCTCGGCAAAGTGACCGCTGAGATTCACGACGTTGCTGAAAATCTCGCCCTCTCCACGGAAGAGCGGCAACGCAAACTGGAAATCATTGCCGACAACGATATCCGGGTGATTCAGGAACAGGCGCAACTGGAAGAACAACAGGCGGAACTTTTCGGTCTGCGTCTGCCGCAACAGTTCAAGGATGACGAGGTCGAGCAAGCTGAAAGTTTCTGGCTGACACCGCAATCGTTGCAACGGCTGGTGCAATCTTATCTGGAGAAGAGTTGCGGCGCAGGGCAGGAATACCTGCTCGGCGAAAAGACCCTCAAGACGCTGCGAATCAGCCAATCCGGGCGTGATGCGTTGCTGTCCGACTTCAAAAAATCACCGAAAAAGAAATCCCACTTGCACCGGGAATGGGAGAATTGGCTCAAGGGGAACGAACCGCATCTGGCCGTGACCTTCGATGCCGCATCCGCCAAGGGCGCGCAAGGAGGTCGTCTTCCTCACGCCGATTCATCCCCTGGTCCTGCAAGCGGCGCGAGTTTTGTCGCCGGAGCAGAAACTTTTCACGACATTTCAGGTCCAGGACGCGCTGATCGCACCCGGTCACTATCCCTTTGCAATTTATCAATGGCAGAAGCGGGGGGTCCGGGACGATGTGGTCTTTACCCCGGTCTGCGCCGACGCCGAGGTGAGCCGCAGGTTCATGACCCTCCTTGCCAACAGCGCGCCGGTGGAGGTGCCGTTACCAGACCCGGCGGTCTTTGACGAACTCGATGCCAGAAATCATGCGCTCTGGGCTGCGGCCAGACTGGAACATGTTTCCGAGAACAGCGAGCTGGTCGGGTTCCGGCGCGAGAGCCTGCGCACCAGTCACGCGGCACGCCTGGCGATTTTGTGTGAGCAATTGGCGGCGGCCAGCAACGAGAAGATCCGGCGCATGCGGCAAAGCCAGCTCGACAATGCAGTGGCCGATTTTGCCCGGCACATGGCGGAGCTGGATATTGCCGAAGCCCAGGTCGATATTCACGCCCAACCGGTGGCATACGGGGTGATGGTAGTGGAGAGGGGGACAAATGAGTGAACCGACGTTAGTAGCAGATCAGAACTACGGGGAATTTTTCGCCGGGGTCAAGGAGGCGATTCGCGGGGCGCGCCTGCGCGCCGGGCGGGCCGTCAACCGGGAACTGATTGCGCTCTATTGGGGCATCGGCGCAGAGATTGCGCAGCGGCAGGAAGTCCACGGTTGGGGGAAGTCGGTGGTCGAACGGTTGGCGGTGGACCTGCGCATCGAATTTCCGGGAGTTTCGGGCTTTTCAACGCCGAATCTCTGGTTCATGCGCCAGCTCTTTCTGGAATATCGAGATGTTCCAAATCTCTTACAGCTTGTTAGAGAAATCCCCTGGGGGCAGAACATCACGATCATGACCAAGATCAAGGAGCCCGCCGCGCGAGAATACTACCTCGGAATGACCGCCAAGCTCGGCTGGAGCCGTAACGTCCTCCTCAACCAGATCAAAGGCCAGGCTTTCGAGCGCCACGCCCTAACGCCGAAGCAACACAACTTTAGCGCGACCCTCCCCGAGCATCTCGCCGCGCAGGCCGACGAAGCGCTGAAGGATGTCTACATGCTCGACTTTCTCGGCATCGGCAAGCCGGTGGTCGAGCGGGAGATGGAGCGGCGCATGATCGAGCGGATTCGCGACGTGCTTCTCGAACTCGGTTATGGTTTCAGCTTCATCGGCAACCAGTACCGAGTGACTCTGGCAGGGAAGGAGTATTTCATCGACCTGCTCTTCTATCACCGCAAGCTCAAGTGTCTGGTCGCCATCGAGCTGAAGAGCGGCGAGTTCAAGCCGGAATACGCCGGCAAGATGAATTTCTATCTCAACGTTCTCGACGATTTCGTGCGCGAACCGGACGAGAACCCGTCGATCGGCATCATCCTTTGCGCGCAGCGGGAACGGGTTGAGGTGGAATATTCGCTACGCAATATCAACCGGCCGGTCGGGGTTTCTGAGTACACGTTGACGGCGGAGTTGCCAAGGGAGTTGGCCGGGAAGCTGCCAGAAGCGCGGGAGATTGAGGCGGGGATTTTGCGGGAGATGGGGGTGAGTAATGACCAGTTTTGAAGATTTGGTTCACCCGCAGAATTTGTGGGTGGCAATCGGCTCAGGCAAATTGCCAAGTGTATGATATAGCGCTAGTTTTATGACTTCAAAGCTTTTGAAACCGTAAGCTTTTTTCGTTGTCACTTTGGCCTTGTTGTTGAGGCC
>JBBQBQ010000022.1:0-22565 GCA_038317685.1 Desulfuromonadales bacterium | reverse complement strand
GCCGACTGCGATGCGCAGCGCATTGCTGCCGGCGGTGCCGGCCCCGATAAGTGTTGATCCCCTTGCATAGCGCCGCATCGGTCGCGACGGCTTCGATCCCGCCGGCGGCGAGGCGCCGCAGGTAGGGGAGGGTGGCGTTGGTCAGGGCGAAGGTGCTGGTGCGGCTCACAGCGCCGGGCATGTTCGCCACGCCGTAGTGCAAGACCCCGCCGACACTGTAGACCGGGTCGTCGTGGGTGGTGACGCGGGTCGTCGCCACGCACCCCCCCTGGTCGACGGCGATGTCGACGATGACGCTCCCCTCGCCCATGGCCGCGACCAGTTCCCGGCTCACCAGGAGCGGGGCCCGGGCGCCGGTGACGAGGACCGCGCCGATCAGCAGGTCGGTCTGGCGGACTTCCTCATCGATGGTCTGGGAGTTGGACATCAGGGTGCGAATGCGGTTACTGTAATGGTCGTCGAGGGCTTCGAGGCGCTTTTGGTCGATATCAATGACGGTGACCTCGGCGCCCATGCCGACTGCGATGCGCAGCGCATTGCTGCCGGCGGTGCCGGCCCCGAGGATGGTGACCTTGCCGGGCCGGACCCCCGGCGCCCCGGCGAGGAGAACCCCCTTGCCGCCGGCTTCCTTTTGCAGATAGTGGGCGCCGACCTGGACCGCCATGCGCCCGGCGATCTCGCTCATCGGGTGCAGGAGGGGGAGGGAACCGTCCTCCGGCTGCACCGTTTCGTAGGCGAGGCCGGTGACCTGCCGTTCCAGAAGAACCCGGGTCAAATCGGCGGCCGGCGCCAGATGCAGGTAGGTGAAGAGGATTTGACCGGGGCGCAATCGGTCGAATTCGGCGGCCAGCGGCTCCTTGACCTTGACGACCAGTTCCGCCTCGCCCCAGACCCGCTCCGGTCCGTCGACGAGGGTGGCGCCCGCCCCGCGGTACTCGGCGTCGCCAAGTCCGCTGCCGAGGCCGGCGCCGGCCTCGACCAGAACCTGGTGGCCGTCTTCGACCAGGGTCCTCACCCCGGCCGGGGTCATCCCGACCCGGTATTCGCGGGTTTTGATCTCTTTGGGGAGGCCGATGATCATTTTCAGTTCCACTAAAAAATGTTTAGCAAAAATAACGATTCGCCGCGCCGCGGTCAAGGGAAATCTACGCTGATGCCGGAGCCGTTCCAACGCCGCTGTTACCAGCTCGCCAAGGCCGAAATCGGCTATCTGCGCTTCATCACCGAAGCTTATGACGGGCTCCTGTGGGTGCGCACCCTTGACCCGGGGGCGGGGCTGGTGGAGATCGCCTGGCCGGCCTCCCGGGAGACGGACGTCGCCTCTCTGTTGGCGGCGCTCGGCGCCGAGATTGGTCTCGTCGCCGCTCCCGACCCGCCGGTCGGCCTTTATCCGGGATTCTGAGCTTGTGGTCCCGGGGTGCGCGACCTATAGTGGCCCGGAGGCGCTGCCTGGTTGCTTTGAACCCACGCTGGCGACCCCCTTCCGGCGGCCGCTGCCCTTTTTAAGCGAGTGACCATGCTGATCCGTTTCTTCAGCTCCCTGCGTTTGACCCTGACGCTGCTCCTCGGGCTGGCGCTGATATCGATCTACGGAACCGTCTGGCCGGCCCGGGAAGGGGGACTGGCGGTTTTTCGCTACGAGGTCTTTTACCAGAGCCTCGGCTTTCGCCTTCTGCTGGGCCTGCTGGCTCTCAACCTCGGCGTCTGCACCCTGCGCACCATTGGTCGCAACCTCCGCGACCGGGCTGCCGCCTTCGACACTCTCCACTCCGAGCGGGTCTATATCGCCAGCCGGCGATTTGTCCTGCCGCGTCGGGCCAGCTTCGGACGGCTTGCCGAGACCCTGGCCGCGCAGAGGTACCGGGTGACGGAGCGGGACGGCGCCCTGCTTGGGGAGCGGGGGCGCCCGGGGCGCTGGGGGTCGACGCTGGTCCACCTGTCGGTGCTGCTGATCATGGCGGGTTCTTTTTCCTCCAACCTCGGTTTCGTCGGCACCCTCAACCTGTATGTCGGTGACAGCAGCCGCCAGTTTTTCGACTGGAACCGCCAGGCGAACGTTCCCCTCGGCTTCACCCTTCGCCTCGACCATTTCGAACCGGTCTATTACCCGATCGCCGTCAAATTCGTGGTCATCGATCCGGCCACCCGCCAAAGGCTGGCAACCTACACCGCCCGGGAAGGGGAGACGGTGGCGCTGCCGGCTCCGGGGATGACGGCCACGGTCCTCAAATTTATCCCCGAGGGTGAGCAGCTCCTCCTGGGGATTGCCCGCAATGGGGTCAAACTCGGCGAATACCGGGCTCTGAGCGGACACCAGGAGTTTCCCAACCGGGTCGACCCCGGGGGGATCATCAAACCGGTGGTCTTCCGGACCCCGGTCGTCAGGCAGTTCCACAGCGAGGTCACCCTCTTGGACGAGGGGCGGTTATTGACCCGGGGGGTGATCGAGGTCAACCAGCCGCTGGTCTATGACGGGGTGTCGATCTACCTGACCGGTTACAATCGCGATAAATTCGGGTCCTGGTCGACAGCCTTCCAGATTTCCAAGGACCCCGGCAAGCCGGCGGTCTGGGTCGGGTGCATCCTGTTCCTCTGCGGGCTGCTCACGGTATTTCTCGTCCCCTGCCGGACGGTGGGGGTAAAGCGGGCCGGGGGCGAGATTCTCTTCGTGGCGTTGAGCGGCTTCCGCGGCGAATCCGGGCGGATCGCCTTCGACCGGCTGGAGGAGACCCTGAGCCAGTCCGGACGGTCTTCCTGAGCGCTTCCTTCACATCGAGACCCAAGCCTGCTTCGGCGGGCTTTTTTTGTGCCTCGGTCCCGGGAGGGTTACTCCCGTTCCGGCAAGGCGGTCAGTCGCCCCACCAGGACGAAAGACCCGAGCAGCAGCCCGCCAACCAGCCCCGCCACCCCGGGCCATCCCGCCGCCGTCCAGAAATATCCGCCCGCAGTGCCGAAGATGCTCGACCCGAGATAGTAGAAGAAGAGGTAGAGGGAGGACGCCTGAGCGCGGCTGGCCGGGACCCGGCGGCCGACCCAGCTGGAGGCGACGGTATGGACGCCGAAAAAACCGATGGTGAAGATTCCCACCCCGGCGACGACGACCGGCACCGGCGCCGCCAGGGTCAGCAGCAGGCCTCCGGCCATGAGAGCGAGGCCGGCCCGGACGGTGGCGCTACGGCCGAGCCGCCCGGCCAGCCGGCCCATAACCGAGGAACTTAAGGAGCCGAGGAGGTAGACCAGGAAGATCAGGCTCACCGCCGTCTGGCTGAGGAGGTAGGGGGCGGCGAGGAGGCGGAAGGTGATGTAGTTGTAGAGGGTGACGAACCCTCCCATGCCGAGGAAGGCGAGGCCGTAGAGGCAGCGCAGGCCCGGCTCCTGAAGGGCGCGGTAAAGGGAAGTGAAGAGGTAACCGACCCCGAAGGGCCTGCGAGGGGAGTGGCTGGCGGCGGGGAGGGCCTGGGCGAAATATCCGCTTAAAGCCAGGCAGGCCACGCCGATGACGGCGAAGGCCAGCCGCCAGGAGGTGGCTTCGGCCATGGCGGCGGAGAAGATCCGGCCGCTCATGCCGCCGATGGCGGTGCCGCTGATGTAGAGGCCCATGGCGGAGCTGATGGAACGGGGTTCGATCTCCTCGCTCAGGTAGGTCATCGCCACCGAAGGCAGGCCGGCCAGGACCATCCCCTGCAGCAGGCGGATCGCCAGCAGTTCCGCGAAACCATTGGAAAAGGCGGTCAGGAGCGCCAGGACGGAGGTGCAGAAGAGGGAGAGGACCATGATCCGCTTGCGTCCCCAGGTTTCGGAGATCGTCCCGGAGAAGAGCATGGTGAGGGCCAGGGCCGCCGTCGCGACCGACAAGGGGAGGCTGCCGAGGGCCGGCGGCAGGTTGAATTCCCGGGAAAAGACCGGCAGCAGGGGCTGCACGTCGTAGAGGGTGATGAAGGTCACGAAGCCGGCGGCGAAGAAGGCCAGGTTGGTGCGGCGGAAGGTGTTGGTGCCGCTGCGGATCAGCCCCGGATCGAGGACGGTCCTGCACCGGCTCATAGGGTCGCGCCGGCTGGGAAAATGATCCTTGAAGGTTCTCTCGCGGTCCATGGCTCTCTCCGGGGAGGGGTTGGAATCCCCCTTGAAAAAACCGTAACATCCGCTCAATAATAAATAAAATATATAATTATTATCGTTACGATAACAAATTCATATCAACCAGAGGAGCCTCCATGGATGTCCGACAACTGCATTGTTTCGTCGCCATCGCCCGCCTGCGCAACTTTACCAAAGCGGCGGAAGCGCTCCAGGTGGCTCAGCCCGCGGTCAGCATGTCGATCCGCCGGTTGGAGGAGGAGCTGGAACTGATCCTGTTCAACCGGCAGGACCGCAAGGTTTCCCTGACCGCCGAAGGGGAGATCTTCC
The DNA here is from genome assembly GCA_038317685.1 of Desulfuromonadales bacterium. Classification (GTDB taxonomy): domain Bacteria; phylum Desulfobacterota; class Desulfuromonadia; order Desulfuromonadales; family DDH964; genus JBBQBQ01. Next base: position 18,158 of record JBBQBQ010000022.1, on the reverse strand, counting down.
TGGTCCATGCCGAGCGGGTCCTCGCCGACCTCGCCGCCGCCCGTCACGAAATGGCCGATCTGCGCGGCCTCGGCAAGGGGGAGGTGCGGGTCGGCATCCCGCCGATGCTCAGTTCCTACTTCTTCCCGGGAATCCTCTGTGATTTTTCCCGGCGTTATCCGAAATTGCGGCTGTCGGTCTCCGGGGAAGGGACGGGGCGGATCCAGAAGATGATCAGTCAGGGGGAACTCGACATGGGGGTGATCGCCGGGCACCATGTTCCGGAGAGCCTGGAGTCCCGGCACTTTCTGCGTGAGGAGGTGGTGATCTGCGTCCCGCCCGGACACCGCTTCGCTACGGAACCCTCGGTCAGCCTGGCGGCCTTCACCAGTGAGCCGCTGGTCTTCTTCAAGGAGGGTTACTACCTGCGGGAGCTGCTCTTCGAGGTCCTGAAGCCGACCGGGAGGGTTCCCGAGATCGTCTTCGAGACCAACCTCTTCTCCTTGGTGAAGTCGCTGGTCAAGGAGGGGATGGGAATCTCGACCTTGCTGCGGATGGTGGTGGCGAGCGATGCCGAGCTGGTGGCGGTCCCCTTTGATCCGCCCCTCTATCTCGATCTCGACATCGCCTGGAAACGCCACGGCTATCTGTCCCGGGCCAACCGGGCCTTCGTCGATTTTCTGCTGGAGCGGACCCGGGAGTATGGGGGGGACGAAGGGGCGAAGCTGATCGTTTCACTGACGAACCGTTAAGCTTCTTCCGGATTTCCCAGTCGCTTGGCGAGTTGGACGATCTCCGGCCGGTCGGGATCGATCAGGCCGACGAAGTCGCTGACCGGGTTGCTGCGCAGGTCGTGGAAGACCGGCGAGGAAGTTTCGCCGACCTGCCCTGGCGGAGCCGAAGCCGCAGTCACGAGACTGAGTGAGGCTGCAGTCGGCGGCCAAGCTGAGGGGGAGGGCGGCGATAAGGATGATTGCCTGGTTCCTGGGCACCATTATGCAGATCAGCGCCAGATACATGAAAAAAATTTACTTATTCGTCTTTTTCGTCTGGCCGGCCGGTGCCGGAGCGGGTTGCTTCTTCATCTTGAGGACCACCAGCCGGTAGGTCCGGTCCCCGAGGTTTTTGAAACTCAATTGGATTTCACCATTCTTCGGTTTCAGATCGAGCCCACTGTAAAAGGAATCGATCGATTTGCGGCTGGAGAGGTCGGTCATTCGGATCGGGTAAGGGCCGTTCTGCAGGGTCTCCTGGGTCAGGCCGTCCGTGTCGGAGCGAAAGAGGATGAATTCTTTCTGGGTCGCCGGTACTTTGACGACTTTCTCCTCCTGGGGGGTGAGGGCAAAGTCGGTGACATACTCTTGGTTCCGCCCAATCCTGAACCATTTCTGTTCCACGCCGACGGCGAGGGTGACCGATGACAGCAACAACACCAAGACGACCATGAAACATCCGATCTTCATTTTGTACTACTCCTTTATACGGTGGTGAGTGTGGGTGACGAGCGTCTTATCTGCAGGTGGTTTTACCACCCTTTGGGATCTTTCGGCTCCAGCTTGACCAATTGATAGTGGCGGCTCCCCAGCCCGAGTTTTTCGGCGTGGGCCAATTGAATCTCCCAATCGATCTTTGGGTGGACGCCGCGAAACTTGTCGCCTCCCGGTTCCCAGCCGGTTAAGAGGGCGGTGTCGGGGAGACCGGGTGCGGCGTTGACCAGGTCGGCGCAGGCCTGATCGAGGGCCACCGGGTCGGTGCTGACCAGAATCCCCTGGTCGGCAACGATGGGGGCATCTGAATGGCCATAGCAGTCGCAGGACGGCGAGATCTGGGTGACGAAATTGATGAAGAGGGTCTTGCCGGTCTTGCCGTGGACGGCGCCGGTGGCGTATTCGGCCATCTTTTTCATGACCAGCGGCGGGCCCTCGTTCCACTGGATCCGGATCGCCTTGTCCTCGCAGACCGTGATGCAGCGGCCGCACCCGGTGCACCGGGCGGGATCGATCCGGGCCTTCCCCTCGATGAAGGCGATGGCGTCATGGGCGCAGGCTTTGAAGCAGGCGGCGCAGGCGGTACAGAACTCTTCGGCGACCTTGGGGGCGACATTGGAATGCTGTTCGAGCTTCCCGGTGCGGCTGGAACAGCCCATGCCGAGGTTCTTCAGCGCGCCGCCGAAGCCGGTCAGTTCGTGGCACTTGAAATGGGAGACGCAGATCAGGGCGTCGGCTTCGAGGATGCCGAGGGCGATATCAACGTCCTGGAGGATCTCGCCGGGGATCGGAACCCGCCGGGAGTTGTGGCCCCGCAGACCGTCGCAGATCAGGAGCGGGGCTCCGACGACCGCGTAGGCGAAGCCGTTTTCAATACCGCAGGCAAGGGCTGAAACCGCCTCCTTGCGCTCGCCGGGATAGAGGGTGCAGGAGTCGGTAAGGAACGGCCTGGCCTTTAATTCCTTAACGCGATCGACGATGGTGCGCAGAAAGGTCGGCCGGATGTAGGCGTGCCCCCCCTTCTCCCCGAAGTGAACCTTAAGGGCCACCAGGTCGCCGCGGGCGACGATGCCTTGAATGCCGGCCAGGTCGATGAGGCGGGCCAGTTTGGCAAAGAGATTTTCGCGGTTGCCGGTGCGCAGGCCGGCGACGTAGACGGAACTGGGCATGGAGATTCTCCCTGGAAAGTGGTGGCAGGGCCCCCGTGGGCACCGCGGCACCATACCACAGAGCGGGGCGGGACTTCAACGCGGTGCACCTCCAGACAATTTTGATTTGGTAAAACATAGTTTCCTTGGTAATATTTTTCAAGGGATGAAAGCTTGGCCCAGACGACGAGGAAATGGATAATAAAACGTTATAGAGCCGGGATTGAATATTCCGGGGAGGAGGCCTGTGGAACCGGACCAGCGCTTTGCCCTGCTGCAGCGGGCGCGGCTCAAGACCCTCTTCAAGCGCGGCTTCCTGCTGCTGCTGGCGGGGATCGTCCTCTACTATGCCGTGGCCCTGGTTTACGCCACCAAGAGCATCTACAAGGTGCGCCGCAACTATGCGGTGATCCTTGAGGATCTCTCCGGGGAACGGCGGGTCGTGGCCGGGGTCGGCTGGCATGCCCGCCTGCCGTTCTTCACCAATATCGAGTTGGAAGTGCCGCTGATGAACCAGGAACTCTTCCTCGGAGGCGCCGCCGAGCCGCAGCGGATCATGACCCGCGGCAACGTCGCCCTCTGGACCAGCGCCATGCTCACCTTCCGGATTGCCAACCTGGAGCGTTGGGGGATCGAGAACAAGACCCCCCAGTTGCTGCTGCAGAACGATTTCGATGGTCTGGTCAAGGACGTGATGCAGAGCCGCAGCGTCGATGACCTGGTTTCGGACCGGGAGACGATCCGGGAGGAGATCTTCCGGGATCTCAAGGCGCGCTCGATCAACGCCGGAGGTCCGACCATCGAGCAGAAGTACGGGATCGAGATTGTCTCCTTCGTGTTGCGGGACACCCGCTTCGGCGACAAGCTGGCCGAGGCGAGCGAAGAGAAAAAACGCCGGGAACTGATCGCCGAGGCGGAGAACTATGCCGCCGACCTGGAAGCGAGTCGGACCCGCAAGCTTTATGCCGCGTACAGCGAGGCGATCGGGCAGTTCCGGGAAGCAGTAGGACTGCCGCGGGGGAGCGAGGCGGCTCTCTTTGAGTTTCTCAACCAGCAGAAGTGGGCCGCGGCCTACGAAAAGAACCAGCAGGGGCAGAATACCTTCGTCCTGAACAATGCCGGCGGCGCCCTTCCCGTGGTGCTGCCGACTCCGGCGACCGCCGCCAGAAAGGTCCCGTCCGAAACCGATGGCGCCTCCCCGAAAAACCCGTAGCCCTGTCTACGTCAGGCTCTCCGAGGGACGCATCCGCCAGATCGAAGGACTGGTCGCCGGCTGGAGCTTCGAGACCCGACTTTTCATTCTGCGGCGGCTGCGCCAGTACCGGCCGAGCCGCACCCCCCTCGATCTGCTGCGCAGCTGGTTGCGCCGGCTGCTGAGGCCGGGGGATCGCAGCTTCCAGATTCTGCGCGATCCCGAACACCTCTCCGACTGGCGGCGGCGCTTCGAGGTCTCCGGCTCGCAGAACGCGGCCGCGGCCTGGAACAAAATCCTGCAGCGGGAACTGGACTGGCACGACTATCAGTACCGCGCCTATCTCCTCGAACGCAAAACCGCCGACTGCCATGTCCCCCCCCCCTTTCTGACGATCTTCCGCAAGCTCTACCACGCCCACATCCTCAAGGAGTACACCGAAGACCCGGCGGTACCGCGGGCGCCGCTGGTGCTGGTGATCGGCAGCAGCGGCAGCGGCAAAAGCGCCACCGTCAAGCAGGCCATCGAAGAGGCGATCTTCGCCACCGAAGTGCGGCCGCGCATCGACCTGGAGGAGAAGCGGGAAGAGGTCATGGCCAACCAACCCTTCTGGCGCAGCCTGGAGAATGTCGATCCGGAGCTGGCGGTGCGTATCGAGCGCCGCCGCAAGGCCGACCGCCTGCGCCTCTGGTCGCGCCTGCCGATCATCAGGTACCTGTTCCGGGAGCGTCTCAGCCATGCGCTGTCGTCTCTGGAGGAGGAGGGGGTGTGGGTCGACTATGCCATGATCACCCCCAATGACTACCAGACCGCCTGGGCCGGCGAGCCCGGAAACTATCTGCGCAAGGCAATGGGCGACGTGCGCAAGACCTGCATCCGCCATCTGGAGGAGGCCCACTCGGCGTGCGGCAGTCCCGACCAGATGAGCACCGTCAAGGGCCAGCAGGCGACCCTCGTCGATGCCATGAACATCGTCCTCGACGAGATCGCCATGGGCCGCCGCGACTGCCTGCTGATCGCCACCACCGACCAGCCGGAGCAGTTCGATCCGGCCATCTACCGGCGCTTCGTCGAACGCGGCCTGGTCATCGACATCAGCGAGTTGTGGGAGAAGCCGGAAAACCTGCGCGAAGTGGTGCGCATGGAGCTGCGGCGCAAGAATTTCACCTTCATCCCGATTGCCCCCGACCATGCCCAGCTCCTTCCCGAGTCGATCCTCGACGAAACGGTGGGACGCCTCTACCCGGTCTTCCGCGAACGGAGCCTGCGCATCACCCCGGCCTACACCCGGCGCCTGATCGATTCGCTGATCTCCCTGCGCGGCAGCTTCGATCCCCATGACCTCGACGACCAGCTGCTGGTTCGCGACGCACTCAAGGCGGTGGCGCGCAACGTCCACGGCTCCCTTTACAAGCGGGTGGTCTGCCAGCTCGACCGGGGCGTCCACTGGGAGGAGTACATCGGAGCCATCAAAAACGAGTTTTCCGAGATGGCCAACAACGCTCTTTACTACAACGTCAGCGAGGAGAAGGGGGTGGTCCTCACCGGTCCCCCGGGCTCCGGGAAGACCTACATGGTGCGGGCCTGGCTGGGAGACAACCGGGACGTCCAGGATCTGGTCGTCAATCTCGGCGATCTCGCCGATCCGGTCAATCCCCTCGAGGGGATGGTGGAGAATCTGGAGCGGGTCTACGATATCGCCAAGATGCTCTCCCCGAGCATGGTCTTCTTCGATGAAGGCGACGCGGTGGCCCCGCGCCGCTCGTCGCAGGGGGGCAGCCCTTACGACAAGGTGACCAACAAGTTTCTCTCCATCATCGATGGCGAATCCCCCCTCTCCCGGGTTTTCACGGTCCTGACCACCAATCGTCTCGACATTCTCGACCCGGCGCTGATCCGCTCCAAGCGGCTCAAGGTCCTCTCCGTCACCGGCCATCTGCGGGACGAGGATGCGCAACGCATCATCAGAAAGGAATTGGCCCAAATCCCCCTGGCGGCCAATCTCAGCTACGAGGAGATCATCCGTGCCGCCCGCGGTCTGTGCGAAACCCCCGCGGACTTCACCGCCTTCGCCGAGAAAGTGCGCAGTCTGCGCTCCACCGAGGTGGAGGTCCTCGGTAAATTGATGACGGCCGTGCAGGGAGATGCCGAGGAGCGGGCGCGCTTCGTGCGCTTCAATTACAAAACCCTGATCGGACTTCTGGAAGGAGCGGTCGGCGACCCGGGGCTGGTCTTCCAGGCCCGCCACGGGGAGGAATATCTGCTGGAGCGTCTCGATGCCGTGGCCGAAGTGCTGCGCCGGGTGCAGCAGAACGGCAGCTACCCGGTCAGCCACTGGCACCTGGCCAGCGCCCGCCAGCAGCTGGCGGCCAGCCCGACCCGCAAGGGAAAACAACAGCTCGACGAATTTCTGGAGACGGAACTCTCTAGGGAACCGCAAGTCGGCTTCGTGGTCGGGGTCGGTGCCAACGATACCAGCGGGGTGCTGCTGCCGATCGCCTCATCCCTCGTCTACCGTATTTTCACCGAGAAGATTGTCGTCACAGGCGCCGTCTCTTCCGCTGCTCCGGGGGCCGCCGAACTCGACCTGGCGGTCCAGATGACGCGGCAGAGTGCTCAGGAAGCGCTGACCCTGGTGGAGAATTATCTCCAATCCCTGGCTCCCCAGGTCAATATTTCGAGGCTGTTGGGCGAATATCTGGAAGGCTACAGCATCCACCACCAGCTCCTGTCCGCTTCCTACAGCGTCGGCGGGCCGTCGGCCGGCTTCGCCCTGGCGATCAACACCCTCTCCGTCCTCCTCTGCCTGCCGGTCCTCAACGACTTCGGTATCACCGGCGCCCCCTGGATCAAGGGCGCCCAGGCAGGGGAGGTCGGGGCCTCGGTCATCATCGGCGGGCACCGCAAAAAGGCCGAAAAGGTTCTCCAGTACCTGCCGCGCATGTTCATGCCGCTGCAGAACTACCAGGACCTGGAACCGGAAGTTCTGGAGGCCTACCGGCTGGATGGGAGGGACATCCGCGGCGTCAAAAGCTTTTCGTCGCTGGTGGCCGAAGTCTTTTTTTTCGGGGAGGAATACGACCGCCAGCTGCAGGCCATGCTGCTGCGCCGCCGAGAACTCGATCTGAGCCATAGCGCCGTAAGCGACTCTTCCTCCGGGGAGGAACTGGCCCGCCGCGAACGGGACCTGAGGACCGCCGCCGAGGAGACGATCCGGAGACGTTTGCAGGCGCTGCGTCAGCACCTCGAGGGGGGGGGCAGCGGCCTGATCGCCCATGAGGCGATCTTTGCCGGGGACAGCTGCAGTGCTCCCCGGCCGGTGCCGCCGAGGGGGCCAGCGGTGCGGAGGGATGGCGCTGCGGGCCAGCTGGGAGTGATTGGGGCCGGCGCCGACTTGAAATCTCCCGAATTCGGTGACAGAATCGAACCAGCCTGATTCAGCCCGGCGGAATCGCGGGGTCGCCGGTTTATCCAGGGAAGGGATGAGGAGCAGAGGCCATGGCCATCGTCAAGTGGGATCCGCTGCGTGAACTGCGGATGATGCAGGAACAGATGAACCGGCTCTTCGAATTGAGCCGTGAGCGGAGTTTCGGAGAACGCTTCGAGGAAGGTCTGTGGCAGCCCCCGGTCGATATCTACGAGGATGACCGGGAGGTGGTGGTGAAGATGGAGGTTCCCGAGGTCGATATGGAGGACATCGAGGTGCAGATCGAGGATCACACCCTGATCATCCGCGGGGAACGCAAGCTCGAATGCGAGGAAAAGAAGCAGAACTATCACCGCATCGAACGCAGCTACGGGGTCTTCCGCCGAACCTTCGCCCTGCCGGCCACCGTCGATCAGGATGCGACTCGGGCCACCTGCGAGCGGGGGGTGCTGAAGGTGGTGTTGCCGAAGAAGACCGCAGTCAAGTCCCGCCAGATCGAGGTGAAGGTCGAGGAGGGGGGAGTGAATAAGTAAAAAGTAAAAAGGGAAAAGGCTGAAGCACCAAGGTCCAGGGCGGGTTCGAGGCGCCCTGGACCTTGGTGCTTCGAGTTGGGGAGATCGATCAGTTTTTTGCCGGCTCGGTATCGGTGCCCTGCAAATAGACGGTGCGGCTCGGGAAGGCGATCTCCATGCCCATGCCTTCGAGGATATCCATGATCTTCAGGCAGACGTCCTGCCGGGCTTCCAGGTACTCTCCCCAGACGGTGGTGAGGGTGAAGCAGTAGACCATGATGTCGAGGGAGGAGGCGCCGAAATCGGTGAAGTTGACCAGCCAGAACTCCTGGTCGATGGCCGGGTGGCTGCCGAGGAGGGCGCGGATCTTTTCCACCGCCTCGCGCATCTGGGCGGGGGTGGTGGCGTAGGTAACGCCGACACTGAGCTTGATGCGGCGTCGCGGCATGCGGCTGAAGTTGTCCACGGCCATGTTGGTGATGACGCTGTTGGGGACCGAAATCAGCGTCTTGGCGAAGGTGCGGACCTTGGTCGAGCGGAAGCCGACCTCCTCCACCGTCCCTTCCAGGTCGCCGGCCTTGATCCAGTCGCCGATGTGGAAGGGGCGGTCGAGGATAATCATCAGCGAGCCGAAGAAGTTGGCCAGGGTATCCTTGGCGGCCAGGGCCACCGCCAGGCCGCCGATGCCAAGGGAGGCGAGGAGCCCCGAGATCGAGTAGCCGAGGTTCTGGATCGTCATCAGCGCGGCGATGAAGACGATGAAGACCCGCAGGCTTTTGCGGATAAAGGGGAGGAGGTGGTCGTCGAGAGTCGACTCGGTCCGGCCGACCCACTGGCCGAGGTAAACTTCCAGCAGGAAGACGGTATTGAAGAGCATCCAGGCGATGTCGAAAGTCACCATGACCTTCAGGACCGCGTGGGCGAAGTGGCGCAGGTCGACCGGTTTCACCGGCAGCTGCAGGACCTGCACCCCGATGAAAAGGCCGATGATCACCACCAGCAATTCCAACGGCTTTTGCAACCCCGCCAGGAAGAGATCGTCGTACCTGGTTTCGGTCTTGGCCGCAAACGGAAAGATGACCTTGGAAAAGAGGTGGGCGAGGACCTTTTTTAACATCAAGGCCACCAGAAGGATGGCGAAGGCGGCGGCGTAGCGGCCGAGGGAAATGCCGAAAAACGTTTCCTGATAGAGTTCAGTGACAAATTGCATGGATAACCTCGCAGGGGGAAATGCTCCTTTGATAACAAATGTTGCCGGGCAAGGCAAGGAAAGTCGTGATTTTGGTCGAAGCCGGCGCCGGGTCTGGTAGACTTTTGACCATTCCGGAACACAGAAGGAGAATGACGATGAAAACCCGGTCTCTCGACAGTTTCAAGGTCCGCCACTCCCTGGAGCTGGGTGGTCGCGAATATGGCTATTTCAGTCTGCCGGGGGCCTCTGCGGCAGGCCTCGGCCCGATCAATCGGCTCCCCTTCTCCCTCAAAGTCCTGCTGGAGAATCTGCTGCGGCATGAAGACGGCGCGGCGGTCACGGCGAAGGACATCCGGGCCTTGGCCGGCTGGCTGCAGACCCGAAAATCCGACCATGAAATTGCCTTCTCCCCGGCGCGGGTGCTGATGCAGGACTTTACCGGGGTGCCGGCGGTGGTCGATCTGGCGGCGATGCGCGATGCGGTCAGGCGGGCCGGCGGCGACCCGCGCCGGATCAACCCGCGGATCCCCGTCGATCTGGTCATCGATCACTCGGTGACGGTCGATCGCTATGCCAGTCCCGAGGCCTTCCAGGCCAACGTTGAAAAGGAGATGGCGCGCAACCGCGAGCGGTACGCCTTTTTGCGCTGGGGGCAACTCGCCTTCGACAATTTTCGCGTCGTTCCCCCCGGCACCGGCATCTGCCACCAGGTCAACCTCGAGTATCTCGGGCGCACCGTCTGGAGCGAGGAGTGGGAAGGGAAGCACATCGCCTACCCGGACACTCTGGTCGGCACCGACAGCCACACCACCATGATCAACGGGCTGGCGGTCCTGGGCTGGGGGGTCGGCGGGATCGAGGCCGAAGCGGCGATGCTCGGCCAGCCGATTTCAATGGTCATCCCCGAGGTGGTCGGGGTCCGCTTCCACGGCCGGCTGCGGGAGGGGGTGACCGCCACCGACCTGGTGCTGACGGTGACCGAGATGCTGCGTCGGTTCGGCGTGGTCGGCAAGTTTGTGGAGTTCTGCGGCCCCGGCTTGTCGCAACTCCCCCTGGCCGACCGGGCGACGCTCGGCAATATGGCCCCCGAATACGGCGCCACCTGCGGCTTCTTTCCCATCGACCGGGTGACCCTCGATTACCTGGCGTTGACCGGACGCGACGCGCAGACCGTGGCCTTGGTCGAGGGCTATGCCCAAGCCCAGGGGTTGTGGCGCAGCGACGAGCTTCCCGACCCGGTCTTTACCGACCTGCTGGAACTCGACCTCGCCACCGTCAAGCCGAGCCTCGCCGGCCCGAAGCGTCCCCAGGACCGGGTCGATCTCGACTGCTTGAAGGCGGCCACCGAGGCCGCTCTGCCGGCAGGGGAAGCAGACAAGTCAGTTGCTGTTCAAGGGACGGATTATTCCATCGCTTCTGGGGACGTCGTCATCGCCGCGATCACCTCCTGCACCAATACCTCCAACCCGGCGGTGATGATCGGCGCCGGGCTGCTGGCCAAAAAAGCCGTCGAACTCGGTTTGGAACAGAAGCCCTGGGTCAAGACCTCTCTCGCTCCCGGTTCCAAGGTGGTCAGCGACTACCTGCAAAAGACCGGCCTGCAGCCCTACCTCGACCGTCTCGGTTTCCAGTTGGTCGGCTACGGGTGCACCACCTGTATCGGCAATTCCGGCCCCTTGAACGCGCCCATCGCCGCGGCCATTGAAGCCGGCAGGTTGACGGTCGGCGCGGTCCTCTCCGGCAACCGCAACTTCGAGGGGCGCATTCACCCTCAGACCAAACATTCCTGGCTTGCCTCCCCGCCCTTGGTGGTCGCTTATGCGTTGGCAGGGACCACCCGCATCGATTTTTCCAAAGAGCCCCTCGGCACCGGCCGCGATGGCCGGCCGATCTATCTCCGGGAGATCTGGCCGAGCAATGCCGAGATCGCGGACCTGGCCAAGGCCGTCTCCTCCGGGATGTTCAAAGCCAAGTATGCCGATGTCTTTCACGGTGAGCCGAGCTGGCGGGCGCTGCCGGTTCCGGAGGGGGAGACCTATGCCTGGGATCCGGATTCGACCTATGTCCGGGAGCCTTCCTTCTTCGACCTGCGCCCCTCGGCCCCGGCGGTGCTGCCGGGGTTTGAGGGGGGGCGCATCCTGGCTCTGCTCGGCGATTCGATTACCACCGATCACATCTCTCCGGCCGGTTCGATCCGCGCCGACAGTCCTGCCGGCCTGTATCTGCAGGAACACGGCGTCGCTCCGGCAGACTTCAACTCCTACGGCTCCCGACGCGGCAACCACGAGGTCATGATGCGCGGCACCTTCGCCAATATTCGTCTGAAGAATGAACTGGCCGGCGGACGCGAAGGGGGCTTTACCCGGCATCTGCCGGGCGGGGCGGAAATGACGATCTTCGACGCGGCGCAGCGTTATCAACGGGAGGGGGTGCCGCTGCTGATTGTCGCCGGCAAGGAATACGGCACCGGTTCGAGCCGGGACTGGGCGGCCAAAGGGACGCTTCTTCTCGGGGTGAAGGTGGTGCTTGCCGAAAGCTTCGAGCGGATTCACCGCTCCAACCTGATCGGCATGGGGGTGCTGCCGCTGCAGTTTGTCGACGGCGTCAATCGCAAGACCCTGGGCCTGGACGGCAGCGAGACCTTCGATCTGTCGGGGGCGGGGGAAGCGCTGCAGCCGGGGCAGGAACTGACCCTCCGTATCGCCCGGAGCGACGGTCGTCGGGACGAGGCACAGGTGCGCAGCCGTCTCGATACCGGCAACGAGATCCAATACTTCGTCAACGGCGGCATCCTCAATTTCGTGTTGCAGAAGCTCTTGGCCGGGGCGCACTGAAAGGACAGCATCTTTGGCCAAGTGGTTGCGAGCTCCTGAGCTTTGCTAGAATGTAGGTGAATCTCAGCGAAAGGGGGAATGACATGGCCCGAAACCTGACCCAGAAGATAATCGAAGCGCATCTCGTCGAGGGGAGCCTGAGCCCCGGCGAGGAGATCGCCATCAAAATCGACCAAACCCTGCTGCAAGACGCCACCGGCACCATGGCGATGCTTGAATTCGAAGCCCTGGGACTCGACCGGGTCAAGGTTGATCTCGCCGCCCAGTATGTCGATCACAACCTGCTGCAGACCGACAACAAAAATGCCGACGATCACAAGTACCTGCAGACCGCCTGCGGCCGTTACGGCATCCACTTCTCCCGTCCCGGCAACGGCGTCTCCCACCAGGTTCACATGGAGCGCTTCGGCCGCCCGGGACTGACGATGATCGGCTCCGACAGCCATACCCCGGGAGCCGCCGGGGTGTCGATGCTGGCGATCGGCGCGGGCGGGCTCGACGTGGCCCTGGCGATGGCCGGTCATCCCTACCACTTCCCCTGCCCCGGGGTTCTCGGGGTCAGACTGACCGGCCGGCTCTCCGACTGGGTCAGCGCCAAGGACGTGATCTTGGAGCTGCTGCGTCGTTTTGATGTCAAAGGGTGCGTCGGCCAGATTCTCGAGTACTACGGCCCGGGAGTGGCGACCCTCTCCGCCACCGACCGGGAAACGATCGGCAACATGGGGACCGAACTCGGTGCCACCACCAGCATCTTCCCTTCCGACGAGCGCACCCGCCACTATCTGGCTGCACAGGGGCGGGGCGACGCCTGGCGGGAACTTGTCGCCGACCCCGGCTGCAGCTATGACGAGGAGGCCGAGATCGATCTGGCCGCGGTCGAGCCGCTGATCGCCTGCCCGACTTCGCCGGGGAACGTCAAGCGGATGGCCGAGGTTGCCGGGATCAAGGTCGACCAGACGATCGTCGGCTCGTCGGTCAACTCCTCCTTCCGCGACCTGATGGTCGTGGCCCGCATCGTCGAGGGCCGCCACGCCCACCCCGACGTCTCCTTCCACATCAACCCCGGCAGCCGCCAGGTGCTTGAGAATATTGCCGATCAGGGCGGCGTGATGCCGCTGCTCCTCGCAGGAGCCCGCATCCACCAATCGGGATGCCTGGGGTGCATCGGCATGGGTCAGGCTCCCGGGACCGGACAGGTCAGCCTGCGCACCTTCCCCCGCAACTTCCCGGGTCGCTCCGGGACCAAGGACGACCAGGTCTACCTCTGCTCGCCGGAGACCGCCGCCGCAGCCTCCCTGAAAGGGGTTATCACCGACCCGCGGGATCTAGGCAGGGAGATGGTCTACCCGCGCATCGCCGATCCGGAAAAGTACCTGGTCGACGAATCGTCGATCATCTTTCCCGACGAGGCTCTGCGCAGCGGCGAGGTGGTCCGCGGGCCGAACATCAAGCCCCTCCCCGACTTCGCCCCCCTGCCGGAGACCTTGACGGCCGAAGTGATCCTCAAAGTCGGCGACAACATCTCCACTGATACCATCATGCCGGCCGGCAACAAGGTCCTGCCGCTGCGCTCCAACATCGGCGCCATCAGCGAATTTGTCTACTATCAGCTTAACCCCGATTTCCACAAGGAATGCCTGGAGAAGGGGGATGTGGTGGTGATCGGCGGGGAGAATTACGGGCAGGGGTCGAGCCGCGAACACGCCGCCCTGGCACCGCGTTATCTGGGGGTCCGGGCCAAGCTCGTCAAGAGCTTTGCCCGCATCCACAAGGCCAACCTTTGCAACTTCGGCATCCTCCCTCTGACGTTCCAGGACCCCGACGATTACCAGTGGCTGGAGAAAGGGCAGCGGATCGTTTTTCCGGAGATCCGGCGGCGCCTGCAGGCTGGGGATAGCGAGATCCCGGTGGAGGTCGACGGTCGGCGTATCATCACCATCCTGGAGGTCTCGGAGCGGCAGCGGGGACACCTGATGGAGGGCGGGACGCTGAATTACGTGCGGTCCAGACCCGCTGATTGAAGGGCCGGCAGCGCCTCAAAAAAAGCGGGCGGCCCGGTGAGGGCACCCGCTTTTTTTCTTCTATCTCAAGGCATGGAGCCGGGTCCGACCCAGCACCAACACCAGCACCCTACCACCACTTCCAGCAGGCCAGGATCAGGATAATCAGGTAAACGAACGCCAGGTTCATGTAGGCCATGACATAAAAAAGTTTTTGCGGCGGGGTTAGCCCGGCGGGTTCATCCCCGCGCAGCTTGCCGATTTTTCGCATCGCCTGAACCAGCTCCCCTCCGTGCGGCGCTTGCAGGAGCTGTCCGGTCAAATCTCCCCCCGAGTTATGCCGCCCCATATGGGTGCCGGCTCTCCATTTCGAACTATCGGTCACATCGTAGATGGCACCCTGGTAAGCGATGTAGGCTTTGCGTCCTTCCTGGCCGTCAAAGAGGGCCAGTTCCTGCAACGAAAGATCGCCTGCCTCCGAAGTTTTTGCTGCGGAATGCTTCCGACGCAGGCGCGGACCGACGACCAGGACGACCAGTAGCGCGGAGCCGGCCATGATCAGATAAAGAACGATTTTGATCAGCAGCAAGATCCCGAACCGGGTGCCGATCAGCATGCCGGCGTCAGGGATGCGGTAGGCAACCAAAATCGCCCCGGTAACCCCCATGACGAGAATCGAAATCAGCCCAAGCTTGACTTCGCCGCGCGGCAGGCCTTGCGAGGCATAGCCCGGTTTGAGAATCAGGTGAACGTAGAGAATCGTGCCGAACCAGAAGATCCCGAACAGGATGTGCAGATAGCCGACCAGCAACCGGAATCCGTGAGACAGCGCCGATGATCCCGAGGGCGCGGCGACCGCAGCTTCGGACCCCAGGGAGAGAGCATAGCCCTGACCCGCGGTTGTCAATTCGCCGCCCCCCGCCGGGTCGACATGGCAGACCAGGCACTCCTGACCGGTTTTTTCGGCAAACTTTTCCGTTGCGGAGAGTTCGCCGGCGAATAAACAACTGAAGAACAGAAGGAGCAGAAGACTTCTATTGAAAGGGGTCATGAGCACCTCCTGCGGGATGCGATAACAGCGGTGATGAGAACAGAGAAAGGATCCGTTCCCCTCCTATTCAAGTCCTATTCCTTCGTCGGCACAGAATTCAACTCGCCTGCACGGAGTCCTGTTTGGCCCAAAGTCCGACTTGACTGAGCCGCGCCCGGACCTTGGCGGTGAGGACCTCCACTGTGTTCAAGATCGAGATCCCGCGCTGGTTGCGTGGTTGATTCGATTTCCTCCCCGGGGTCAAGTCCGGGGGGACCAATGGGTCGGACGGTCAGTTTTTCTTGAAGTCAAACCTCCGCCACTCGCCCCAGACGTAATCCCGGCCGAAGTTGTCGTCATCGTCCGGCGAAACCCGGGCCCGGAGGCGATAGGTGCCGTCGTTGGGCAGAAGGTTCCGCTTGACCGTCAGCTTTCTTTGGCTGCCGCCCCCGGTATCGAACTGCTCTACGACCTTCACCGGCAACCAGACCGGCCCCGCCAACTGCTGCCACTGAAGATCGAGCACATAAGGCATCTGCCCCTGAAAGGTGAGCTCCACATCCCGGGCAACATAGCTCTCCCCTTCCTTGGGGGTCACCAGGGCCGGCGGGGGCAGGGGAACCAGCTCCAGCTTCACCGGGATCTTGAACCATTGGGCCTGGTTGCGGGTATCGGTCTTGCCGTCCGGGTGTTTGTTGTAAATCCAAAGCTTGATTTCGCCATCGGTGGGGCGAACCGTTGTCAACCTGACGACGAGTTGGCTATCAACGGGGACCACATCATCATCGACTTTGGCTTTGAGATCCGGGGCAACCGGGGAAGGGTCCACCCAGACATCGGTCAGCGGACCGAGGTTTTTCCCCTGGAATTTCAACCTGACATAAAGGGTGGGCTGATGATTGTCCAGACGCGACCAGGTGGAGATGGTTCTGGGATCCCAGGCGAAAATCTGCGGCGGTTTCCCAGGCTGGACGATCTCCAGAGGTTCGGAATTGCTTTCCTTGCCGTCGGCATTTTTGGCCCAGATCAGATACTGGCCGAAGATGGTCACCACGTTTTCCGGCACTACGGCGCGGAGGCTGCCGGCGCTCGGTCCCCCGGAAAATTTCGCACCCAGGTCGGTGGTTTTGCCGCCGGTCCCGTTGTAACGGCAGAACAGCTTGGTCTCCGCGTTGAAGCCAGCGCCTCTTGCTTCGATTTTCATGCTCTTTACCTGCCCCGCGGTTTCCACCATCCTGGCGCAAGGTTCATTTCCGGAGAGGTCGTAGCAGAGCTGACGTATGGCCGGATTGACATCTTCCGGCGGGGAAACGTGCACCATGTCGATGAGCAGGCCTTTGGAAAAAACAGCATCCTTGGCCACGGAGATCAAAAAGCGTCCGGTCCCTTTGAAGCCGCCCCGTGGCAAAATCGTGACGTCCTGAGCTTCATTGCCCAGCAGGCGCTCCCTGGAGGAATCGACAACCTCCCGGCCGGGTCCCCCGCCTGGACAGGTCCCCCCATCCAGCGGCTTGCAGCGCGCATAAATCCACGGATAGGTTATCTGGTCGGTCCGGTTTTCGATACGGGCCAGCAATTTGACCGATTCGTCAAGGCGGGGGTCTTGCGGCTCATGACGCAGCGACTGAATCGCGACATCCATCGGGACGATCTGTCCGAAGGCCGCGGTCGAAGGCGCCGCCGGCTGGATGGCGCCACGCCGGTTATTCCCGGCTCCGGGCGAAAACGACTCCGCCGACGGTTGTTGGGTTTTGGCCTCGATCTTGACGGGGCTCGGCACAATTACCGCCGGTACCGGCGCCGCAATATCCACGTTCAGGGTCAGCCGGTTGTTCAGGTCATTGCTTTCAGGCACCTGATTCTGGGGATCAATGGTGAGCGCCAGCCGATATTTCCCGGCCGTCCACGCCGAAGAACTCATGGCCGGCCAGGCCATGCCATGCGACTGATTCGCCGCCAGCTGCGGGACGGGCAGCGAGTCGCTCAGGCCGGCCGGGCAAGGGCCGCCGGCAAGGGCTTCGCAGCGAATTTGGATTTGGGTCGCCGCCGCAGGGGCGGTGCCGGCATTGCGAATGGCGATATTGAGGATGCTGCTCAGTCCCAGTTTCTGCCCGGCCGCAGGCGGCGCGGACCACTGGGCCGACTGGACCAGCAGATCGGGTGTCACGGTCGGCGACAGCGCGCGGCTCCCCGCCGAGGCGGGGTGAAGCTGGGTCGGCGGCACGGTCTTCTTTTCGACGGTGACGGATTGAAGCGGCGAGCGCGTTAAACCGGCGGCCCAAAGCGCTTGCGTCCCTATCAACAACCAGAGTGCGGTCAGGATGAAGCGGCAACGGAAGATGGAATCCATGGGTGCTCCTGTCTTCAGAAGAGTTCGGGGCTGAAACTGTCCCGGGGCACAGCTTGGCGTTGCGATGGTTGGGAAAGTCCGATTGCCGAGCGAAGATTGCCTGGCCGCTGCACCGGACCTAAATCGAGACCCTCCCCTTGGTGAAAGGGATCAACCCAAGCAGCCTTGGAGGACAGATAATTGCCTTACTTCGCCCAAACTCCCACCTTCTGCTGCCGCGCCGCGGCCTCGGCGGCGAGGAACTCGTCCTTGCGGGAGAAGGCGAAGCGGCGGTAGACGACGGCGTAGCCCTTCTCGAGCAGGAGCCGATTGAGGAGGCGGCCGTCGGGCAGGAAGACGTAGGCGAGAGTGCGGCCGTGGCGGTCGCGGGTCTCGCCGTCGTAACTGAGGGTGACCTCGCGGCCCTTGACGGTGGCGATGTTGAAGGCGCGGGCCGCGGCGGAGATGCGGCGCAGGGTCGGCTCCGGGACCCCCTGGCGCAGCAGGAAGTTGTCGCGTTCGGAGGGCGTGTGCTCCGGGGCGTCGATGCCGAGCAGGCGCACCGAACCGAGACCGGCGACCTGCAGGGTGTCGCCGTCATCGATCCAGGTGACCCGGCCGGTGGCGGCGGCCGCCACTCCGACCCAGAGCAGGAGTGCCGGCAGCGTTGCTGCCAGGAGCCTCCAGATCACCCGCGGCCCCAGAGCAGGCGGGTGCAGAGGCCGGTTGCAAAACCCCAGACGAAATTGAAGGCAAGGACGAAGAACGGGGTGAGGGTCCCGAGGCCGAAGCCGAAGTTGCCGTAGGGGGTGTGGTAGGGGAAGATGTAGAGTAGTTGGCAGAGGGTCGGCAGCAGGCTGATCCAGAGCCCCTTGCGCACCCAGTGGCGGCGGTTGCGGGGGCGGACTACAAACGGGTAGAGGCAGAGTCCCCAGATCCCCCCCCAAACCAGGCGCGGGTAAAGCCAGGCCAGATTAAAGGCCGGCGATAGTTTGACCCCGGCCAGGACCGTGATCCCCCAATGGCTG